>JABDFK010000008.1 GCA_013286585.1 Deltaproteobacteria bacterium
CGAAACTGCCGTCGGTTGTGATCGCCTGTTCTTGGCTTTTCTCTGTGATGCCTATCGCGAAGAGGTCACTGTGGATGACAAAGGACAAGAGGACGTGCGCGTGGTGCTGGGTCTGCATCCGGAGATTGCGCCGATTAAAATCGCCGTGATGCCACTGTCGAAAAAAGAGGATCTCACGAACCTGGCTGAAAAGGTTCATTTACAGCTCAGTGAGGACTATCAAGCGCTCTATGACGAAAGTGGCTCTATCGGAAAACGTTATCGTCGTCAGGACGAGATCGGCACGCCTTATTGCACCACGGTGGATTTTGATTCACTGGTTGATCAGTGTGTGACCGTTCGTCATCGCGACACCATGAAACAAGACCGCGTTAAAATTTCTGAATTGAACGCTTATGTCCTCAAGGGAATGAAGGAGTTCTAATGCAGACTCAATCAAAATCGGCTGTTGTTCCTGCCAAGTCCGTTTATTTTTTTGCGGCTGGTGATACCGATGGTAACGCTGGCATGAAGAATATTTTGGGTGGCAAGGGTGCCAACTTGGCAGAGATGACCTCTCTGGGAATTCCGGTGCCTCCGGGCTTCACCATTTCCACCGAAGTTTGCACTCACTACTACGAGCAGGGTGGAAAACTTCCTGACTGGACGATTAAGCCCGTGCAGGACGCGATGAAAAAGGTCGAAGCATTGATTGGCAAAAAATTCGGTGATGTCAAAAATCCGCTGCTGGTTTCCGTGCGTTCAGGAGCTCGGGCCTCTATGCCGGGGATGATGGACACGATTTTAAATTTAGGTTTGAACGACCAAACCGTGGAGGGCCTAGCAGCAGCCTCTGGCAATCCGCGATTTGCTTGGGACTCTTATCGCCGGTTTATTCAAATGTACTCGGACGTGGTCATGGGAATGAATTCCAGTTTGCTAGAGGTCACCTTGGAAGACCTAAAAGCCGAAAAAGGAATTCATAACGACACTGATCTGACGGTGGATGACCTCAAACTATTGGTGAAGAAATTTAAAGAACTCGTGAAGAACGGCACGGGCGCCATGTTTCCGTCGGAACCTTGGGAACAACTTTGGGGAGCGATCTCTGCGGTTTTCCGCTCGTGGAACACTCCGCGAGCCATCACTTATCGCGAATTGCACAGCATCCCAGCATCGTGGGGCACCGCTGTGAGTGTGCAGTCGATGGTCTTCGGGAATATGGGTGATGACTCTGCAACGGGTGTCGCGTTCACACGCGATCCCAACACGGGCGAGAAGAAATTTTTCGGAGAGTTCCTGGTCAATGCTCAGGGTGAAGATGTGGTCGCTGGAATTCGCACTCCGTTGACGATTGCAAAAATGGCAGAGCTCATGCCTGATGCCTATAAAAAACTGACGGACATCTACAAAACTTTAGAAAAACATTATCGCGATATGCAGGACATCGAGTTCACCGTCGAGCGCAATAAGCTCTGGATGTTGCAAACTCGCAATGGCAAACGCACAGCGAAGGCCGCATTGGCCATTGCCTGTGATATGATCGACGAAAAAATGATCAGCGAAGATGAGGCCATCTTGCGAATCGAACCGCACAGTCTGGATCAGTTGCTGCACCCGACGTTGGATCCAAAGGCCGCACGAACCGTCTTGGCCAAAGGCTTGCCGGCAAGTCCCGGCGCTGTTTGTGGCCAGATAGTTTTCACTCCGGAAGATGCCGTGGCTTGGAAAGAGCAAGGTAAAAAAACAATTCTTGTTAGAATAGAAACTTCTCCGGAAGACATCGCCGGTATGATTGCGTCGCAAGGAATTCTCACCACTCGAGGAGGCATGACTTCTCATGCGGCCGTGGTGGCTCGGGGAATGGGAAAGTGCTGTGTGGCTGGATGTGGCGATATCGAAGTGGACACCCACTTGCTCACATTGACTGCGAAAGGTTACGTGTTGAAAGAGGGTGACGTCATTACTCTGGATGGCAGCACGGGCGAGGTTTTCATGGGCGAAGTCAAAACGTTGTCTCCAGAACTGTCTTCGGTTTTTGAGCGGGTGATGAAGATCGCGGACACTAAACGCAGGATGGGAGTTCGCACCAATGCGGACACACCCAGGGATGCAAAAACAGCCCGCCAGTTTGGTGCCGAAGGAATTGGACTTTGTCGAACAGAGCATATGTTCTTCGGCGCCGATCGAATTGATGCTGTCCGCGAGATGATCATCGCAGACAATGTCCACGATCGCGAAAAGGCTTTGGCTAAATTACTTCCCATGCAGCGCGAAGATTTTAAAGCCATCTTTGAAATTATGAAAGGTTACCCCGTAACTATTCGGCTGTTGGATCCACCTTTGCACGAATTCGTGCCTCATGGCGAAGCTGATATTCAGGAATTCGCTAAGCGAGTGAAAATGGATCCCAATTCTGTCCGTGCCAAGGTCAACGGTTTGCACGAATTCAATCCGATGCTGGGTCATCGCGGTTGCCGCCTGGCGATCACTTATCCAGAAATCTATCGCATGCAGGTGCGTGCCATCGCCGAAGCCGCTTGTTTGCAAGTCAAGGCGGGCGATCAGTTGACCCCGGAAATTATGATCCCTCTGGTGGGTGTTGAGCGCGAACTAGAAATTTTGCGTAAACTCACTGTGAATGAAGTCGAAAAGGTGATGAAGGAACAGGGAGTGAAGTTTGATTACTTGGTGGGAACCATGATCGAGCTTCCGCGCGCAGCCATCACGGCTGATCACATCGCCGATCACGCGGATTTCTTCAGCTTCGGAACCAACGATCTGACTCAAACGACACTAGGTCTTTCGCGCGATGATGCCGGAAGATTTTTGGGCAGTTATGTCTCTCAAGGAATTTTTGCCAAAGATCCTTTTGTCAGCATTGATCAAGAAGGTGTCGGGCAATTGGTAAAAACCGGAGTTAATCTAGGCCGCAAAACCAAGCCCAACTTGAAAACCGGAGTGTGCGGAGAGCACGGCGGGGATCCTGACAGCATCGAATTTTTCGAGTCCGCGGGTTTGGATTACGTGAGTTGCTCGCCGTTCCGCGTGCCGATTGCCAGATTAGCGGCAGCTCGGGCCTCGCTGAAGGCTCGGCAGCTGCACTGATTACTGTAACAAATTTATGTACTTAGCGGATATTTGAGGCGCAACCTTGTTTTTCCATGGTTTTTCATGGATAATAAAGGCATGTCTAAACATGCCACTCTTTCTACAAGTATTGATCTTGAGCTCAAAGAAGCATTGACTGCTTTTTGCAAAAAGCAAGGTCTCAAAATTCAAAGTGTCGTCGAAAATGCCATTCGCGAACGGCTCGAGGACGAAATTGATCTTGCCAGCTACCAAGAGCGTAAAAATGAAGAGGAAGTCTCTCTATCATTGGTACTCAAGAAACTGAAAAAATGAGCCAAAAGCCTTACGAAGTTGTTTTCAAGAAAAGTGCCGTCAAAGAGCTGCAGGCTTTGCCTCAGAAGATTCAACAGAAAATATTAGATGCGGTTCAGCTTCTGTCTTTGAACCCCTACACCGAGTTGCTGCAAATCAAGAAAATGAAGGGTGCAGAGTCTCTGTACAGGGTTCGCATTCAGGATTATCGAATGATCTACTTGATCGAAAACAAGATCATCAAAGTCACTATCATTAAAATTGGCCACCGTGGGGAAGTCTACGAGTGAAGCTAACCGTAAACCTGCTGAATGACTCAGCGCAAATTCGAATTTGAAAATACCCTAATTGACATAGGACCTGGGTCTGGCGACAGTTACAAGGTTGGTCATGGATGATCCTCATATGCGTGCTTTAAGCGGGACGGATTTCGCGGAGCGAAGTCGGTTCTGATGGGCATTTAATGCGGAGGGTCCTCCTTTGAGAATTAAGAAGATTGAACTCATTGGTTTCAAATCATTCAAAGATCGCACAGTCATTCAATTTGATGCCGGAATCACCGGAATCGTCGGGCCCAACGGCTGTGGAAAATCGAACATCGTCGATGCCCTAGTTTGGGTCATGGGCGAAATGTCGGCGAAGGATCTGCGCGGCAGTTCAATGATGGACGTGGTGTTCGCTGGCGCCGAAGGCTATGCGCCCGCCGGGATGGCTGAAGTTTCCCTGACCTTGGAAAATGATGGCGGATCTTTTCCTGCTAAATATATCAAACACACCGAAATCATGGTTACGCGTCGCCTGCATCGCAATGGTGAGTCCGAATACTTCGTCAATAAAGAGCAAGCTCGTCTGAAAGACGTGCAAGAGATCTTTATGGACACCGGTGCAGGGGCGAAAGGTTTCTCGATCATTCAGCAGGGTATGATCGGTAAAATCATCACTGCCAAGCCTGAAGACCGACGCATGCTGATCGAGGAAGCGGCCGGAATCACTAAATTCAAAATGCGCAAACGCGAATCGCAGCGCAAGCTTTTGGCCACAGATCAAAACTTGGTGCGTCTGCAAGACATCATCGGCGAACTCAAGCGCCAGATCGACAGCTTGCAAAGACAAGCTCAGCGTGCGGAGCGCTACCGCACTTTGAAAACCCAAATCGAAGAATTGGATCTGTGGGTTTCGTCAGTGAATTTCAAAGATCTGAAAACCGCGGCCGATGAATGTCAGCGGATTTTTCAAGAGTGTCAGTCCCAAGAAGTCGAAGGGGATTCCAGCCTGGCTCAATTGCAGGCGGAGTTGGAAACTTTAAAGCTGTCATTGCTTGAGCAAGAGAAATCCGTTGAATCACTGCAGACGCAATACTTTGAACGCCAAACCCAGGTGCAAAAAAGTGAGATGGAAGTCCAAGAGCTGCGCTTTGAAATCGAGCAAGCTCGCCGCAATGAACAGATGACAGGCACCTTACTGCAAGAGCAAGAAGCTCGTCGTGAATTGCTGATGCGAGATTTCAATCAATTGCAAGGTCAGGTCGAAAGCCTAAAAACTGAAAGCGAATCTTTGACCGAGCAATTTCAAACTAAAAACGAAATTTATCAAAACGCACAGTCGCGGGTGCAAGAGGTCGACGACAATTTGACCACCGGCCGCCGAGATCTTTTTGCCTTGGGGCAGACCGAATCTTCTGTGGACGCGAAAATTCAAGCGCTGTCTGGCCAATTTCAACAACTGCAAGAGCGTGAGGCTACCGAACAAGAAGTGTCGGTGGAACTAAGGTTGAAGCAAGCCTCCTTTGAAGAGCGACGCACGAAAACTTTCAACAGCCTAGAGTCCGAGCGCCAAATGCAAATGGGCTTGCTCAGCGATGTCGATGTTTTTGAGGCCAATAAAAAAGCGTTGCAAGCACAACAGGCCGAAAAACGCGAAGAAGTCGACACCTTCAAAGATAAGCTCAATGAAGTCACCGGTCGACTCTACGGATTGGAAAATCTGCAGAATAATTTTGAAGGCTTCGAAGAGGGCGTGAAAAACGTCATGCTTTGGCAAAAAACCAAGCAAGCGGAAATCACGGCCGACGGATCAGTCAGTTTTTCTCCAGTTTCTGATGTGGTCGAAGTGCCGCCCGAATATGAGGTCGCCATGGAGGCGGCCTTGGGTTCACGCCTGCAAGTATTGCTGAGCAGCGATGCCAGCGTGGACTCCAGTGCAGCACTGCAAGCCGTGGATCATTTGAAATCCAATCATTCTGGAAGATCTAGTTTTTTTTCCAGCGCTAGTTCTTCGGCCGTTCCCTCGGCGCGCTCGCAAGCGCCCGTTGGTGAAGGCGTGCAAGCCATCCTTAAAGACGTGGTTCGAAGCGATGATAAATTCAAGAGCTCTGTCAGCTATCTGTTGGATGGCGTGGCGGTGGTGGATTCCATTCGCACGGCTTTGAATCTGCGCTCTCGGTACGAAGGATGGACCTTCGTCACTAATGACGGAGACACCTTAACTGCCGACGGAGTGCTCACCGGTGGTTCCACCGAAGGTGCGGACTCTGGAGTGCTGAAACGTCGCCGCGAAATCAAAGAGCTGTCGGCATCTAAAGATGAATGGTCAGGAAAACTGGCGTTGGCGCAAGCCTCATTGAAAAAAATCGAAGAGCGATTGCTCACGGTGACTGAAGACTTTGAAGGCGCACAAAAACGCCGCCAAGAGCAAGAGCTGAAAGTTTCCGAACTGCGCAAAGATCTCGAGCGCGCAGAAACTGAAGTGGAAAACGCCAAGTACGCGTCCGAACGTCAGCAGCGCGAAGTCCTGAAAGTCTCAGAACAGGTGCAGCAGATGGAAGCTCGCATCGCGGAACTGAACCAATCTTTGAGTGAAGCTCGCAGTAAAAAATCAGAGGCCGAAGAGCAAGTAGAAAGTCTGCAGCAAGAGCTGACGTCTTTACGTATGAGCTTCGATGGCATGCAAAACGAAACTGCAGATCTGCGCGCGCAATCGGCGTCCAAGAGCCAAGAATACGCGGGTGTTCAGCGCCAACTAGAAATGGTGCAAAAATCCGTCGAAGAATTGAATGCGCAGCTGTCACGCATGAGTGAAGAGTCGCAAAAGAACGCGACCGTGATGTCTGACTCGCAAATTCGCCTGGAAGAAAAAAAGATCGAGTTCGAGCGCTCTGCCTTCGAGGTCGAAGATCTAAAAGCCAGATCAGCGCAAGCCAAAAATCAGTACGAGATCCAATCCGCCCAAGTGCGCGAGCTCGAGGAAAAAACCTTGGAAACTCAACGCCTGCGCAACGAACGCATGCACAAGATGAACGATGCTCAACTGAAGTACGAACAGGCGAAGATGAAAGAGCAATACCTCATCGACCAAATTCGCGAACGTTACATGCTGAATCTGCCAGAAGTTTATGAAACGCATCTGCTCAGAGAAGGCGATACTTCTTTGGCAGAGCCTCAGCTGAAAGAGCTTCGTGATAAATTAAGCAAAATCGGCGAAGTGAACTTATCCGCCATCGAAGAGTACGATGAAACGGCCAAGCGCTATGAATTCCTAGTGCAGCAGCAGGCCGATTTGAATGAAGCCAAAGAGCAATTGCGCCGAGTGATCGACAAGATCAACCGCATTTGCAGCAAACGTTTCAAAGAGACCTTCGATCTCGTCAACGAAAGATTCCAGAAAGTGTTCCCTGTCCTCTTCGGAGGCGGTGAGGCCCGACTGGAATTGATCGAAGACGTGGAAAAAGGCGAAATGGGAATCGAAATCGTGGCCAAACCTCCGGGCAAAAAAATGCAAAATATCTCTCTGTTATCAGGTGGCGAGAAAGCATTGACCGCGGTGGCCTTGGTGTTCTCGATCTTCCTGGTGAAGCCTTCGCCTTATTGCTTGCTGGATGAGGTCGATGCGCCACTCGATGACGCTAACGTTTACCGTTTCAATGACTTGGTCAGAGAAATGGCGAAACGTTCACAGATCATCGTCGTGACTCACAATAAGCACACGATGGAAGTGGCCGGTAAATTGTACGGCGTGACCATGCAAGAACGTGGAGTGTCGACGATGGTTTCTGTGAATCTTCAAGACATCGTTTAGCCACTATGGACAAGGTAGAAGCCCTACTATTTATCTTTGCCGGCTGCTTGACGCTGGCCTTGTTTTTCATTGTTCGCGCGATGCTGAAATCGAAACCCAGGGACGCAGCGGAAGTAGTAGCGGCACCTGAAAAAACGGATGAGTTCACTTCTTCAAAATCTCTGAAACAGGCGCTGGCCAAAACCGAAGAAAATCTTTGGGGTCGGCTGCGCCAATCATTTTCCGGTGAAACCGCGCAGAAAAATATCGATGAAGTCGAAGAGGTTCTTTACACCAGCGATTTGGGGCCGAAGACGGTCGAGCTGCTGATGCGCTCGGTGCAGAGCGAACTTTCGGGCTCTGCCAAGGGAAACATAGAAAACATCAAAGGCGTTTTACGCCGAGAATTTTCGCTGATTTTTGAAAAATCTCATGTGCAAGAACCAGGAACAGAGCTTTTTTCTCACCTCAATTTGAAAAGTACGCCGGCGGTGTGGTTGGTGGTCGGAGTGAATGGCGCTGGCAAAACGACGACCATTGGAAAACTGGCGGCTCATCTGGCCAAGCAAAACAAAAAAGTATTAGTAGCGGCCGGTGACACTTTCAGGGCGGCGGCCGGATCGCAATTGAAGGTGTGGACGGATCGGGCGCAGGTAGAGATTTTTTCTCCTCCAGGAGTGACCGATCCCAGTGCCGTTGGTTTCGACGCCGTTCAAAAAGCCAAGGCGCAAAATTACGACGTGGTCATTGTCGACACGGCGGGAAGATTGCACACGCAAGCCAACTTGATGGAAGAGCTTAAGAAACTGAAGCGAACTTTGGCTAAAGTTATTCCCGAAGCACCGCATGAAACACTGATCGTGTTGGATGCGAATTCTGGGCAAAATGCACTGGCGCAGGCGCAGGAGTTTCACGCGGCCATCGGCTTGACCGGTGTGGTGCTCACCAAAATGGATGGGACTGCTAAGGGCGGCGTTGCCGTGGGCCTGGCCAACGAGCTGCAAGTTCCGATTCGACTCATCGGCGTGGGTGAAAAGATCGGCGATCTTCGCGCTTTTTCTACCCGAGAGTTCATTGACTCGATTCTATAGTCTGATACTAATTCCTTCATGAGACTTTTCTTCTTAATGAGCGTCCTATTTGCTACCCATGTCTATGCTGTAAATTTGTCTGGCAGTTGGATCGGGAATGGCGTCTATAGTGAATTCGGAAGTGCGGAGTATGTTGCTCGGGCTCAGGTCAAAATTGTTGTTACCCAGACGAAAAATGAACTTGAGACTTGTGACTGCTGGAGCTTCGAAAAAGATGGCCAACCCATGCAGCTTTGCTCCTATCATAAGTTTGATCTTCAAGGAGACAAGGTCCTAGTGAAAGGTGCTCAGGTTGGCACGCAGTCAGCAAATGCACTTAATCTTTCATTCAAAAAACAAACGGAAGAGGTCGCAGCGACAGCTTTAATCAGGCCGGACCAAAAATTAGATTTTCTCTATTCGCTTTCCGGTCCCGATCGAGCCACTCAAGCATCGGCCCATGGTTTGATTCGAGCTTCGCAAAATTTGGCTTGTCCTCGGCCATGACAGCCTTGAAATTGCCGCAACCCGCCGAAGCCAACAGCGCTTCCCAGTAGAACTTTTCTCTTGCTGGCCCCAGCACTTATCGTTACAATGAACGAGCTAAATGGACTGTTGTTTTTCAATAGTTATTTTGGGGATTTACCCTGAATCTCTCAAGTAGGAATTCAGGACGAAAGGTGATTGAGCACGGTGAGTGACAAGAAAACCTACGAACTCAGTTTCGGTGGACTGCCATTCAAATTACGTTCCTCACATGATGAGGCAACGGTGAAGGAATTGTCTGACTTTGTTGATGTGAAGTTGCAACAGGCACTTCAAGCTACAAAGAGCGGATCTTTTCAAAGCGCTGCGGTTTTGACCGCACTCAATATTGCCGAAGAATTAATTCTTTTAAAACGTCGAGCTCTTGCAGAGCTAGATCGTATCGAGGAACGCACTCTTAAAATTTCCCAAGAACTAGAGAACTCCAAAGTCTTAGATAGGACCAAAGGGCGAAAAACCGCTCTTGCGCCAGATTCTGAAGTTTAATTCAGAATGGGCTGAAAAAGTTTTTGGGAGACCCTTTCAAAATGTCGGGACTATTTCGCTCTAAGCAGGAATGGCGAGCACATTTTAAATCCTCTCTAGAAATTTCAGGTCCGAAGCGGGAGACCGAGCTGCAGAAAAATCTAGCTGATTTTTTGCGCACTCAGTCTGGCATTTGGGGAGGTTTTCAATCACTTCCTCAAGAGCCCAGTATAGAAGCTGTCTACCGGCAGGCGACTCACCTTCAGTGGGTGTTTTCGCGGATGCAGGAAAGTGGTTTGTGCTGGTATCAACCGGGAACGGAAGGTTTTGAGCCAGGGAATTTTGGTGTGCTTCAGCCGAGAGAGCGAGGGGCCAAAAAAATCCCAATGACTCAGATTCAGGGATTTTTAATTCCCGGCCTGGGTTTCGATCGCAGGGGAGTGCGCCTGGGATGGGGAAAAGGATTTTACGACAGAGCACTGGTGGGATTTCAAGGCCTGAAGATCGGAGTGGCACTCAGCACTCAAATCACAGACCTCCTGCCGGAAGAGGGACACGATATTAAAATGGATTTGGTCATCACCGACAGTGAAGTGATTCGACCGAAGTAGCAGCTAAGGAAAACAGACAAAATGGAAATCATCATCGCCGCAATTGTGGGACTATTATTGGGTGGCATCGGTATTTTTGTGATTAAGAAAGTTCAAGATGACACAAAGAAGAAATCCGCCAAATTAGAAGCCGAACGAATCGTGAATCGCGCCAAGTCAGAGGCCGCAAAAATCGACAAGGACTCCAAAAATCGCGCCAAAGATTTCGAAGTCCGTGCACGCAAAAACGTAGAGACCGAAATTCAAAAACAAAAAAGTCAACTGAAGGGCAAAGAGTCCCAGTTAGAGCGAAAGCTGAAAGAGATGGACGACCAGCTCAAGCAGAAACTGGAAGAGAACGACCGCGCCGTACTTAATTTGAAATCCCGGGAAGAAAAGATCGCCATCGCCGAACACAGAGCCGAAGAGACCGAAAAAAAGGTCGAACAAAATCTACAGAGTCTTAAGCAAAGATTGGAATCCGTGGCAGGAATGTCGACGGAAGCCGCCAAACGTGAGTTGGTCGAGGCCCTAGAAGGCGATGCCAAAATCGCCGCCGCGAAACGAGTTCAGGAAATCGAAGTCGAAGCTGAGCGTGAAGCCGATCGCCGTGCCAAACAGGTTCTGTCCGTAGCAGTGTCGCGGCTGGCCTCCGAGTACACATCAGAACGCACCGTCAGCGTCATGGCTCTGACGGGAGAAGAAATGAAAGGCAAGATCATCGGTCGTGAAGGCCGAAACATCCGTACACTTGAGGCACTCTGCGGAGTTGACCTCATCGTCGACGACACGCCAGAGGCCGTGGTCATCAGTGGTTTTGATCCCGTTCGTCGCGAACTCGCGAAACGCACTCTAGAAAAATTGATGGAAGACGGCCGCGTGCATCCAGCGCGTATCGAAGAAGTGGTCGAAAAGCAAAAGGCCGAACTCAACAAGAACCTTCGTGAAGAGGGTGAAAAGGTCTGCGTAGAACTTGGTATTCCCAACGTTCACGTGGAAATCCAACGGATCATCGGATCGCTCAAATACCGCCAAACTCACACTCAAAATTTATTAAATCACTCGATGGAAGTGGCCTATTTGGCTGGAATCATGGCCGCAGAAATTGGCGGCAATGTGAAGCTGGCTCGCAGAGCAGGTTTGCTTCATGACATCGGCAAAGGCATTGATCACACGGTGGAAGGCAATCACGCGATTGTCGGAGCTGACTTCGCCAAAAAATACGGAGAGGTCGAGGCCGTCTGTCACGCCATTCGTGCCCATCACAATGATGAGGCACCGACATCAGTGATTGCACACATCGTGCAAGCGGCCAATGTGATTTCCAACAGCCGTCCAGGAGCGCGTCGCCCAGGAATGGATAATTTCATCAATCGGCTGCAAGATCTGGAAAGCATCGGCAACAGTTTCGACGGAGTTTTACGCACTTTCGCCGTGCAAGCGGGAAAAGAAGTGCGTGTGATCGTCGAAGCCTCCAAGGTCACCGACGACCAAAGCGTGATGTTGTCGAGGGACGTGGCTCGTAAAATTGAGCGCGAGATGCCACACCTGGGACAAGTGCGCGTCGCTGTCGTTCGCGAAACACGATCGGTGGAGATCGCTCGATGAGCCTGAATACCTCTTCGCAAGATCAAATCCAGCAGCTGCAATTGGGCACAGCGGATTTTATCAATGCAGAGGATCTGAAAAAAAAGATCAGCAAAGGCAAGCCGTTGAAAGTGAAATTCGGCGCTGATCCCACCAGGCCCGATTTACATATCGGGCACACCGTCGTCCTAAATAAAATTCGTCAATTCCAGGATTTTGGTCATCACGTGGATTTTCTCATTGGAGATTTCACGGCGATGATCGGGGACCCCACGGGCAAAAATGAAACCCGGCCGCCGCTATCCCCGGAAGAGATCGCCATCAACGCAAAAACTTATGCGGCCCAGATTTTCAAAGTTTTGAATCCAGAGCGCACGACCATTGTTTACAATTCCCATTGGTTTTCAAAATTAACGCCGGCCGATTTTATTAAACTTTCGGCGCAGTACACAGTGGCGCGAATGCTTGAGCGTGATGACTTCACTAAGCGGTTTCAATCTCACACTCCGATCGCTATTCATGAATTTTTATATCCACTTTGTCAGGGTTATGATTCCGTGCATTTGAAATCCGATGTGGAATTGGGCGGCACTGATCAAAAATTCAACTTATTGGTGGGCCGCGAATTGCAAAAGTCCTACGGCCAAGGCGATCAGCAGTGCGTGATCACTGTGCCGATTTTAGAAGGACTGGATGGCGTCAATAAAATGTCGAAGTCCTTGGATAACTACATCGCAGTGGTGGATTCCCCGAAGGAAATGTTCGGAAAAACCATGCGGGTTTCCGACACTTTAATGCTGCGTTGGATTGAATTGCTAACGAATGTCACACCCACCGGCCTTTCGCAGTTAAGAACCGACCTGCAAGAGAAAAAAGTGCATCCACGGCAAGTGAAGGTGGACTTGGCGAAATTTTTAATCACACGATTTCATTCCGCCGAAGCCGCAAAACAGGCCGAGGACGAGTTCAATCGCATGTTCGTCGAAAAAGGCATGCCCGATGAAGTGCCAGAATTTGTGCTCATGCATCCCACGGAGCCCATCGGTATTTGCGCTCTGATGCAACAGGCGGGCTTAGTAGCCTCCAACGGCGAAGCTAAAAGACTGATTGCCGGTCGAGCAGTCGAAATTGATCAAGTAAAAATTGAAGACGAAAAATTGAAACTGGATTTAAAGCCCGGTCAATCCTTAGTGATTAGAGCGGGTAAACGTAAATTTGTGAAAGTGATCGTAAAATGAAAATAAAAGTGGAACCCAATCATGTGGAGTTCGAAAACGATCCTAATAAAACACTCTTACAGTTGTGCCATGAAAATGGCGTGCACATCAATTCTCTGTGCAAGGGTCAGCCGAAGTGCGCTGAATGTCGAATCAAGATCGTTCAGGGGGATCACAACGTGATTCCGCCCAATTCCGTGGAGCTTGCCATTCTGGGCAATAATTATTATCTGGATGGTCGAAGGCTTGCCTGCCAAGTACGAGCCTACGGTGAACTCACCATTGATATCAGCGAACAGGCCGAGCGAGGGTTGAACGCTCACAAAAAAGTGAGAGGCTTTCGCGCGAAAGATAAAACGCATCAATCCCATGCTGTTTTGGACACACTGATGTTGCATGAAAAGCCCGCTGAAGACAAAAAGCCTAGCGGTCCTCGTGACCAAAATCGAAATCAGGGTCGTCGGCGCTAATATGTGAACTAGATCTGGTGAAAGAGCTGTGCTCCTAGCGGAAAGTCCAGTTAAGCCGGCCCTCACAAGCTCCGATAAGAACCCATGACTAAAATCTCGGCACGGGAAAAAGGCCAAGGTAAAATCCTCATTTGCCTGCATGGATATGGTGGCAGTGTCTTGCACTGGGAAAAAGTGAGCGAAGAGCTCTCGCGGCAGTTTCGCGTGGTGACGCCGAATTTGACAAATCTGTTCATGGGCCAAGAGAATTTAAGTTTTTCCCAACAAATCGACGAAGTGATTCAATTTATTCAAATACAATACCCCGGAGAAACAGTTTTTCTCAGCGGAATTTCCTATGGCGGGGCTCTTGCCTGGGGAATCGCTAGTCGTTGCCCAGAGCTCGTGGACAAAGTGATCTTCATCAATCCTATGCCTCCTTGGGCCCAGCGCTACTTTGCTATTCCCAGTCTCAGATGGTTTTTCAATATTCCGCTTTCCCGCAGTGTTATTTTTCTTTTCTTAAGTTCACCAGTGGGAAAATATTTTCTTAAAGGGGCAGCAAACGTCTTTCGCAATCTGCAGGCCGACGAGCGAGTGGGCCGCATTCAAAAGCTGCATGGAAAAAAACGGCAATTCATTGCTCACATGCTGTGGAAATTTTCCTGGTTGCTTAGAACTGAAAAATGGAATCTGTGGGAAGCGCGCTTAAAAACCTGGAAGCATGACAGTCTGCTGATCTACGAGCGACGAGATCCTTTGTTCACCAGTGATTTCTATGACGGCTTTGCAAAAAAACTAGCTAGCGAAAATGTGGTGACCACGGTGGACGCCGGTCACATTTCGATCGTGCAACAGCCCAAACTGATCGCCGGAGTCATGCGTGAATATCTGCTGCGCGATTTCTACAAGCAAGCCGAAGGCTACAACTAAAAAGAAAAACCAACGGCCAAGCGCGCGTAAGTTCCAGAGAGCGTCACATTGGTGGCAGTGCCGTTCAACAGCTGATTGTTGCTAAAGTTGGTCATGGTCAAGTTGCCGACACCCACTTCCACAGCCAGAAGCAGCGGAAATTTCAGTCCGAATTCCACTCCCGCCGTGTAGCCACTAACGCTACCAGCAGTTGCCGTAGAGCCGACGGTCGTGGCCAATGAATTTTGCAACGTTCCAGAGCCACTTAGAGCGTAAGTGACTACTGGGCCAAACAGGAGACCTGTGTCAATCAAGCGATAGGAGACCAGTGCGGAATACAGGGTGCTACTCATCGCCAGGCTGTTGACGCCCGAAGATCCCGACAATCCCAATTGTCCGTAGCGAACTCCGAAATGCCAGGAGCTAGTTGGAAAATTCACACGCACTTCACCTTGTGCACCGTAGGCTCCTGAAAAACTGTAGTTGGTGGCACCTAGGCCGGTCCAATTGCCTCCACCGGTGCTGCTTAAAATTCCCTGGCCACCGACGCTCACTTCAAGAATCGCTAAGGCGGGCATTGCGGCTAGGAGCGGCAAAGAAAATGCTAAGACTTTCAGAAATTGTTTCATGGAGGCCTCCGATACCTCTATTGTTTCAGAGGTGCTATTGATCGACCAGTCTGGTTTTTTTCAATTGGCTTTCATTTGCATTGAGAGTAATTTTCAATGAAATCATTGGAGGATCTCTATGAATCAATCCCGTCGTGAATTTTTTAAACAAGCCCTTGGTGTGGCCGGTGCCGCAGTGGCTGCCCCTGTCATTCTAAAATCACTCTGGCCAGCCATCGCGCAGGCACAGGGCGCCCCCAAATTCGTAGTACCCGGACAAGGGATGGCCGCCAGTGTAAATTACTCGGAAAATAAAAAATCAGTTCCTAAAGATTTGGCCATCGAACGGAATGGCGTGAAATTCGCCAACCAAACTTGTTCGGGCTGTGTGCTGTTCACCAAAAACGCCGGCGATGCCAACGGAAAGTGCGCCTTGTTTCCGAACGAGCAAGTGAAAGCCACTTCGTGGTGCAAGTCTTGGTCTAAGAAACCAAGTTGATCGGTGTTATGAAAAAAATGAGACAGGCCTTTCTTGGCTTAGTGGCCCTACCACTTTTATTCTTTTCCTCGGATGTGTGGGCGCAACGACGCCGGCACACCACGGATGATTTTCAACCGCAGTGGACCTGGGACTTGGGGGCTTCGTTCGGAACTTACGGGAGTTATTCCTATTCGGAAATTGATTTGGGCCTCAACGATCACTTCAGTGAGTATTTTTACTGGCGAAATATGGTGTGGGATCGCTTCGGCGCTACGCTGACCTCTGCGGCCGGAGTGGACTCTTCAGTGCGCTATGAATTCGTCAGTCAAGGTGATGATGGTTACCCCGGATTTAGATTTTACATCGGACCCGGACTGCGCGTGGCCAGTAACAACTTTACCGGCGACTTTGCCGAGGCCGGCATGCTTTTTCGTTTCGGTGGCTTGAATTTAGGCGTGGGTGTTAAGGCCATCAATTATTTTTCGCCCGGGAAAGATCCAGTCACTGGTTTGACTCTGCCCAACTCGGATACGACATTCATGATACTTATCGGTGGCGGTGGGGCCCTTTAGGCACACCTCGGAAAGCTGCATCCCTGCAGGGATGCGCGGGAAGTTCCGGCGCGCAAAAAAAAGGAAGCATTTCTGCTTCCTTTTTTGAAATTCATAAAAACGACTCAATTATTTGTTGTCGCCTTTTTTAGTTTTTTTATCCATTTTTTTCTTACCGGTAGCTTTAGCAGCAGGAGCAGCTTTTTCTGTTTTAGCAGGAGCAGCAGCTTCTTGAGCAGCAGGAGCAGTTCCAGCAGGAGCAGCTTTAGCATCAGCAGGAGCTCCGCCTTGAGCAGAAGCAACAGCCGCGAAAACCAGAGTAGCCAAGATAGTAACTAATTTCATAAATCCTCCTCAGGATAATGATTGCATCGGTTCTTTGCTCACACCCCTATGGTGCAGGCACTAGCCCCTTTGCGTAATTGTTGTTTTTCAACTTAATCAGAGTAACCGACCGGATTAAAAACCGGATGAAGAGCGGATTAAATATTTTTCATCTCGAAGCGAAAGAGGCATCCCGAGGACTTTGATTTATCCAATGAATTCAAGTATTTATTTGAAACCGTGAGCTTTCCTCCGTGGACCTCAGATATTTTTTTTGCGATGGCCAAACCTAAGCCATAGCCTTCTCCTCCGCTTTGGGCTCGGTGGAAGCGCTCAAAGACCTGGGACAACTGAGCCTCGGGAATTCCGGGGCCGTTGTCTTCCACTTCCAGGGTTTGGAAGGTGTCGTGCCAATGCCAGCGCACGCGCACCACTTCGTTGGCTGGCGAATATTTGACGGCATTTTCGATCAAATTAAAAATCAGATTTTGCAGCAAATCGGAATCACCCAACACCTCGGGAGGAGCTTCCAGCTTCTTGGATTGCTCGATATTGAATTGAATGCGGATATTTTTTTTCTGTGCCGCCTTTCCGGCGCGGGTCAAGGCTTCTGAAACCAGCTCATCCAAAGTCACTGGGGAAAATTGCAAAGCTCCGTGACCGGCTTCCACGCGGGCTAGAAGTAATAGTTGCTGCACGATTTGCGACAGATGCTCGACCTCTTGTAAATTACTAAGCAACACTTCTTGGGTCGGATTTTGGCTGCGCAAGGCGGCCTCGATCTCACCGCGCATGATGGTGAGCGGGGTCAGCAGTTGATGAGAGGCATCGGCGATGAATCGCTCTTGGCTCTGAAAAGCATTTTCAATTCGGGCCAGCATGTCGTTCAAGGCCAAGGCCAAAGATTGAACCTCATCTTTCACAAAAGGAACAGGCAGGCGAGCCGAAAGTTTTTGCGCACCGATGGCCTCACTGATGGCGATCATTTCGGTGATGGGCTTGAAGGCCCGCATCGACAACAGATACCCGCCGATGACCGCGATCAGCAGTGCCATGGGCAGCGCGGTCTCTAAAATTCGTTTGCGATTTTCGATTTGATCTTCCAGCAACGTCATCGGCACTGCCACCTGCAACAGCAACTGCGGGATCGGAGAATTATCAATGGGTAGGGTGACCATGCGGTATTTTTCGGCCTCGCGATTGGGCAGCCCTTCCAGCTTGTTGATGGTGTCAAAGACGGCTTCTTCGCCCTTGTTGAGCTTATCAATTTGCCGATGATAGGGCAGATTCAAACTTCCCAAGTCACCGACCCGGGAAAGAACTTCGCCATTGGTGTGCCGAATCTGAATCAGCGCGGTTCCCCACGCAAAGGGATACAGTTTGCCTTTGTCCAGCGCCGGCGTTTGAAAGGAGAGGTCACCGCTGGCATCTAAATTAATACTTTCATTCACGTCGACGGCATAATTAAAAAGGGCATCATCAAATTCATGCTGAAGCGTGGTCGCCAAAAAATTAAAAATAAAAACAGCGAACAGGATGAGGGTGGTGCCAAAGACGACGACAAACAGTCCGGTGATCCGCCAGCGAATGCTAATGTGCTGAGTGAAACTACGGATTTTCCCGAAGAACATAACCTGTGCCTACCACCGTATGAATGAGTTTTTTAGAAAATGGAGAGTCTATCTTTTTTCTCAACAGATTGATGTAGACGTCGATGACATTGCTTTCGGAATCAAAATGCACATCCCAAACGTGTTCGGCGATTTGCACTCGCGTGACGGGTCTTTCCACGTTGCGCAGAAGATACTCTAACAAAGAAAATTCTTTGACCGTGAGGGTGATGTCTTGGCCTTCGCGACGGGCCTTTCGTGAGAGTAAATCCAACTCCAAATCCTGATAGCGAAGCGTGCTAGAGCTGACCCCCGTGGTGGAGTTTTTTCGCCGAAGCAGTGCTCGCACCCGGGCTAGCAATTCGTCAAAAGAATAGGGCTTGGTCAGGTAGTCGTCAGCGCCGGCGTCCAGGCCGTTGACTTTGTCCTTAGTGGTGGCCAAAGCCGTGAGCATCAGGATCGGACCCTCGTAACCATCGCGGCGCAAGTGGCGGGCAGTGTCCATTCCATTTTGATCTGGCAACATGATGTCTAGCACCACTAAATCGTATTCGTTTTCAGCAACCATGGTTTCGGCAGAGGCCCCGCTTTCAGAAATGTCGACCGCGTAACCGACCTCGGTCAAACCTTTCTTAACGAACTGGGCCATCTTGATTTGATCTTCCACCACTAAAATTCTCATAAGTCCGTATCTCAGCGAAGGATGCGCTGGTTGTCCAGGTATTTCCGCGGACTATTTCCCTCACCAGGGCAGTTTGATCATCCAGCGAACCAGAAAGCTCATCAGCTTTCGACTTTCTAGGCTGTAGGGAGGATAAAACTTTCGAAGTATCGCGTGGGTCCAGCGGTAGTGCAGCACTGCGCGCTGATGCGAGAATTCTAGAAAACTAAAATGGCCGTGATACTTTCCGATGCCGGAAGCGCCAATTCCACCGAACGGAAGATGGTGATTGCCGACATGTAAGAGGGTGTTGTTGATGGTGACGCCACCGCTAGAAATAGCTCGCAGCCAAAACTGAATCTGTGTTTCATTCTGTGAAAATAGATAAAGCGACAGCGGTTTTCCCTGAGAGTTCACATGCTGGACGACTTCGTCGTCGTGTTCGTACTTAATCATCGGCAGCAGTGGGCCGAAGATTTCTTGATTCATCAGCTCTGTGCCAAATTCCCGTGTGGTTATTTCCATGAGCACGGGTGACAGATCCCTCTGGCCATCGGTCACGCCTTCCAAGAGCACTCGTGCACCCTGAGCTGTACTTTGGGTTTTCAAATCCATCAGGCGCTGATAGTGCTTATCACTGATGATCTGTGGACGTTGGTGGTTTTTCTGAAGCCTTTCCACGGCCAATTTGCATTCTTGGATAAACTCATCCCAAACCTTGGCATGCACATAGACAAAGTCCGGCGATACGCAGGTCTGTCCGTTGTTCACTGTTTTGCCCCAAATCATTTGCTCGGCAGAATTTTTTAAGTGCGCACTGGCATCGACAATGGCGGGTGATTTTCCACCGAGTTCGAGTGTGACCGGCGACAGATTTTTCGCCGCGGCTTGCATGACGATGCGACCAACATTCGTGGAGCCAGTGAAAAAAATGTGGTCCCAGGGAAAGCTCAGTAGTTTCTGTGAAACCTCTGCACCACCTTCGACCACAGAGACCATTTCGGGGGGGAAGATCTCCTGAACGATCTTTTTCAAAAGACGGGACACATGCGGCGTGAGTTCTGAAGGCTTCAAGCACACAGTATTGCCGGCGCCGATGGCTCCTACCAGCGGTGTTAGGCTCAAGGCGAAAGGATAGTTCCACGAAGAGATGATCAGCACGGCCCCCTTGGCCTCAAAATAAACACGGCTGTCAGAGCCTAACAGCAGCGGCGGATTTCCGACCTCTTGGGGTCGGCTCCAACGATGTAAGTTCCGCTGAAATAAGTTGATCTCCTCGAGCACCGGAAAGATTTCGGTCAACAGAGTTTCATCCGCTGGTTTTTTGAAATCAGCGACATGAGCCTGAATGATTTCGTTTTCGTATTTCAGCAATGCCGCCTTCAGACTTTTTAGGTAGGGTAAGCGGCTTTTCCACGATTGCATCCGCAGGGCTTGCGCCTGCAGCTTCTGGCTCTGAAAAAGACTTTCGATCGGTATTTCGGTCATGAGGTTGTCCTTCGTCCTTGGATATGTTTCCACGGCTGAATAAGAAGCAGAAGACTCAGCAGAGTGCAAGCAAAGGCCAGCAACGTCGTGCGGTTCCAGGTCTCACTGAACAACAAATAGGCAGTGAAGCTGGCGATCACGGGCTCTGCCAGTTTTCCCATGCTCAGCCAATTGACGTTGATGAACCGCAGTAGATAGGTGAACAGAGCGTGACCCATCAAAGTGGGAATCAGGACCAGGCCAACGATGGAAATCCATGTAATACTAGGATAGTGAATGAAGTCGACGCCTCGGAAATAGGTGGTGAAAAAGAAACATGTTCCAGCCACCGCGTAGATAAAATAGGTGTAGGTGGTATTGGACACGGTTTTTCGCGCTTGATGACCGAACAAAATATAAAATGAAAACAAAAATGAAGAGGCCAGCGCCGCCAAATCACCAGGTGTATTTGCGGAATCCAAATGCAGGTTGTGACTGACCAAAATATAAATACCCAGCATGGCTAGCAAATAGACCGGGATCAGTCGCTTTTCAAATTTCTCTTTGAATAATCCCACCGAAATAAGTCCAGTGAAGATCGGATTGGTGGAAAAAAGAATCATAACGTTGGCCACTGAAGTGTTTTGCGCAGCAAACTGAAAGCACCACAGATGAATCCAAAAAAAGAGTCCACTCAACAGGGCGTAAACTCCGGCCTTGCTTCTAAGGGCCTTGAAGTGAGTGCTTCCCTCCCCACGAAAATGCCCGATGAGTGCCATAGCCAGAGAAGCCAGAGTCAGTCTCCAGAAGGAAATGAGCTCGGGTGGTGCCGCGGAAAGCTTCGCTAAGCTGGGTGACTGAGCAAAGCTAATAATGGCTAGAAAAAATAGAATGATTCGCACTTGTTCAGTGATCATTCGGCAAAAAAAAATCTGGAGCCAGCAAAATTCGCGGCCATTACGCACCACGAAATATTTGAAAGTATTGAGGAAATCGCTTTACAAAAAGGCCCATTTCTCTGTCTTATAAAGGCAACAATTAAGGAGAACACCAATGATGCAATCAAGACCCAGCTATCTTTTAGTTTCCCTGGCCGTCATCGGCGCCGTTTTTATGACTGGCTGTGAGCCTAAGCTCAACAGTGATAAAAGTAAGGCTAGCTATGCCATCGGACAACAAATCGGCATGAATTTGAAAAACCAGAACATTGATTTCGATCCAGAAGTCATTGCGATGTCGATGAAAGATGTTTCAGCAGGCAAAGCTTCTCGCTTGAAACCAGAAGAGATGCAAGACTCTCTGAAGAAACTGCAAGATGCGGTGAACCAAAAACAAGCGGCGCAGGCTGATGTGACTTTGGCAGAATCTAAGAAATTTTTGGAAAATAATAAATCTCAACCGGACGTGAAAACCACGGCTTCTGGTCTTCAGTACATCGTTGTTCAAGAGGGTAAAGGAAAATCTCCGACTCCGAAAGACACAGTGAAAGCTCACTACCGTGGGACGTTGGCCAACGGTCAGCAATTTGACAGCTCTTACGATCGTGGACAGCCAGCCGAGTTTCCAGTGGAAGGTGTGATCAAGGGTTGGACAGAAGCTCTGCAACTGATGAAAGTTGGCGGCAAAGTGAAATTGTTCATCCCGCCAGAATTGGGATACGGAGCAGCCGCTCGTCCTGGAATTCCGGCGAATTCTGTTCTGCTCTTTGACGTTGAGCTAGTGGACATTGTTAAAGGGAAAAAATAGCATTGGCCTTTGATTTCAAACTAGATCCATTTGTTAACTTATTGGATCAGATTCAGGAGGCTCAGGCCTCTGGAGTCAAGGAACCAACCGCGATGTCTTTAGCGACATCGACAATAACCGGCCTGCCAAATGTGCGGGCCGTTTTGTTTAAGGGCCTCTTGCGCGAAGGTCTTTCATTTTACACCAACTTCGATAGCCCCAAGGCCCAAGATCTTTCGGCCAATCCTGTGGCCGCAGCGCTGTTCTTTTGGGCCCCTTTGGCGCGGCAGATTCGAGTGTCCGGCCGGGTTGAAAAGCTAACCCGGGCAGAGTCCGAAGCCTACTTTGCCTCTCGTGCGCGACTGAGTCAGCTAGGGGCTTGGGCCAGCGCTCAAAGTCAGGAAATTCCTAATTTCGAATTCTTAGAACAGCAGGTGCAGAAATTTGAGCAGAAATTCGCTGGGCAGGTCATTCCCTGTCCCACGAACTGGGGTGGTTTTCATCTGCTGCCATCCAAGTTTGAATTTTGGTTTGGACGCGAAGGGCGTTTGCATGAAAGACATGTCTACGAGCGCACTCAGGCGGCATCGCCATGGGCCCGCAAGTTGCTTTCCCCTTAAATGAAAAAAATTCTTCTTACGGGCTTTGAGCCCTTCGCTGGTGAAAAGCTGAACCCCGCAGAAATTATGCTGGACGAAATTCACCATAGGCAAGTCCACGGAAAAATCCTTCTGCCGGTCTCCTATGAAAAATCTTTTTCTCTTCTTAGTGCTGAGCTATCGCGTGGGAACTATGACAGAGTTGTCATGTTGGGTCTGGCTGGTGGACGCGCGAAAGTAGGGATGGAAAGATTTTTGGTGAATTGGGCGGATGCCGAAATATCGGATGCCGACCAAGTGCTCAAGAGCGGCGTTGCGATTTCACCCAATGGCCCGACGGCGTTCCAAACGGAACTGCCACTCGGCGGGTGGTTAGCACGGGCCAGGAGTCTGCAGTTGCCTTTAGAAATCTCTAATTCTGCGGGAACTTATGTCTGCAATTATTTGGCTTACCGGGTGGCAGAAAAATTCTGGCCTTCGGGGTTCATCAGTCTCTTTGTGCATTTGCCATTTTTGCCAGAGCAGGTGGTGAGCAAAGCAGACAATCCACCAAGCTTGTCGAAGGTTGCGATGAGAAGCTGCCTTGAATTTATTTTAGATCAGTGAAGCGCTGACGGAGCGATCAGGAAAAACTCAGGAATCTCGGCGTCGAAAGTTTGACCTTCTTGATTGAGCATTTGGTAACAGCCGCGCATGCTTCCCGAAGATGTGGTCAGCGGGCAGGCACTTTCATACTCGAAACTTTGACCAGGCATGATTTTTGGTTGAGCACCAACCACACCAGCGCCGCGAACTTCTTCCACATGGCCTGTGCCATCGGTGATCACCCAGTGGCGGCTCATCAATTGCGCCGGAGCATTTCCGCGATTGGTGATTTTTATTTTGTAGGCAAAGAAAAAGTAACTGGAATCCGGATTGGATTCGGCATCGATGTAGTTCACTTCGGCTTTAATTTCGAACTGAGCCGGTTGATTCAGTGTCGTCAATTTTACTTTTTGTTTTTGCATCGTCATTTGCAGATGAGAGTAAATATTCTAGGCGGGTCAGTCAATCACAGGGATGTTGTTTAATTCAAATATCAAAGGATAGTGATCCGATGGCAACATAGACTTAGCGTCCAGCGTCGAAGGAGGATCCATGGGTTGCCCCAGGTGATCTTTGTATCGATATATCTTGACACTTTCTGGCAGCAAAAGTGGCGCCGCAGCCGGAGACAGAAAACTGTAGTCAATCTGTCTCCCCTCGACGTGCGAATGCCGGCCCACCTGGTAATAGGTGGCGCAGCTTTCCGGCGGCAAATTGGCCAGCGCACAGACATCTTTGAGTTGGGTGGAATCATAAATGGCGCGAAATTCCAAATCTGTGTTTCGCTGGCTGGCATTGCCGTTGAAGTCCCCCGCAACGACGATGGGAATTTTTCCCTGCCATTGGTTTTCAAAGCCCAAGTAAATATTCACTAGTGTCTGCAGCTCTGCCTGTCGGCGTTCCAAACCATTGGCATCGATCCCATCCGGATCCAATCTTGATTTTAGATGCGCCAGCAAAAGCAATAAAAACGGTCGACTGCGGTCTTTGGTAAAGAGGTGAAGCTCGGCCACATCGCGAGAAAATTTGTGGCTGGCGGGAATCTGAGCAGACTCTTCTTCTCCGATTTGCAGCGAATCTTTTTCGTGGGCGTAAAGAAAATTGATCGGGCGATTTTTATTGGAAACCAAATCGAAATAAAAACCCATATTTTTTCGGATCAGATATCCGACATCAATATTTCGGTTAGAGTTGCCCTCGATCAGCGCTGTGGAAAACCGGTCATTTAAAAATAGGCGATTGAAGTTGGACAGGCTTTCTGACCCGCCAACTTCGGCCAGCATGATGATGTCCGGATTCACTTCTTGAACAATTTTGGCCAAGGCTCGACACTTCCGCAGAGGCTTGTTATCAAAAACGGAGGTCGACAGCTTCTGCCAGGCCTTTTCGTCCAGCTCTAAATGGGACTCTTGCAGGGATTCATCAGAAATTAAAAACAGATTTTCGGCATTCAGCAGCATGATTTTTAAATTCAACCCCGCCGAAGGCGCGACGAGGTTGGTCGAGTCTGAAGAGTTCGCTAAGGGATTCATCAAAATATAGTTTACGAGAACCGGCATTGAGGTGTCTACTCATGTCTATGGCAAAGAAAAAAAATAGTCCGCTTCAGGTCGAGATTCCGTCTCTCATTGAGCAAATTCGCTTCACTTCCGGATCTAAGGGTTCCTCTCAGGCGTCAGTGGTGGGCTCTGTTTTTGTTCTAGGCGTTGACGATCAAGCGCAGGTGCAATCATTGATCCGTCGGCATGCACCGCGATGGCAAAGCAAGTCTTTGCTGGCCCAGGCCTCGAAGGAAGTGGTGCATTTTTCTGGCACTCAGGGCCCGGTTTGGATTTTTTGTCGGCATCCCCACAAAGGACCAGCGTCCCACCATGGGCGGCTAGAGGACTCTGACTATTCCTGGCATCGTGATCAGTTGGGAACACTGTTGGGTTTTTGCAAAGCTTATCAGGTCGGTCGACTGAAGCTGCAATTGATCTCCACCAATGACTATCAAGACAAGGGCGTGCTGGTGGGGCTTGAACTATCCGCATACTCCTATAAAAATGTGGTGGAAGAAAAGGGGCTCACAGAGGTGCCCGAAATTCTGATTTCTAAGGTGGGCCCAGGTTCTAAAGCTGTGGATCCTGTGGTACGGCAGCAGGCGCAAACTCTGGCCAGTGCCATGAATCTGTCCCGACATTTGGTGAATACTCCGCCGAACCAGCTGAACCCCACCACCATGTCCGAATTCATTCGGCGATCGCTCAAAGAAAGTTCTCAGCTGCAGGTGGATGTGTGGAACGAGTCACGCTTGCAAAAAGAGGGCATGGGCCTGCACCTGGGCGTGGGTCAAGGATCACCCACGCCACCGTGCTTAGTGCACATTCGCTATCGACCCAAAAAAGTGAAAAATTTGAAGAGTAAAAAACCAGTAGCTCTGGTCGGCAAGGGAATCACCTTTGATAGTGGTGGTTTGGATATCAAGCCATCGTCCGGCATGCGACTGATGAAAAAAGATATGGGTGGTGCAGCGGCGCTGTGCGGGGTCGCCCAATGGCTTTCAGAATTTAAACCCGATGTCGCCGTCGACATCTATTTGGCCTTAGCAGAGAACAACGTTGACGGCCTGAGTATGCGCCCCAGCGATGTTCTGATCGCCAGAAATGGAATGAGTGTTGAAATTCACAACACCGATGCCGAGGGTCGGCTGGTGTTAGCGGATGCTTTGGATGTCGCCGTTACTCAGAAGGGTGAGAATGAACCCGAGTGTGTTATCGATGTGGCAACGCTCACTGGGGCCATCAAAGTGGGATTAGGTGCGGACATTTCTGGCCTATTTTCTAATGATGACAAGCTGGCAGAAGCACTGTCTAAGGCGGGTTCCGATATGGGTGAACCCAACTGGAGAATGCCCCTGTTTTCTCGCTATGGGCGGGGCATGGATTCAGCGTTTGCGGACGTGGTCAATGCCACCGAAGGTTTTGGCGGAGCCATCACCGCCGCACTATTTTTGGAAAAATTTGTGCGTTCCAAATCTTGGGCCCATTTAGATATTTACGGTTGGAATGAGCGCGCGACAGGGCCGCTCACGTTTGCGGGCGGCAATGCTCAAACGGTACAAACGCTGGTGGAGTTTTTGTCCAACCGCGCTTTAAGCTTTCCGCGATGACGGTTTTTTACTGAGGTTAAAAAGATTTTCTTTTTTGATCATGTCGACCACGGAGGGCGGTACCAACTTCAACCAAGCGGTGTCGCCATTTTTGATCATCTGAATGATTTTTTCAGAGCTGACAAATTCAGCGATCTCTTCACAGTCCGCCATATCTACGACCCAATTGCGCTCGACAAAGTACTTATAAATCGACTGCAAGGCCGTCGATGGTGCAAAGGTTTTTGCGGTCATGCACGAATTTTCAGTTTTGTTGGGATAAACAAAAATTCGGGTGGAGCTGTCCAGTAGTTTACCCAGGCCTTCCAGAATACCGCCGTCTAAGGTTTCGTAAAACTTCTCGTCGAAGAGTTTGTCCAATAGATTAGCGCCAATGATCATGGCGATAGGTTCTTTCGTGTATTGGCGAAGATATCTTTTCAAGGTGAAGAAACGCAAAAAATTGGACACCAAAACATGATTTCCGGTAGAGACCAGGGCTCGCACCCGATCCAAGAAATCGCCCTCGTCAAAGCGACCTTGCACTTGCAGTTGATTCATCGTCACTTCGAACATGGTCAGCGGAGCTTTAGCTTTAGGAAAGGCCGTTTTGAACGAGTCCTTTCCCCGCGAGAGCAAATCCAAATGTGAATTGGTCACTGGTCGGAAGCTTCCGCGCTCGACGATGATGGGACGATCGTAGACGGTGTCAGCCACGGTCACGATGTCACCATCGGGTGAAAATAGCACGGCCTCGGCTAGGCCTCGGCGAACCAATTCTAAATTCAGTAGATGTGTGTTCAGAAAGGTCACGTCCGGTCCGGTGGCGCGAATCATATCAATCACCACTTGTCCGTCTTTGATGTCCTCTGTTAAGTGGGCGATGAAAGAACTGATATCTTTGAATTTGGTGAATGCCGCAGACACCAGGTTGACACCAAGAATACCCATGGCTTCTTGCTGCAGGAGTCGATACCGATCCGTCATGCGACAATGAACGACAATGTCGTTCACCGCTCCATTCGGCTTAGTTTGAAAGCGAATTCCCATCCAGCCATGGGGACGTTTGCCCTGATCGCCGGTCGCCACGGTATTGGCGAAAGCAAAAAATGTGGTTTGAGCGCCCCGCGCTTGGCTGAGTCTGCGTTGCAACAAACTGAATTCCTTTTCCAGCATCTTCAGCAGACGGGACTCGCAGACATAGCGACCATTGGCCTCTTTGCCGTAGATTTCATCGGAATAAATCATGTCATAGGCAGAGATTGTTTTAGCAATTGTTTGTGAGGCCTTGCCAGCATTGAAAAAATAGCGGGCGACTTCTTGTCCGGCACCGATCTCGGCAAAGGTGCCATAAACCATTGGATTTTGGTTGATCTCTAAGGCTTTTCCCAGTGTGCTGCTGTGGTTATTTTCCACGTTAGACCTCGTCGTGCTTGTGTTCAGCTTTGACCCATCCAGTGATGGCCAAACTCATGGCTTTCTCAATGGGAATGTTCACGTGAATGACTTGCGATTTTGGAACTAAAAGCGTGTATCCACCTAGGGCATAACTGAACGGAAAATAAACTGCCACCTTATCCTCTACGGCATGGCCCAACTTGAGTTCTTCAAAATGTTCGCGCGTGATCAAACCTAGCTGCAGATGTCCAGAAGGACTGAGTTGAACAAAAACCACCTGCTGAGGATTTTTTTCGTCTTTGCGGGAAAACAAGTTCATCAGATCTTTGAGCGGAGAGTAAATAGCTCGGATGAAGGGCACGCCTAAAAGTTTCAGTTCGGCGAAGGCCAAAAATCTTCCGATGACGATGTTATTCAACATCAGTCCGAATAAGAAAATCAAACCGACAATCGCGACTAGGCCCAATCCAGGAATATAAGTGGGAAGCAATTGGCGTAGGATCACACCCAGCATTCCATCCAAAATGACGATGGCAGAGTACAGGATGTAAATGGTTACAGCGATAGGTAAAAGTGTGATTAGGCCACGGAAGAAAATTTTGCCCAAAGATGTCATATTTTGAGTCTAAAAAAGTTCGACACATAAGTCTCTCTATTAAAAGCGCGTATTTTGATAATGGAACAAAGGACCTGTCTTATTTTGAGATTGTATTTCAAAGCCTTTATGGAACTAGACTTTCATCCGATATAGTCATTGTATGACCAAACTACTAGCCATCGTTAGTCTGATCTTAATGCTATCCTTTGCAAGCCAGGCCCAATACACCAATGCGCTGAGTGTAAGCTCGGAAACCGTTCCTGGCGAGCTCGTGGTGAAGTTCAAGGGTAAATATGGTGATCAACACACCAAACGAATGCAGGCGAAGCTCAAGGGGCGCAGTCGCTTTCATCATTCCATGACCGGAATCAATATTCATCACTTGGTTGTCACCGACGGTGAGAGCGAGACCGACTTAATCGCCGAGCTCAATCAAAGCGGGGACGTCGAATACGCCGAACCAAATTATGTGATTCATCTTTCTCAGGATCCTGGAGGTGAAGGACAGATCTTATCGGCAGGCGACGTACAGACGATGTCTGCCGGAGGAGGCGGATCTTATTCTCAAGATTCAGCCAATGTCATGGTCACTCAAAGTTGGGCCTACGCGACCGCCAAAAATAAAGTGGTCGTTGCCGTGTTGGACACCGGGGTTGACTACAATCATTATGTGTTGACCGGCACCGCAGGAATTTGGAGCAATAAAAATGAAGTCGTCAATGGTCTTGACGACGATGGCAATGGATATGTCGATGACGTTCGCGGCTGGAATTTTGCGTATGGTAACAACAACCCTATGGATGACAATGGGCACGGAACTCATGTCTCTGGGATCATTGTGGGCGTCGGACAGAACATTTTTTCTGGCAGTCTTTCGGCCTCCAATATTCAGGTGATGCCGCTGAAATTCATGGACTCTTCAGGGACAGGATCCACGGCGACAGCAGTGTCTGCCGTTTACTATGCTGTGGCCAACGGAGCGCGGGTTTTGAATAATTCTTGGGGTGGTTCGGGCTATGCTCAATCACTCAACGATGCTTTGAACTATGCATATAATCATGGAGTTTTTATCGCTAGTGCTGCGGGAAACTATAGCACCAATGATGATTCCAGTCCGCTCTATCCAGCAAGCTTAACCATTCCCAGTATGATCACAGTGGCGGCCACAGATAACTACGACAATTTAGCAGGATTTTCTTCTTACGGCGTCGGCAGTGTGCAGGTGGCTGCTCCGGGTGTTTCAATTCTTAGCACCTATCCTGGAAATAGTTTTGCTTATTTATCCGGTACTAGTATGGCTTCGCCGTTTGTGGCGGGATTGGCGGCACAAGTTTTCAGTCAGGCTCCGCAATTGACGGGCTATCAGGTGCGACAAATTATTGTGGGCTCTGTTGACGTGAAATCCGCATTGGCCTCGGCGGTTTCTTCCTCGGGTCGAGTGAATGCTTCGACTTCGGTTCAGGCTGCCGTGGCTGCGACCAGCACTCAGGCTTACCAACCTGTTTTTGCTGAGGTCATTCCGGCTGGAGTTTCTACCGGACAAAGCCAAACATCTTCCGCCGGATGCGGTACGGTTTCGATCTCGACTTTGTCTTCGGCATTTTGGTCCAAGGGTGGTGGTTCTGGTGGTTCCAGCCCCGGGGCGCTGGGCTCTGTTTTCGTACTTCTATTTTTGCCGTTGGCCGTATGGATGGTGGTGCGTACAAAATGGGTGACGCCTTCGCGTCGCAGATACGGTCGCTTCGCCACGGATTCCGAGGTTCGCGTTTATCGCGATGGTCAGGAGCTTTTGGGTCGATTGTCCTCGATCAGCTTGGGTGGAGCCGCATTCAGTGCCCAATCCAATCTGAATAAGGGCGAGCTTGTCACTCTTCAAATCGCCATTCCTTCTCAGTCGAACTCTATCGAAGTGATGGGTCGGGTGGTGTGGAACGATGACAACCAATCTTATGGAGTGCAATTTGGTCCACTGGGAGATCAGATCATCGATCAACTGAGGCAGTGGACTCGGCAATTGGTGACTGAAGACTGATAGGCGTGTTTGTTGTTCGCAGAAAATAAAAAAGGAAGCCGAAGGGCTTCCTTTTTTGCTTTAGCCTGAGGCCAAAGACTACATTTTGCCGCCGCCAAACGGAAAGGCAACCATGATCGACAACAGAGCACTATCAGTGAAGCTAGTGACAGCTGAGGTCTGCACGTTGGTATTTGTTTTCGTTTGATATGCCGTGGGAGTTCCTGGCACATCATACAATGCGTTGATCGCAATATGATTGTGAAATCTCCAACCAAAACCTGCCTGCATTCCTGTGTTGGTCACCGACGTCAGATCATTCGCGCTAGCAGTGGTCGCCGGAGTATTGGTGATGTTATTCATGAAATCATAACCCACCCATACTCTGAAGCCCTTGGGATTTTCGTATCCCACAATAGCTGCTGCCGATGTTCGTGTGAAGGTATCATTGACGGATGTTGTCGGTGTCACGCCTGTGAAGGCACCACTCATGTACACTCCGCCATTAATACCAAACTGAAAACCGTTGGCCGCCATATAAGCCACTCTCAACATCACTGGATATGATGCTTCTGTGTAGCTGAAGGTAGTACCTCCATTTTTATATTGGTATGCCGTGGAACTAAGTCCCTGCATTCCAACTGCTGGCTCAATCAGGAAACCTGCATGGGCGACCATGCTGACTCCGAGAGTGGCAATCGCGATCATTAGAAACTGTTTCATCTTATGCTCCTTTCGGGTGGTCCCGTATTAATATTCTTACCTCTGTGATTATGATCGGTCATTGGACGATCTGTCAAAAGGGGGATCCCGACTAAGGGCTGGTTAATCTGTACCTCTATCAAGGCTGGATTTAGGCCTGTGATTTTTAGTCCACATGGAATATTTATGTTTGCGCTACAAATGTGAAGATAAGTTTGAATTTGTGAAGACCTCAAGCACTTGTTTGGTCTCTCCGAGCATTTGCACCTTGCCGTCCTGTAACCATAAGATGCGATCACACTTCTTCAGAGTCGACAAGCGATGCGCAATGATCACCTGAGTGCGGCCGGCAAAAAACTCTTCGGTGGCTTTGACCATGATCTCCTCAGAGCGAGGATCCACTGAGCTGGTGGCTTCGTCCATGACGACGATGGGAGACTCTTGCAGCAGGCAGCGTGCCATGCAAATCAGTTGCTTTTCCCCCAGGGAAAGATTTTTCCCCTTCTCTTCCACCAGCATTTGCACCCCTTCTGCGTTCGCCCATTCGTCCAGGCCCACTTTTTTCAAAGCTGCGTAGATATTTGGGGTGGGAACTTCAGGGGAACACACCAGATTCTCTAACAAACTGCCTTTGAACAGGATAGAGTCCTGAGAGATAAAACTAAGGGATCGTCTGAAGATCTCTAGATCTACTCCATTTTCCGCGGGTCCCAGTCGCGGTGCTTGTCCATCAATCAGAATTTGCCCCTGAGCCAACGGGTAGAGATAAAAAAGTGCCTGAATCAGGCTGGATTTACCGCTGCCGGTGCGACCGACGATGCCGAATCTTTCGCCAGCACGAATCTCGAAATTCAGGTCGTTCAAAACGTAGGGTAGATCGTCAGCATACTTGAACCACACATTCTGAAAATCAATTCGGGCCGATGGACTTTGAGTCAGCCGTTCATTTTGCGACTTCAAGTCTTCCTGAGGGCTTAGTTTCCACTGTGGTGTGGGGAACTGTGCCTGTGCCGGCAAGCGAGCGCCGGCCTCAACCTCTTTATGTAGGTAATGATCCAGACGTTCGACCCCAATCATAGCCTCTTCAAATTGCGTGAGCCACTCGAAAAACATTTGTACCGTATTGCCGCTCAAAGTGATGAAGCCAAAGGCCACGCCCAAGGATCCGACGCTGACCAGTCCATTTTTTAACAGCGCGTAACCAGCAAATCCAGTCATCAGGAAAAGACCCGCAGTTAGGCTGTTCATCTGAAAAGAGAAAAGCATCACCTGTTTCACCACATGGCGTTTTTGTTCCAAGAAGTACGAATCCAATTTCTTAAAACGATCAGCAAAGGAGGCTTGGCGCGTGAACGAGCGAATGGTGCTGGCGCCCTGAGCAGTCTCTGAAAAATGTGCGATGGACGGGGAGCGACTGGCGGAGAGTTCGCGTCGCGCCGCCCGCAATCGATCGCGATTGAGTCGAAACACCAGATAGTTGAGCGCTCCCGTGAACAGCACGGCTGGCAAATAATAAGGACTGGCCATCGCGATCAGGATGGTCATTCCGATCAAATCAAAAATGATCGAAAGAAATTCGGCCAAAGGTCCACCGAACAGGCGAAACACATTGCCATAGTCGCTCGAAAAGCGAGTGACTATGCGACCGGTGGGATTGCGATCAAAAAAAGCCATGGGGTACCGGGACGTCCGCAAAGTGGTCTCATCATAAATCTGACTGACCGCCTTAGCTGATACAGATGAAAAGAAAATTCGAAAAGCCAGCGTCAGCAAAAATCCGATGGCGGTGAACACGGCCATCAGCTTCAAGAAATCCACGTCGGTCATCGAGCTAAAGAAGGCCGGCAGTGCCCGGCATTGCTGCTCGCCCTGCGGAGTGCAAAAATGGTCAACCCAGATGCCGATGATATTGGCGTTGGACAAAAGAAAAATTCGTCCAGCAAAGCCCAGTAGCAGGCAAAAAGCCAGCCACCACTTGTGTGCGCCGTAGGCAAATTTCAAGGTGGTTAAAACAGATTTTGAAAAATTGCCGCTAAACCGAGACTCTTGCTGAATCAATCGCTGGGTCTGATTCATGGGTTCACCGAAGCCGTGTAGTGGCGGAAATCTTCATTAGTTCGCAGTAGCTCGTGATATTTTCCCTGCGCCACCAATTCGCCATTTTTTAAAAAGAGCACGCGATCCACTTTTTCCAAAACAGTGAGACGGTGGGTGGCCAAGATGCGGGTGCGCTCGCGCCATTCTTTGAGCAGCAGTTGCTCGACGATCTTTTTTTCTGTGTCTACGTCCACGGCGCTGAGGCAATCATCCAAGAGCACAATGGGGGCCTTATAAAAATCCACACGGGCCAAGCTCACTCTTTGTTTTTGGCCCCCGGAAAGATTGACGCCACGTTCGCCAATCTCGGTGTTCAGGCCGTCCCTGACCCGCTCTTGCTCAAAGCCGAATTGCGCATGCGCCAAGGCACGCAATACATCGGTGTCAGAGGTCGAGGGATATTCGTATTCGAAGGCGACGTTCTCGCGCAGAGAGGCGCTCATGATGAAGCCCTCCTGCGGTACGAAAGTGAAAAATTGGCGCAATTGATCGAGTGGAATTCGGCGCACGTCATTTTCACCGATCTGATACTTAGAAAAATGCGCACCAGTTTCAGCCAGCAAACTTAGGAGCAGCATCGATTTTCCGGACCCCACCTCGCCGACGATGGCAAGGAACTCGCCCGTGCCTACCTGAAAGGAGATATTTTTCAATACTTGGTGTCCTGCGATGTTCAGATTCAGGTGATCGACCAGAATGGCTGGATCTGGAGAGCCTAGATCTTTCAGTTTCTGGAACTGCAAAGATCTCGGGACAGCATCTTCATTTTTTAGCTCAAAAAGATTCGCGGCTCTGCGCAGGGAGGATGTGCCATCGAATAAGAAGGTGAAGAACCAAGGCATCTGCCGAAAGGGTTTGGTCAGAAAAACGGCAACCACCCAAAGAAGCGCCAAAAGCGCACCAGGAGTGATTGGCGCGTGACTGGCTTGAATCATCGATAGCAGCACGATCACGTTCAACACAAAGGTGATGGAAGAGGCTATCGCGTTCATGGTCTGACCATTGTTCAGCATGGCCACGCGATTTTGGGTTTCTAGCTGTCGCACGGAAAAAATTTTTTGTTCAAAATGTCGAGTCCATCCCAATATTCGCAGCGTGCGAATATTTTGAATCCATTCGTTGACCAGTCCGATTCGGTCGGCCGCTAGCTTTTTGAATTTATAAAAAAAACGGCTCTGTCGGTTGGCTAGAATTAAATTCATCAGCGCAATCGCGCTGACGACGATCACCGTAGGTAAAATGGGTGTTTGAAAAAGTGCTACGATCAGAAACGGGGTCAGTACCAACGGGAAGATGATGTTACAGGCCTGCGGCAAACTTTGCTCGAGCAGAATGGTCGCGCCCGGCAAATCAGTGGTATAAATGGCCACCATCTCTCCGACAGGGCGGCCGTTCAAAGAATCGGCGCGCAAATCCAGAATCTGATCATACATTCGCTGTGACCAGATTCTTTGCAGGTGAATGGCCTCTGTTGCGCCCAGAAAATTCACCAGCTGTGAACACACCAGCGCTAGCAGAATGCAACCAAAAGACATGAGCAAAAATGCCGACGCAGAACTTGGTAAGACCTGCGACATGTTGGGAAAAAAGTGATTCAGGGCCATTGGGTTTCCAGTGAGCAAATCAATAAATTCTTTTTGAAAGAACGGCCCCAAGATTCCAAATCCAGCAGAGAACGCAGCGGACAATATCATCAAAGCGCGAATCCAATAACGCGTGAAAACCAGCTCTAGAAACATTCGCCGGAATATCAAATTATCATTGGACTTTGGCATGAAGCGTTTTTACACTTTCAAAATGACTGGCACAACAAAAAGAAAAGGTGGACAGCTGGACCGCAGAGAATTTCTGCAGTGGACCGCTATGGGTTCTGCGGGCGCCGCGTTGTCCCCGGTGATTGAAGCGTGTGCGCAGCTGGACCGCTCGATTGTTGGTGATGGTTCGGACGAGACCCAGTCAGTGATGATTTTGGGCGCGGGCATCAGTGGACTTGTTGCCGCACGAGAGTTGAAAAAAAATGGCATTCCATTTCGAATTTTTGAAGGCGCGCAAAGAATTGGCGGTAGGGCCCTCACTTTGCAGGAGTTCAATCCGGCCTCCCAGGCCGTGGACCTGGGCGCCGAATGGATTTCAACCAACGATGAGTTTGTGATCGGACTCTGCCGAGAGTTGAAAGTGGGATTGGAAACGCTGAGCGTGCTGGCACGTTCGCCGCAATTTTTCCAAGGCGAGCAGGTTTCCGATTTTGAATCCACGATCAAAAGCCTAAAGCTGGCCGATAAAAAAATTCTCGAAATGAAAGATCGCCTGAATGATTCCCAGTGGGACGCCATTTCAGCCGAAGAGATGCTGACGGATTTGCGCTCTGCCGTTGATGAGAAAAGTTTTTTGTGGATTCATCGCATGATTCAATTGGAGTGGGGGATTGATGCTGGTGCGATGAGTGCATTGACATTGCTGGATCGTTTTGGCAGCGCCCCTTCGGGTTGGCGTCGGGCTTTGGAAAAGCGAGTTCGACTCACTGGTGGAATGCAAAACTTGGCGCAAGCGTTGTACGACAAGGTGTCCGGCGTGGTGCCCGAAAGATTTGTCATCTTTGATCATAAATTAACCGCCATCAAAAGCAGAGACAATCGCTTAAAAATGGAATTTGAGACCCGCAAAGGTGGTTTTTCCATCGATGCGCGGGTGGTGATATGCACCTTACCTTTTTCTGCGCTTCGCGAAGTCAAAGGCATCGACGAATTGGAATTCAGCCCTTTGAAAGTGAAAGCCATTCAGGAGTTGGGCTATGGATCTCATGGAAAGTTAGCGGTGTCTTTTAAAGATCGCTTCTGGCAACCAAAGTCACCGATATGGACGGGAAATCTGAAGAGTCAATGGATTTGGGATTCGGGCTCTGGCAGCAGTGGAAATTTCGGTACACGAGGGGTTCTGACGGCACAGCTATCTGCAGATCAGGGACGCAATCTTGGTCCTCAATCCATGTTGGATTTCAAAGAAGATTTAAAAAAAATAAATAGTGCGGCCAACAGCGAAGAAGAAAATTCTCAGATGATGAATTGGTCTTTGAATCCTTGGAGCCGTGGGAGCGTTTCCTATTTCGCTCCGGGACAGGTGCACGCATTCTCGTCGACGCTGGTGAGCCCCGAACGTCGTGGAACATTTATCTTCGCCGGAGAACACACTTCGTTGAGCTCCATGGGAACGGTGAATGGCGCCGTCGAAAGCGGCATTCGCGCCGCGATTGAGGCGGCCCGTTTTAAAAGCGACTTTGGCAACAAATTCTAGTTCCGCCAGCCAGCCGCAGGAACTGCGGCGTTTCGCCAGCCAGCCGACGGTACGGAGGCGTTTCGCTTATTGATCCGACGGAAAAATGAATTCGTAAACGTTGCGAGTGCCGTTCATATCATAAATTCGAATCACCGAAAGAGCTCTCCACTCACTATGGATATCGGTCAGATTGGCATCTGATTTCAGATCCGGTTGGCCCACGCTGGCACCTTCGATATCGGGATTGATCCAGGTGAAGGTGGGTTGCTGATGTATAACCAATACGATGCGATTGGGTTTTTGAAAGCTCACGGGAATATTTTTAGGGCTAGTGAGCATCAAAGAATCGCCGGAAATATACAGACTAGGAATTTTTGCAAAAATAACATCGATGTTGAGTTGATCGTTTGAAAAGGAAAAGTTGCCATCGCTGATGCGGGCGAAATAAGCCGTTAGATACATGCCTTTATATTTCTTTGCCAGGCCAGAGACCTTTACATCGGGATACACTCGTGTCGGGATTTGAGAATCCGTCAGCGCACGACTATTCTGAGGCACCAAGATCAGGCCCAACAAAAAGACCGGGAAGAGTAAGGATGAGATCAGTTTTTTCATGGGTTCGCTCCCTGTTTCGCAGTGTTCGTAGCATAGTTTAGATACAAGACCAAGTGGCCAGTGGGCTCCATCACTAAATCGTAAACATCCAAGCTCACGCCTAAGATCGCGGGCACCGGAATACTTCCTGGGATAGAAACGCCCGTGGTTCTCCAGGTGGCCGCCTTCTCCGCAAATTGTGACTTCAAGCTGTCCAGCACTGTGCCACTGAAAAATTTTCCAAGGCCAGTGATGTTGTCCGAATCAACGATGATGCTATCAGGGTCCACATCCCAAAGATAAATGGCCAGCGCTTTACCATTGGCGGTTTTCGCAATTTTGACAATCATGCTCATCTTTACCGCAAACTGATCTTGCAGAAACAGTTTATTTTTTCCAGAGACCGTTCCCTTTGGGACGATCACGGCCAAATCCAACCGAGCAAATGTTTCACCAGGGATATGAGCTGATGCACCGCCGTTGAATTGGAAATTGCTCACAGGCCGAAGCACTGGGGCCTGGGTCAGCTGCAAGTAGCCGCCGTCTCCGGCGTCACTACTGCCTTTGATGGCGACCTTAGAGAAAAGGTGACGCTCAAAGGACAACTGCAGCATACGATTGATCATGCCTTCGTCCAAACTTAAACCGATGTCGTAAACTGTTCCGGGAAGCGCGTTCATTAATGCTGGTTGCGGAGCCGCAGAGAAGGCCTTGGGCAAAGAATTGGGGTTTAGGGGGTCTTCCACAAAGGTGTTCATATCTACGATGAGACCATTCTTTTCGCTGATGCCTTTGAGTTGTAAGCCCCAAAGATATTCATTGGCTGAACCAGGCGCCGCTCCGGGCGCACTCATTGGCTTGATCTCTTCCAAGGCATGCACCAGATATTGCTTGGCTTTGTCATTCAATAATTGCGGCACCTGTTTGGCTGCGAAATCATGCACGTATCGTCGAATGGCCAACAACATTGCCGGTACATTTTGAATGAAATCGTTTTCCAGCTTTGCTTCGTTAAAGGGCATCACCTTGCCGTTGATCACCAGTTGAATTTGCGGAACGATCAGCTTCCCGTAGTTCAACTCCATATCAATTTTATCCACATTGTCTTGAACGTTGACTGCTTCGAAGCTAGGAATTCCCTGCGAATTCAAGCTGACATAAAAAGGCATGCGTATTTGCAGCGGTACTTTGCCGCCGGCCACTTTGATTTTCACGTCGTTAAATCCGACTTGACCGTAATCGGGATTGTTCTGATCCCATGCGCGCACCTTGGATGCGACCACATCCAGTTCTTTGATATCGACTTCGACGACCAACACAGCTCCGTCCGTTTTTCCCAACCGGTGGAGAAGGTTCTCATCAGTTGATATGGCGATTTTGTTGAACACGGCCTGGTAGCCCGAGTTGCCAATCTCCATGGCCGGTTTCACATTGGAAAGCGACAGGCCGATGAACCAACTTTTCAAAGCATCGTGGATCGTTGCGATGAGCCTTTTCGTCTTTGCCGGAAAGGGAAGATTGTCCAAGTCGTAAGATTTTGTGGACTTCCAATGGATGTCGGCGAAATAGGCCTCGTCCAGAGACACTCCCATGTTGTTGAGGATGTCATCCATCTGATTCTGGAAATATTCTTGCCCTCGAGGAGTGACTTCCAGTTTGATCGCGTCGTTCATATAGTGCTTTTCTTTGACAGTAAGGGCTCTGACGGTCGGAGTATCCGCGGCATGAGACACGAGCGGAAATCCCAAGCTCAAAAGAGGCAATAGCCAGCGAGCTAAAATGGTCATGGTTTTGGGCTCCTCTATGAATAATTGGGGGAACGAGCATCTCCTTCCTATGCAAACTGGGGTCCGTCATGGCCGGCAGCAGGGCGTGCTCTGGCCATTTACAGCGGCTGGACTTGTAAATAAATTCAGGCTTGTCAAAAAATTCAACAATTGTGGACAGGGGATAAGCCCTCTGCTAGCTTGCGGTGCATGTCTCATCGATCAAAAAAGAAATCAGACAGTTCTCTAGAGCCTCATGCGATTCTTAAGCACGTGCGCACCGGACCCATCTTAAAAACAAGGCATTCCGACGCCGAAAAAATGGCCAAAATTGCTAAAAATTTTCGGGAAATTATGACTGTTTTGGGTCTGGACTTGGACAACGACAGTCTGCATGGAACCCCAGAACGCATTGCTAAAATGTACGTGAACGAGGTTTTTTCCGGCCTAAATATGGAAAATTTTCCGCGCATCACGGTCATCGAAAATGAGATGGACTACGACCAAATGTTAGTGGTCCAAGACATCGAAGTATTGAGTGTTTGCGAGCATCACTTTCAGACCATCGACGGCCATGCCACCGTAGGTTATATCCCCAATCATCGGGTGATCGGCCTTTCGAAAATCAACCGCATCGTGCAATTTTTCTCTAGGCGCCCACAGGTGCAAGAGCGCTTGACCAAACAGATCGCCGACTGTCTTGAATACATCCTGGATACGAAAAATGTAGCCGTGCATATCAATGCCCGACACTACTGTGTGATCGCTCGGGGAGTGGAGGACAGTCACAGCGCCACCGCCACTAGTGACTTGCGTGGAGCGTTTAAGTCCAACCAGGCCACACGCACAGAATTCTTAGCTCATTGTACCACTCGCTATGAAGGCCCCTAATGCGATTGTCCACCCGAAAACAGTGTAAGGCTCTGGATCAAAAAGCCCAGAGCGAATTTGGCCTGCGCCCAGAAGTATTGATGGAGTCCGCAGGTGCTGCTGTCGCCGAAGAGGTCAACACTCTGATAAAAAATAAAAAATGCCGGGTGCTAGTGCTTGCCGGTTCGGGCAATAATGGCGCCGATGGCTTTGTGATTGCGCGGTTGTTGAAGCGAAAAGGCTTTGCCAATTTGGCCTGCGTGATCGTGCGCGAAAAAGCAAGCCCTTCGGGGATTTGGACTCTTCAGCTTTCCAAGGCGCAAAACAGCGGAGTTGAAATTTTGCGCGTCTCTGGCGACCGGATGAAAATGGAAGTGGGAAATTCAGAAGTTATTGTTGAGGCCATTTTAGGAACAGGATTTTCCTCGAGCTTAGATGCTGAGTTATCGGATTTGGTGCAGTTTATTAACTCTAAAAATAAAGTGACCATTGCTGTGGATGCGCCCATTGGTTTGGATATTGATACAGGGTTGGAAAAGCCCAAGGCTTTGCGCGCGACCATGACAGTGACCTTTGGGCTATCCAAGCCTGGATTTTATGTAGCCCGTGGTCCCCGCTGCGTGGGCCAAGTCAAAGTTCATGGAATTGGTTTTCCACAGAAACTTTTACGTGACGAATGTCAAAGTCATTTCGCTTGGGGGGCCCATGCTAGTCGTGAAGCCCTTCCAGGTCGCGATGAGCTGTCAAACAAATCCGATCACGGCACGGTTCATGTGATTGCCGGAAGTTCGGAATACCCCGGAGCAGGCCTGCTCTCTGCCAATGCGGCGGGTAGAGCAGGTGCTGGTTATGTGTATTTGCACGGTGCTACGAATGTCTATCAGCATGTGCAGATGATTCCTGAAGTGATCTTGCGGGATGCCGCCAAATGGGATTGGAAAAGCATCGACAAAAAATCCACCGTCATTGTCGGACCTGGTTTGGGTGTGAATGCGGCGACGGAAACTTGGATTCGCGAGCTGCTCAAGCGAAAATGGGAGCGAGTGATTCTGGACGCAGATGCACTGACCGTTCTTGCGGAAAAGAAAATTTGGCCATTGCCGTCCGAGTGGATTGTAACCCCTCACGCTGGGGAGTTATCGCGGATTCTAGGAAGAACTGTGAAGTCCCTGAATGCGGATCGGTTTGCTGCGGCCATCGAAGCTCAGAAAAAACTGTGCTGTGTGGTTTTGTTCAAAGGATTTCGCACGGTGGTGGCGGATTCTTCCTCGAGAGCGATCGTCATCTTGTCGGGGAATTCGGGGTTGGCCAAAGCCGGATCTGGGGACGTATTGGGCGGATTTGTCGCTGCCTTTCGTGCTCAAGGATTGTCGGCGACTCGAGCCGCCTGTTTGGGCGCGTACCTTCATGGGCGTTTAGCCAACGAGTGGGTGCACTCAGGCAAAGATATTATTTCGCTGCTGCCTTCGGATTTATCAGTGGCTGTGCCGCAATTGATTCATCGAATTCGTTCTCTGTAGAAATAAAAAAGCCGCGAATTTCTTCGTGGCTTTTTCAGTGAACAGAACTGGCGTGCGCCAATTATTTCTGCTTACGGCTCGCATTTTTATTTCTGAGTCGTTTCTTCTTACGCTTGATGCGTTTGACGTGATGTTTGTTCTTCGTGCGTTTTTTCTTCTTAGCCATTTTTAATCTCCTTATTTAGATCCAGATTAGTATCATCTATTTTTCTTCATTTGCCAAGAAGCTGAACACGCTTATAATGGAAGTGATCGTTCTTACGGTCGGGAAGGGGGTGATACTTGGTGAACGCAGTACTTAAAACCAAGATGGAGGTGGTGATTTCTTAGTGGGATTCCATTAGGAAATCATACTTTCCATCGACCTTTTAGAGCCGGCCTTGTGCCGGCTCTTTTTTTGCCTAAAAGGGGTGCGCCTGGTCTTAAGCCCAAACCTCGGACCTTTTTTGGACCTGTCCAATGTCCCAAATTCAGCTGGAACCTCAAGCAGTCCCTCAATTTCCCGATATGATGGAATCAGTTAACCGAAGGAGGTTCCATGAGTCAGTACGATACTGCCGGTCTATTTCAGTTTTTATCTCAAACCCCAGAGCAGGGCTTACGAAAAATGTTGGTGGACCAAAAACCCATCACCGATGCTCACTTCAATTTGTTGCTAAAAGTGGTTCGCGCCGGTGCCGAGGCCCAATTCTGCGAGCACTTCGAAAAAAAGGACTTCCCCAAAGTCAAAATGGGTCCTGCTGAACAAAAAATCAAAGACAAGTTCTGGGACGATTGCATTGCTGCCTGCCTAACCCGCGGAATTCTGCAGCCCAACACTTCGTCCTCCAAAGTGGCTTAGTCCGCCAGCCGGTGGTACGCCGGCATTTCGCTCGCCAGCCGTATCGGCGTTTCGCTATTCGGCGAGTGCCTTCGAAACAATCTCGTAGGTGTTCTTCGACAAACCAGAGGCGATCAGTCTTTCCAAAGATTGATGCGCCTTTTGTTTTTGGGTGCCGGTCAATTTTTTCCACGGATTGAAACATGAAGAGACCCGGGTCGCGACTTGCGGGTTGAGCCGATCTAGCTCTATGATTTTTTCGGTCATAAATGAGTAGCAATCCTGGGTGGGATCATGAAATCGCACCAAATTATTTCCGAATTGGACCAACAGGGAATAAACCCGATTGGGATTCTTGCAATTGAAATCAGGATGATCCCACAGGGCCACCACATTTTTAAAAGTGTCTGCGGCTGTCGAAGAGGCCTGCAGCGCAAACCATTTATTCATCACCAACGCGTCGTTTTTCCACTGAGATTGAAAGAGTTCTAAGGCTTCGGTGCGACGAGTGTTCGTCTGATGAACCAAGGCAGACAATGCGGCTTGCTGATCGGTCATGATTTTGGTCGATTTGAATTGCGCCAGAGCCAACTGGCCGAAATCCAAAAGAGTCAGATACTTTAGCGCTAGATTTTTCAATCTTCTTTCAGCAAAGTCTTTCGGCGACCGTCCAGAATCATTTCGCCCGTGATATTGCTGATAGATTTCTACAAAATTCGAATTCAGACTTTGAGCGATTTCAAGTTCCATTGCCCTTCGTGAAGCTTCCAACGCTGGGGCGTCCAGTTCTGTCTGTAGTTGCAAAAGAAAGCTGTCACTAGGTGGGTTTAAGATCATCGCCTTCAGCAGAGGATCCAAAGGGCCCGTCAAAGACTTCTTGAGTCCGCTAAGAAGTGCCGGGGAGGCTACCAGCGAAACGCCGTGGTTCCCACGGCTGGCTTGGATGAAAAGTTTTTGGCCGGCTTCCCAGCGATTGAAATCGTCCGAGTCGTGACTGAGCAAGTGCAAAAGATCGGCTTCGCTGGCCGCCCAGTTCAAGTGAATTGGCGCTGAAAATTGTCGGTTCAGCGAAAGCACAGGGCGTCCTTTGATTCCGGTGAATGTATAATTTTTCTTGGCTTCAAACAAATGCAATAGGTCCTGATTTTCAGAATTCTTTTTGATTTCAGAGCTTCGAATTTCAATTTCTTTTCCGTCGGCATCCAGAAGGCCGATCAGTAGCGGAATATGGAACGGGGATTTGCTCGGCTGGCCGGGTGTCGCTGCACATGATTGTTCGAGCTGCAGGTGGTACTCGCTCTTTTGCTGGTTGTAAGACTCGCTCACCTTCACCTGAGGCGTACCTGCCTGAGAGAACCAAAGCTTGAACTGCTCCCAGGTTTGTCCATTGGCATCTGCAATCGCCTTGGCGAAATCTTCGATGATCACAGCTTGCCCATCGTGTCGTTCGAAATAGAGATCCATTCCTTTGCGAAAACCGGGACGCCCGACCATGGTTTGCATCATACGAATGACTTCGGCACCCTTTTCATAGATGGTGGGGGTGAAAAAATTGTCCACCGCAAATCCACTCTCTGGACGAATCGGGTGTGCCGATGGGCCCGCATCCTCTTGGAACTGTCGGCTGCGCAAATCAGTGACTGAATCGATGCGCACTCCTGATCGGGAACCCATATCCATCGAAAACTCTTGATCACGAAAGACCGTGAGGCCCTCTTTCAGCGAAAGGTGAAACCAATCACGGAGCGTGACGCGATTTCCAGTCCAGTTGTGAAAATATTCATGAGCGACCACGGACTCGATGGAAAAATAATCGTCATCGGTGGCTGATTGAGCATCCGCCAATACCAGACGAGAATTGAAAATATTAAGACCTTTGTTCTCCATAGCACCGGCATTGAAATCATCGGCGGCGACAATCATGAACGTATTTAAGTCATACTCGCGGCCAAAACGGGTTTCGTCCCAGGCCATCGACTTTTTTAGAGACTCCATGGCGTGCCAGCAGCGGTCCTGACTGCCGGGTCGAGAGTAAATCTCTAACTTCACTGGTCGGCCGGACATAGTGATGAACTGATCTTCGATCTTGCCCAGATTGCCGGCCACTAGCGCGAAAAGATAGCAGGGTTTTTTGAAAGGATCTTTCCACTCTGTTTGGTGTCGTCCATTACCCAGTGATTTTTTCGAAATTAAATCACCGTTGGAGAGCAACACCGGATATTTTTTCTCGTCGGCTTCAATGCGAACTTGAAACTTGCTCATCACATCTGGTCGATCTAAATAATAAGTGATTTTACGAAAGCCCTGGGCCTCACACTGGGTGCACAGCACACCGGAGGCATTGTATAGACCCTCTAAACTCGTATTTTTGAGAGGCAGATTGGTCACGACGGTTTTTAGAGTGAATTCCGCCGGCACATTGAGCACTTCTAGTTCGTGGCTGCGCAGTTGGAATTGATCCGCATTCAGTTTTTTTCCATTCATGGCAACGGATTCCAGTGTGATCTCTTCACCATCGAGCACTAGATTTTGGACCATAGAATTTAGTTTGCGGAACGCGATGACGGAGGTGACTCGACAAAAGTCCTCCTGGATGTCGAAGTGCAAATCGACATGCTCAATGGTGAAATCAGGGCTTTGGTAGTCCTTTAGAAATATTTTTTTGGGCTCGTCGGTTTTCATAGAATGCCAAGCTAGAGAGCTTGACTATTTTCGTCAATAAGATTGGCATAGAGTCATGAGCAACATGATTAAGACGATCACGCTGAACACCGCCAAAATGCCAGAGATGGTGGAGTTTTTTGGTGCCCTTGGTATTCCCATGAAGGCCATGCCTGTCAATAAGGGAACCGTGGCTTACCGAGGAAATTTCAGTGAAGTGGAAATCTGTTTGCTTTCGATTCCTAAAAAAGACCGTTTAGCCACCCCCGATCTTTCCTTCCGACTACAGATAGAAAATATTTCGGATGTCATGGCACGATTGCGAAAACTTCCTCAGGTGCAGATTTTGATGGAGCTTCAGGAATTGCCGTTTGGGAAGATGGCAGTAGTCCTAGACCCCGAAGGCCACAGCATAGAACTCACTGACGCGTGAGCTTTAAAAGCCCGGATCCTTCGTTGTTCGGTCGTTCGCTTGTGCGACGTGCAGTAGCACGCCTCCGCGCTCTCTTCCTCTCGCCTCGGCTGCGGGCTTTTAAAGCTCACGCTCTATCTCGGTGGGATTAGAACTTCCAGGATTCTGTTTTTGAGTTCGTGGGTTCGTCGCTTAGGAATTGCGACTTAAGAAATTTATTTTTCCAGTCTATTTTTATTAGGGCATAGTTGAAGCTTTTGATGGCGGTTCCTACTCTTAGTTTGCTGGCTTCTGGGGGAGTTGGGGATTTTCGGTTGAGGCCTCCGGCGGCGAACTCTGTTAATGATAGGTCTTTACTGAGTGGGAGTTTTCTGGTTTCGCCGAAGCCTGTGTTGGTGATGGTGAAGATGGATTTTTGCTTGGTTAGTTTTCCGTAGATCTTCAGTAGGTCTAACAATTTTTTCTTTTCTTTTGGGAACGCGGGCCAGGCTGACGTACTTTTACTTTCTGCCAAAATAGAATCTGAGGTGACTAAGATGGTTAGGTCAGAGGGCTTTTGAATCTCTGTCATGAGCCAGCTCCATTGTTCGTTTCCTAATAGCGTGCCGCCGTCGACTCCCCAGGATTTGAAAAAATGAGTGTCTAAGAAAATGAGGTGGAGGCGTTGCTGGGCTGGGCCGATGACTATGCCGTGGTATATTCCGCCTTGTCTTGGATCTATGAATTGTGAGTCGCTGAGGTAAAATTTCACGTACTCTAATTTAGCGATTTCTTTGGTGGCGGTGTCGCCCGCGATTTCACCAGAGTCACCGATTCCCCAGTTTCCCAGCAAGGCAAAATGGCTGCGGAAGTGGGCGAACTCCGGCTGCAGGCTCAGCAGACGATAATTGGCTTGAATATCGCGGGCGGTGCCGACATTGGGTTCAATCATGTCACCGGTGCTGATGAATAGATCCGGCTTTTCAGCAGCGATGAATTGCCAAATGATTTCGGGCTTGGCGGGGTTGGCTCTAGAAGAGAACGCCAACTTCTCAATTGTTTTGCTGGGATCTAACAGCAAGGAATTCGCTGCCAGAGGTTCAGATTTTTTGACAGTTCCTTCGAGGGCCTTGACGGCCGGGTGGGGAGTTTTACATCCCACCAAAATCGTCAAAATTCCCAGAATAAATAACCGCAAAATCTTTAGCCTCGTTCCGACATAGGTTTTACATGTCGCTCGCTAGGACCGGTGTACTCTGACAACGGGCGAATGATGCGATTGTTGTTATGTTGTTCCATGATATGGGCTGACCAGCCCGTCGTGCGGGCCATGACGAAAATGGGTGTGAAGAAATCGATTTCAAATCCCATCATGTAGTAAGCAGGACCTGCAGGGAAATCCAAATTGGGATGGATTTTCTTTTGCGCGACCATGGTTTTTTCCAAAGCATCGTACATCTTCATCCATTTTTGTTCGCCGGTGACGTCGGCCATTTTTTGTGCGTATTTACGCATCGTCGGCACTCGGCTGTCGCCGTATTTGTACACTCGATGCCCGAAGCCCATGACTTTTCGTTTGTTTTTCAGTGCATCGATCATCCACTGTTCCGCTTTCGCAGGATCGGCGATTTCTAGCATCATGTGCATGACCTGTTCGTTGGCTCCGCCGTGAAGAGGTCCCTTCAGTGCACCGATCCCACCGACCGTGGCGCTGTAAATATCAGACTCGGTGGAGGCGATCACTCGTGTTGCGAAGGTGGAGGCATTGAAGCTGTGCTCTGCGTACAAAGTCAAAGACACATCAAAGGCTTTCACGATGTCGGCCGCTGGAACTTTTCCGAAACACATGTGAAAGAAGTTCTCGGCCATGGGTAGTTTCGTGTCCGGTGGAATGAAATCCAAGCCTTTTTTGAAACGATAGTCGGCGGCGACCATGGTGGGAATTTTCGCTAACATCATAATGGCTTTATCCAGATTGCTGGCCTTGTCCCAAATTCTTGGATCTTCAGCGCCTAAGAAACTGACGGCGGTGCGAATGGAATCCATGGGATGACATTTTTTCGGCAGCAGGCGAATGACTTCCAGATTGGCTTTGGTGATTTCGCGGTAAGCGCGTTCTTTCTTTTCGAACTCGGCTAGCTGAGATTTGTTCGGAAGTTCGCTGTTGTAAAGCAGGTAAGCCACTTCTTCAAAGCGGCAGTTTTCCGCCAGTTCTTGAACTGGGTAGCCTTTATAAATGAGCGCATTGGTTTCCGGAGTCACTTTGGAAACTGTGGTCTGATCCACCACTGCGCCTTCCAGACCTTTTTTGACATTCATTTTTTCCGGTTCAGCGACGTAATCGGGATTCACCATTTGCGACATATTCTTCTCCTCTGGTTGCTGGAGGTCGTCTGGGACGATCTCCTTTTTTAAACTTTGAAATTAAAAATATTTTGATCAAACTGACTATAATCTTCGTAATGCGTGAGCTCGTACAATTCTTTGCGAGTTTGCATTTGCTCTACCAAGGCTTCTTGCGTGCCATCGGCTTTGAGTTTTTTTAGGCCCGATTCCACGGCCTTCATCGCCAGACGCAAAGTCGTGACCGGATAGATCACCAAATTAAAGCCGACACTCTCTAGTTCTTTGGTGGTCAGCAATTTTGATTTTCCAAACTCAGTCATATTTGCCAGGAGAGGTACGCTCACGGCTTTTCGGAAAGTCTCAAATTCTTTCAGGTCGGCCAAGGCTTCGGGAAAAATCATTTCTGCGCCGGCGTCGACGTAGGCTTTGGCTCTGTCGATGGCTTTGTCCAAACCTTCAGAGGCTCGGGCATCTGTTCGCGCGATGATCAAAAAATTAGGATCCATTTTTTTGCCCTCGGCAGCGGCTTTGATCTTCATGGTCATCTCAGAAGTCGCGACCAAAGATTTTCCGTCCAGGTGGCCGCAGCGTTTCGGGTTTTCTTGGTCTTCCAGGTGACAGCCAGCCAAACCCAGCTCGATGAGTTCACTCACGGCACGGGCGGCGTTCATTGGAACACCAAAGCCGGTATCAATGTCGATGATGGTAGGAAGTTTTGTGGCGCGGGCGATCTGTCGACCTCGGCCGGTGACTTCACTCAATGTGGTCAATCCCACATCCGGATATCCCAGATCGTTGGAAAGCACAGAGCCTGAAACGTAAATTCCTTCGAAGCCGACTTTTTCAATTTGCATCGCCACCAAAGGCGACCAAGCACCTGGAAAACGAAGCAGCTTTCCCGATTTTAGAGCTTTTCTAAATTCAGCCCGCTTATCTGCGGGATTGGTGTATTGAAACAGCATCAGAAAATTCCTTTGGTGTCGCGTTTTCCATTCACCAAAGTGTCCATCGGCAATTGCACATTGAGCTCCAGCAATTCAGTGGCGGTGATTTCCGGAAGTCGTTGCACCAGGCTGATGAAGCGATTGCGCTCATCCTTGGTGATGATGCCTTCAGTGAGTGTGTCGAATTTGCGAATGTAGTCCTCGCGTTTGAACGGGCGGGCACCCGCCGGGTGAGCATTGGCCACGCCCAACTCATCGACGATGATTTCACCATTGGCCATGATGATTTCGACTTTTCCTCCGAAGCGTTTTTTATTCGGATCTTGTTCGTGATACCACTCTGTCCATTGAGGAGCTTCCACAGTCCGAATCTTGTGCCACAGGCGAACGGTGTCTGGCTTTTGCGCCCGCTCTGGAGAGTAAGAGTGCACGTGGTGCCATTTGCCGTCCTGCAAGGCCACGGCGAAAATGTACATGATGCTGTGATCCAAGGTTTCGCGCGAAGACTTCGGATCCATTTTTTTGCGGATCGCCAGATCCAGTTCCGATCACATAATGAGTGTGATGAGACGTGTGAATGACGATCTCTTTGATGTCGTCAAAGTTTTTGATCTTGGTGCGCATGCGCGCAGCCAGATCGATGAGCGCCTGCGATTGATACTCGGCCGAGTGCTCTTTGGTGTAAGTTTCTAGAATAGCTAGTTTGGCTTCGCCGGGTTCAGGAAGTGGTACTTCGTATTTTCCGTCTTTGCCGTCGAGCATATACGCGATCACGGAGTCATCACCTTCGTAAATCGGTGAAGGAGCGCCCTCACCCCTCATCACACGGTCCACGGCCTCAATCGCCAACTTTCCAGAATGAGCGGGAGCATAGGCCTTCCAGCTAGAGATTTCGCCCTTGCGTGATTGTCGGGTGGTGAAGCTCACATGCACGGCCTGTTGAATCGCTTGATAAACGGTTTCAGTCGAGAGTCCTAACATCGTACCGATTCCCGCCGCAGTGGCCGGGCACAAATGCGCAATATGATCTTTCTTATGTTTATGCAGGCAGATGCCTTTGACCAAATTCACGTGCAGTTCATAGCCTGTGACAATGCCACGAAGAAGTTCAGCCCCAGTTTTTCCGGTCTGCTGAGCCACGGCCAGAATCGGTGGAATGTTATCCCCGGGATGCGAATAATCAGCGGCTAAGAAAGTGTCATGAAAATCCAGTTCGCGCACGGCGGTGCCATTGGCCCAAGCGGTCCACTCGCAATCGAAGCGCTGTGAATTGGGCATACCAAAAACAGTGGCACCACTGCTGCGTGGATGCGCAATGGCCATGGCGCGCGCACTGGCGACCGGCCGGCGATTGATCGCGGCGATGGCCACGGAAGCGTTGTCGATCATGCGATTGATCACCATGTCGGTGACAGCGTCATTGATCTTCACTTTGTCGGTGGCGACCGCGGCCATTTTCCAAGCCAATTGATTTTCTCTGGAAAGTTTCTCTTTGGACGGGTGCACGCGCACCGAGTGTTTTTTCATGAGCGATTCCTTTACTGAAATAGTCTTCAGCAGCCTAACTTGAGTCCTGGTAGGGGACAATAGTCCCGTCGAGGAAAACGCGGTCTGTCGAGAATTTTTCGCCGCTCCTGGCCTCTTCAAGTCCAGTCGCAGTTACGTTTCAGCGAAGCCCTCTATAGAATGAGGGCAGGAGTCCTCCATGAGTCGAAGTTGGGTGCTGATTCTGACAACCTTAATGGCCTGTTCCTCTCTGGATTCATCAGTGAGTGAAAATCGGGCGAGAAATCCTGCAGCTGTCGGAGGCGCCTGCCTGCGGCAGTCCTTGGGCGAAGCCACCACGGAAAATCAACCACTGGTGCAGTACAATACCAAGAGAGTGGAGGCTGTTCGTCAACTGCTGAAAGCTCAAATCGACAAGCTGACAGCGCTGAATTCCAAGGATGAAGCCACGGCAAAAAGGCTGGTGCAGCTGCAAGTAAAAATGGATTCGATTTCGAACACGGCCGTGAATTTAAGCGGCGAGCCCAATGAGGTTTCCTGGAAACTTCACGGGGCACTCGATTGGTATCTGACGGATCTGAGTACGGATGAGATCAACAAATCATTGAGCGACGCCGAACAAAAAAATCTGAAATACACACGCGAAACTTTGGCGCCGAATTTGAGCAGCCTGGAATTCTGGATTCCAGAATTTTGCAAGAAGACAACCGGAATTTGAGACCGTCCCGGCTAAAAAGTGCCGATCGACAGATCCAGCGCCAGAGGCGATTCCCCGCGACTACCGATTTGATTCAATTTCCAGCCAATGTCAACGCTGGCAGGTCCCACCGGGGTATTATAGTACGCACCGACGCCCACTGAATGCCGGTAGGAAAAACCATAGTTAAAGCCAGAGATCGTGACGGCGCCACCATCGTAAAAAAGCAAAGTTCCAAAACTGCCTTTGATCGGAATTCGAAGTTCTGATTTCACCAGATACATGGATGCGTCCGTGGTCAAAGGGAAGTTAGTGGCAGTGGCATTCTTGCCCAGCAAATCGGTCAAGTTGGGAAAAGCTTCCTGGGCGGTGAATCCGCGAATGGTGGTGGGTCCTCCCAATAAAAATCCTTTTTGCAGCCAGGGGGTGTAACCCCCTTGATTGGGATCTTCCAAATTTTTCAAATAGCCTCCGCGGAAATGATTGGCCCACACGACTTTTTTGTAAATAGTCATGGTGTCAGTGAAGGCCAAAACTCCGCGCTCGAAGTTCACCGGCGGCGAACTTTGCAGAAGTCCCGGTGCTCCGTATTCCAAATTCAGCCGAGTGAAAGTGCCTTTGGTGGGATTGAGCGGGTTGTCGCGATAATCCAATTCAATGATGGGTCCGGTCGAACCAATCAGAGTTGGATCTTGCGGTGTTTGTCCGATCTGGGAATCCTGAGTTCGGCTCCAATTCCACAGATCCCAGCGGACTAACAAATGCGAAGTGATTTCCTCCTCCAGAGAAAGGATCACCTGCCAAACGTCCTCTGCGCTGTACTTCGAATAATCAGAGACGAAAGTGGCATTGGTCAGCGAAGCTCGGCCTTTCATGCGACTGTCGTTCAGGTACGGCTGTAGGTAACCCACCGTCGCGCGTTTTTCTAGAAAACCAGTTAAGCGCGGGTCAGTGACATTTTCATCAAGATCCGCCCTAGCGGAAAAAGTTCGTGCTAGTCCTCCGAAATTTCGGTAGGCATAGCCGACATAGCCGCGGACCGTGCCGCGCAATTCACTGGTGTATCCCATGCCGGCATTGACCAGTCCCGGATTGCGGTCAGAAACCTTCACTAACACAGTCCTACGGGAAACCATGGTTTTCTCTTCCAGAGTTTTGATATCGACGCTGTTAAAAATTCCAAGGCGCTGAAGGCGGGCGATGGATTCATCCACGTTCGCCGGCGTCAGCACATCCCCCGGCTTGAATTCGAGCTCTTTGAGGACGACATAGTCTTTTGTGAGAGTATTTCCTTCGACCACCACTGAGCCAACATAGACTTTGGGACCTTCAAAAATTTTAAACTTCAAATTGGCCAGAGTGTTATCTTCGTTGTAGCTGACCAACGCTTCTTTTTCATTTTTTTCGTTCACCAGATACATGTCCAGAAATCCCTGTCCGCGATAGAATTTTTTGACGTTCTCAATTCCATCTTCCAGAGCATTGAGTTTCAGTGGATCCAAAGATTTTAATTTCAGCTGTGCCAAAAGCAGCTGTTCGGATATCTGAGTGTTGCCTTCAAAACTGATTTTCTGAATCTGGGTCAGGGGGCCTTCGTCAAAATTGATAGCGATGGTGACGCCATCATGATCTTTGTTGAATAGCGTGCGAACTGAAATGATTTTAGCTCTGAAAAAGCCATTGTTCTGACTGTCGATCACCAAATTTTTGAGCGCCTTATCTAGATCTTCCTTAACGAAATGTTTGTCAGACATCACCGGCGAGGAAAGATCATACAGCGTATTGATGTAGTGTTTTTCGGACTGGGAAAAGCGTCCAGTGAATTCCACTTTTTCGATGTCCACCCTGGGGCCTTCCACCACCTGCACCTGCAAGCGACGATGAAATGCCTCGATGCCCTCTTTGTCCTGCACATTCACTTCTGCCCGCGCATAGCCTTGCGAAATATAGAAAGCCTTGATCTTGCTCGACAGCTCTTGGCTAAGGTTGGGTGACGTCGACTTGAACTCGTTCAGACCCAAAGCGTCTTCGACTTTGTTGAAGGGTAAACGACCGGACTCTGGCGGATCAATAAAATAGGCCTCGGGATGATCAATTTTGAACTCAATGGTGACTTGCGATTCATCTTGCGAAAAAGTCACCGAGGGATCGCCGGTTTCGGCACGGAAATAATTCTTGTTAACGAAATAGTTTTGCAGGTCTCTTTGCATGAGCTTCACCGCTATTGGAGTGAACGGTTGACCTATGTAATCCGAAAGCCGTGATTGCAGCTTTGCTTCAAGAGCCTTATTGCTGGTATTGATTCGAATATCGGCAAATTTTGATTGCACGTGTTCGCTGACTTTGACGCTGACATCATAGTCGGAGTTGTTCACTGGTACGAATTCCAAATCGATCACGGCATTCATAAAACCTTGATCTTTGTAATAGGCCTGCACTTTTTTTCCGGCCTCTAGCAAAGTTTCCGGTTCAAAAGAGCCCGACTCACTCACGCCGAAAACATTTCTAATCTCGGTGTCGCCGATCGAGTTATTTCCCTTCAGAAGAATCGAGTGAATTCTTTTGGTTTTCCCGGCAAGCAGAGTAAAATGCTCTGCATCGGCTGAGGTGTATTGGGCCGAATCGAAATTTCCACTCTGGATCAACCAGCGAAGAGCATCTTCTAAATCACCGCGCGAGAACTCTGGGCTATTCAAAGCGGGCAGTGCTGTCAGTAGTCCCTGTGTCGTCGGTTGGTCCAAGGCCTGCAAATCCAAGGTGCGCGACCAGGCCATCGGCGCCAATTGAAATAGTAATAAAAAAAACATGATTGATTTTGCCAAAGACTACTTAAACTCCTGCTTGTATTCTAAATCAATGCCAAAAAAAGTCGTGGTGGGCTCTATGTTGTTTGAAACCCCGGACTGGGCGGACTCAATATCCTCGTAAGAAGTCGACAAAGAGACATTGGGGTTTAAGCTGTACTTCACCTGAATATTCTGGGACTCCAAATCGCCAGTGGTTTTAGTGCCTGAAAACACCAGACGGTCATTGATCTTTCGTGAAATGGTGTATTTTGAGATCGCCATATTCTTCGTGTCGTCGTATTGCGAAGAAACTTGCACGTTGAACTCCAAAGCTTTTTGCGCACCCTTGGTGATTTCGTTAACCGCTCCGGCCAGGGCCTGAGTGGTCAGCGCCCCTGAATCGCGCCGCTGAGTTCCGCCATTGTCATCCAAGCTTCCGGCAGTGATTCCCAGCGCCAGAAGCGAGACAATGTCTTGATAGGCCAGCGGAGGTTGGCTGTCCAAGCGGATCAGCGGGTTTTTGGCCACACCTTGCACGGTCAAATTAATATCGTAGTCATTCACATGAGATCTTGCTGCTATAAATAGCTCTGGATTGATCTCTTTAGGGTTGTTAAAAGTGATGGTGCCATTGGTGACGTCAAAGTCCTTGTCACGAAAGGCGATTTTAGATCCAGGTTCCATGCTGATTTTACCGGTCAAAATGGGCGAGGTCGGACTGCCTTGAACCAGAACATTGCCAGTCAAACTACCGTCCATCAGAGAGTCTTTGATGGACAGAGGTTGCTCCAATAGGACTTGCAAGTTCAGCGTGATCGGTTCGAATGTGTTCTGCAGCAAGACTTTAGGCAAATAAGAACTTTGCTTGGCATCGATGCCACCGGCGGATTCGGTGAAGTCCTTGGTGATCAGGCCGCCCGACACATGGTAGGTTCCAGCCAACGTGAATGGAAACCAGTTGCCAGAAAATACAACGTCGCCAGATCCACTCGAGCGAATGTTTTCAGGAACGTTCAACGTGACATTGTCAAAATGAGCCTTGAACAACATCGGTAGATCGCGAATGCCTTGAATTGAAATCGTGCCGTCGCCAGACAAGCTGCCACCGGCCAAGCCCGCCGTCACGTCAGAGACTATGATTTTCGTCTGCGAAAACTGAACCTTCGCATTGAGCTTTTCAAATGTGTGCGGCAGTCCTTTCAGTTTTACAAAGCCGTTGTCTAAATTTCCCGTGCCTAAAATTTCCGGCCGATCTAGGCGGCCATTGATGCTGGATTGTAAGTTCGCAGTGCCAGAGAGCTCGTCCAAGAACGGGAAAAAAACTTGCAGCAGATGCAATTGAATGTTGGCGCGGGCCTTTAAATTGAGTTTTTCCCGGGTGGAGTTGGTGCTGGACAACTCCAGATAAGAGTCATCCCCGGCCATGCGGAAGTCTTTCAGTGTTAGCTGTCCCTTGTCCATTTTGATTTGCATGGGTGCCGGATTTAGCAGGTGCAGGTTTTTACGTTGAAGTTCGGCGCGCATGATGGTGCCTTCGCCGGTGGAAGCGAAAAAACCACCCTTGCCGGACTGCAGATGTAAATCTCCTGTCAGTCCCGCTTGATATTCGGAAAGCAGGGGAGTTCCGCCCATCAAAGTAAAGACGGTGGTGTAGTTCCAGTTGCGTGTGGAAAGATCCAGCTTGAAAGGATCTTGATCGGTCATCGGAATTACGAAGCTGGACACCAGTTTTCCGTCCAGCAGATTGGCGTCACCGGAAATCGTGTGGGCGTTAAAATTCAAGTGTGCTTGACTAGCGGGAAGTTCTTGATCTTCGATCACCAGATTTCTGATGTGAGAGTCAATGTGCACCTCTGGACTCAGAATGCGGCCGCTCAATTTGACATTAGCATCCCATTGCCCAGAAATATTCGGCGAAACGCGGGCGATGGTGTCGCTCTCTTCGATCGTCATTCCGGAAGTGGCCAGCGACACCTGTGCTGTGCCGTCAGGATGGGCGACGCCTTCCCCGCTGATTCTTCCTTGGCCCTTGGACAGCGTTAGCTCTTCAATTTTGACTTCACCATCCTGGGAGTGCACTTTGAAATTGGCAGAGTCAAAATTTTCGCCCGCCAATTGTCCCCGCTGCAATGCTGTGGTGAAATCATAACTCAAATGCGAGAACTCCAGGGGTCCCCAAACTTTGGCTTTGATATCGCCGGTGCCAGTGAGCTCAAATGGAAGAACGACTTTGCGTTGGAATGCCACTAACGCATCAGTGAGGTCCATACCTTGGCTTTCACCAGTGAGAGAAACAGTCTTGTCGTGCAACTTGATTTCGACATCGGCCGTGAGGCGGCTGGCGTTGATGTTGGTGGTGATATTTTCAAAGTCGAGTACGCCGGCCTTGTAGCGAAGGGTCATCTTAGGTTGACCTAAAAAGAAATCTTCCAGCCACACATCCTGGCCATCCAGATCAATGAAAAACACGGCGGCATTTTTGTCACCCTTCACCTGCCCGGACAGTTTGGCTTTGCCCTCCAGCTTCAGGTTCACCAACTTATCCAAGTTTTTAAAATCCACTTCTGGAGAGTCATAGGAAATCGCAAAGCCATCCGCGAATGACACTAGGCCGTCAGCGTGTCCGTCACTGTCACCGATTTTCAGGCCGGCCTCGAACTTCACTCTTTGACGATCGATATTGACGTTGCCGGCGACACCAATTTTTCCCAGTTCGATGATGGTGTCCGTGTCCTCGTAACTAGAGCGGGCTTCAAATGCATCGGAATGGGCCTCGCCTTGACAGGTGATATTGGGATCCGGATACAGCAGACCGCCGCATTGAAACTGTGCGGCTGCCATCAGCTCAATGGGAATTTTTCCGACGGTGAGACCTTTCAGTAGCTGACTCAGGTCCAAAAGATCCGAGCCTAATTTGGTCTTGAAGCTAAGCTCTGGTTTATTTTCTAACCATTTTAGATCGAGCTCAAGCTCAGGTATGTCCACCAGAGCGGCTTCGTTGGTGATTTGAAAGGATTTGGTTTTAAAGCGATTGTCTTTCCACTGTCCCGAGAGCTGAACTTTGCCCACATCAATTTGCGCCACAGTGATTTGATCGCTATCAACCTCAAGATCACCTGTGCGCAAGGCCCCCTTTTCAATCAACACTTCGTTGGAAAACTTCAATGTGCCGGTGAGTGCGGGAATTTTAAATTCCTGCTGCAGTTTTTTCGAAAGCTCCGTTAGATCAGTTGACGTATTGACTTGAACTCGAGCGGTTAAATTATTTTTAAAGTCATTCAAGTCATA
>JABDFK010000009.1 GCA_013286585.1 Deltaproteobacteria bacterium
ATGGAGAAACTGACTGGCCAAGAGCTGGTCTGCGTGCCCTGCGATCCAGGCTGGAGTGACGTGGGCTCGTGGGACGCGGTGGCCGATGTTTTCGAAAAAACTGGTCAAGAAAAAGTGAAATCGGTGGAAGTCGATTCAAAAAATAATTTTGTGCTGCCACAGCTGCAAAAAAAATACGCCTTCGTCGGAGTCGATGACCTGATCGTGGTCGACACTCAAGATGCGCTGCTAATTTCCCGCCGAGGCCATTCCCAGGACGTAAAAACTGTGGTGGATCGCCTGAAATCCGAAAAGTCCAAATTGGTGGACGAGCACACTTTCGAAGAGCGCCCCTGGGGCCGTTTCGATATCCTGAAAGATTTTTCTCATTTCAAATCCAAAGTCATCGAAGTCAATCCTGGCGCGCAGATCAGCTACCAATCCCACGCTAAGCGTGAAGAGCACTGGATCATCACCAAAGGCGAAGGTATTGTGACTCTGAACGAGGTCGAAACCAAAGTTCAGCGCGGCAGTTACATCAAAATTCCGCTGGGCTCAAAGCACCGGATTAAAAATATCGGCACCGGCGGCTTGGAATTCGTCGAAGTGCAACTAGGCTCTTACTTCGGGGAAGACGACATCGTCCGATATCAGGACGACTACCAGCGGGTGTGATTATTTGCAGAGATCCCGTCGTGCAGCAGTGAGTGAGTGACCATTTTCGAAGTAACTGTCGTACTTGATCACATATTTGCACGCCTCTACACTGTTATTGAGCTTAAAGAGGGTGTAGGCCAAAAGCTTTTCGGCGATGAAGTTGTGGGGCTGTCGAACCAGAATTTTTGTTAACTCAGTTGAAGCCGAATCAAATTTTGTGTCAAAGACCAAGGTTTGTGCCGCATTTAAGCAAACTCTCCACTCCGATGGAAATATTGAGCACATAGTTTGACTGAGCTCTAGGTCTTTGGACGCGTGTCTTTCAACATACTTGGTGATAGTGAAGCAAATTGCTAACGTGATTATCGCGAAGGTGAGCAATCCCAATAAAATGGCTTTAGGTCTTGTGATGTCCACTGACCTCATCGGATAGGACTGACAAACAAGATGGACAAGGCAAAATAGGACTAGGCTGTAGCTCCACGCATTTTCTAGAGGGAACGCGAACAGGCTAAGAACAAAGAAATAGACCAGCGAAGAACATGAAAATAAAATGCCGTTCAGATCATCTTCCCTTATTAGCCTTAGGGTTGATTTGAAAAATATCACTCCGCCCATGAAAAAAAGCAGCAATGAAAAACCGATGCCGTATTCCGAGGCAATGTCTAAAAAAGTATTGTGCGGTGAAAATGGGATCATGTTTTCGCCGGCCTCAGGATCGGCCATAATTTTATGGCGATAGTTCATGTAAGAAAATCCAAATTCCTGAAACCCAACGCCCAAAGGATTGTCCTTGATCAATTCAAGGGTGTTGTTCCACATAATCCACCGAACTCGAGTGGACACAGTTTTCCTATTATTGGCTGCAAAGTTAAATCTGTTCAGAATTGGACTGTCGATAAGGTTAAGACTGGGAATGGCAAGCAGGCCGATCAAAATGGCAGCCATGCAAACCACTGTTAGAGTTTTTCGACTCATCTTCCGATAAAACTGAAAGAAGAAGAAAAATAAAATGGAACTAAATAAGGCGACGAAAACGCTCCTAGTCTGATGGACTGAAATCAGCGCCAGTGCATTCAGCGCTCCTACCGTGCTCCATAATTTGTAAAGCTTGTTTCCACTGTGGTATCCAAGAAACAAACAGACCAGCGCAAAATAGCCATAATATTCCGATGACATGTTCAGATTTCCAAAAAGATCCATTGGTAAGTCGAGATAACTAATCCCGCAGCGAAAAAGGTCTTCGTGAAACACGCCCAAGCTTCCACAGGCCAAAAGGACTAGTAGCATTTTCTGTGGCCAGGCTTGAGATGAGAAAAATTGTCCATAAAAAAGAATCAATGCCATCGAGGCCAGTGCCCTAAGTAAAAAAAGTGTATTGAGGGAATGATAGTTGGCAATTAGGCTTACAAGGTAAAAAGCAACAGTGATCCCGAGTAGTGCGGACGCCGGGTTGCAGATAACCAGTTTTCGCTGAAGCGTGACATAGAGGCCAGCCAACCCAGCGCAGAAGTAAAGCGCAATCCATTTCGCCTGAGTAAATGGTTCAGCAATCCACGGAAGAAAAAAAAGCGGCATCAGAACAACGCTGATGCCGCCAACTATTTTGAATAAATCAGTTCTGAAGCTGGTCAGTTGCCGCAATCGACTCTCTTAATTTGAGTGGCATAGATACCTGGCCACCGACCACCAAATTCTCCAACTTGAGCAATGCCATTTTGATCAAAATAGATCAAATCCGCTTTCATGGTATTTGGGTTAACTGGCGCGACCTCCGAGGAAATGAACAACACTTTGCTGTAGTTTTGGGACCTACAGTATCCGAGCGCTCGGCGAGTCAGGCTCAGGGCCGCCTGTGGATTATGTTGGGTAGGGTACGATGAATACTCCGGATACGATGAGTATTGAGGGTAAGAGGAATATTCCGGGTACGATGAATACTCGGGATATGAAGAGTACTGAGGGTAAGAGGAATATTCCGGATACGATGAATACTGAGGATACGGCGAATAGCCTGTCAGTTCTTTGCTTGTATTAGCCAGGAAAAAGTAGTCCTCAATCGTCGGGTTTTCAAAGGTCTTCTGGTCGGCATTTGCCGTAGCAGCAAGAAGAATGGTAGCGCTGATTGCAACAAACAAGGATCGCATATACAACCTCCTAAAAAGGCATCACTAAATTCCTGGTAGTGGTACCAATACAGGAAGACACATTGATCTGCAATAATTCGGTGAAAGCACGATCTGGGGTTGCATTTATTTCATGTTGAAGACCAAAACGTCCAAAAGTTAGACAGTGTATTTATGCTCCCCAAACGCATTTTACCAAATTTTGACTTGGTCCTCTGGGGTCAAGAACATCGGGTCGCCTTTTTTGCACTGAAAAGCTTCGATGAAACCTGGCTGATGCTTCATTTGTTCGTTGATCCTTGCCCAGCCCAAAGAATGCGGGTTGGTTTTAATCTGAAATTCTTCTGCCTTCGGTAGCGCTTTGTAGCACCACAGTCTGGCGAAGGCGACGAAGAATCTCTGCTTGTCTTCGACCGAACCGATTCCTTTCGGGAAAGCCGCATTGTACGCGAAGGTCAGTCCAACATTGTCAGCAATATTTTCACCAAGTGTGAGTGCACCATTGTGATGAGCTTTGTTGAAGTACTCGACCATGCGTTGGCCGCGCTTTTGGAATTCGCCGACTTCTTTCAAGCTCATCCACTGGTTCAATTTTCCCGTTTCGTCGTACTTCGCGCCCTGATCATCGATGCCATGGCCCAGTTCGTGGCCGAACACAGTGCCGACCGCGCCTAGATTTTCGGTGAGGTCGCCTTCAGTGACGAAAAATGGATACTGCAAAATTCCAACAGGCAGGACGAATTTGTTCGCCGAGGGATTGTAGTAGGCGTTCACGGTCAGCGGGCCCATGTCCCAGGCTTCCATGTTCACTTCACCCTTGGCCTCTTCTAAGTCTTTTTCGATGCCAGCTTTGGCGCGCAGCTTTTCGTTCTCTATGCGATGACTGGCGGAATACTTTTTGGTCGGAGTGAAGTCCCACTCTTTGTCCGTCTGCGGTTTCACTAGATACAATTTCGCTGTCTGTATTTTTAGAATCGCTTTTTTCTTGGATTCGTCGCTCAGCCAAGTGTTGGCGTTGACTCCGGCGATGATACTTTCTTTGATTTTCGCGGCCACGTTGCGGACTTTCTCTTCAGGAAAGTTCGGGAACATGCGCGGAAGTAGGATGGCGTCGAGCTCGCGATTGAAGTCGTGCATGATTCTTCGCGTGCAGCGCTCATCGCGGTCCGGGCGCTTGATCGGGCCACCTAGGTATTTTTTATTGAAATCAAACAGCCGTTGGAAATACGCCGGATTGCTGTCGTCCAGTGTTTGATAGCCGAAATGCACAAGATAGAAATCTTTCAGTGTTGGTAGGCTTTTCTCATCGCTGTGAGCGAGCAGAAAATCCAGCGCTTCTGGCACGGGGTTGCTCACCAAAAGTGACGGCGGAAATTTGCCAGTGACCTGAGCGGCGCCTAGGTTGCCGTATTTTTTCACAAACTCTTCCTGGGTGGTCTGGCGCTTTTCGGACCAGCGCTGGCGCAGAACTTCGGGGTGAGGATAGATCTTCACAAATTCTTTTTCGAACGCAATAAGTCCATCCGCTCGCTGTTCGATGTCTTTTGCCTTGGGTTCTACGATGTGGAAAAAATCGATGATCAACTTTCGGTAGTCTTTCATCAGGGCGGCGTCTTCGTAATAGCTGTGCTCGGGAAGGTTCATCAGCTTGGTCATTAAGATAATGTCGTAGACTTTGGGATTGTCTTTGTTCGGATCAGTTCCCACCATGAATAGGCTATCATCACCGTTCCAAATATTGGCGACATTTAAATTTAAAAAATCCGCCACTGTTTTGACTTTGCCAAGTTCGGTTTGAAGCTGGGTGATCTCTGCCTTTTCTTGTTTGATGCCATCTTTGACGTTCATGCAGGCTTGGTAATAGTCCTTCACCTGCTGATCACGGGCGCTTAAGTGTTTTTCTTTTTGGATGTGGCTGAAGAAATCTTTTTTGGATTGTAAAATGCGTTCGCTGGAATCGTTGAAAGCGAAATCATGCATGCTGCGGTCTTCGCGCAGTTTGAAGGCTGCCTCGGCGTTGGAGCAGACATATTTATGAAAGTCTTCGCAGGGCATTTCAGTTTTACTTAAGGGGAAGACGCGTTTGGCTGGGATTTCTGAAGTCGGCTCTACCGCGGGTCCTTTGTCGGCAGCGTGTATGTTAGATCCCAATAGAACTACGGCAGTTACAGCGGCAAGAATATTCATATGTACCTCATTTGTCTGGTAATTCTTCCTCGGTCGGCGCGTAAGCACAAGCTTTTTTGAGCAAACTTCTTGCCCAAAATACGGCAGCGAAATAGTCTTGGGCGCATGTGGCGGAGGGGTTCGTTCATATTAGTAATAGTTCTTTGTGCGGCAAGTGGTTTGCGCGCCTTTTCCACGTGGGGCCACACTCTTAGTATTGAAGTCCAGTTGCAAAAGGCCGGCTTCCAAAAATACGTCGATGAAGTACCGCGTTTGACCTCTATTAAGGTGCCGTTGTCGGCGCGTCCGCACACACCTTTCGACCTGGACATTCACTTGCGCCAGATGAAGGTAAAAATTCATCGCGATTTGCCAGAAGCCTTGGCTTGGGGTTACGAAGGCCTCACTCCAGGTCCCATGATCGAGGTCCAGTCTGGCCAAGCTCTGCGCGTCCACTGGAAAAACGATTTACCTCTTCAGCACATTTTGCCGGCGGCGACAGGCATGGACATGAGCACCACTGTGCCACTTCCCGATGTGCGCACGGTGACTCATTTGCATGGCGCTTCGGTCGAGCAGGCTTCGCAGACGGATTCTGTGCACAACAATGATGGCTGGCCGGATGCTTTCACGGTTCCCGGTCAAGAGCAGATCTCGCTTTATCCGAATCAAGTTTCAGCGCGCACGTTGTTTTTTCACGATCACGCCATTGGCACCACGGGTAGGAATGTGGCTGCAGGACTCATGGGTTTGTATCTGATTCACGACGACTACGAACGTTCGCTGAACTTACCCAGCGGTCCCTACGAAATCACTTTGGCCTTACAAGCGAAGGGGCTGAACGCCGACGGCAGTATGTACTACGTGGCCGACCTGAACAACGAGCACTACGGAAACGTGGTCGCAGTGAACGGAAAAATCTGGCCTTACATGAATGTCGAGCCTCGGAAATACCGCTTGCGGCTAGTGAACATCTCCAACGCCCGCAGCTACGACATGAAATTTGTGGATGTCGGTGATCAGTCTGCAGGACCAGCGATTGCGCAGATCGGCTCTGACGGGGGATTCCTCGACAAAATTGCAGAGCCAGATTTGCTGCGCTTGGCTCCGGCAGAGAGGGCCGACATCATCGTCGACTTTTCCAAATACGCGGGCCACGATTTTTTCTTGTACAACACCAATCACGACGCCGCCGACGGTGAACTGCCAATTCCAGAGCTGATGAAGTTCAAGGTAGCAGCTGTTGTTTCTTCGCCGGACACTTCAAGTTTGCCATTGCGGCTGAAGCCCATCCCGCGCATCGACCCGCGCACAGCAGTGATTTCGCGGCAGATTGTGTTGAGCTCTCCAGACATCGGCGGCGGTCGCCAGATCTCCCTGCTGAACGGAAAGCTGTGGCACGATCCGATCACAGAGCGCGCACAGCTGGGCACAGTGGAAATTTGGAAGCTGATGAACACGACCTCCGACACGCATCCTTTCCACGTGCATTTGGTGGAGTTCCAAGTGCTAGATCGCACACCGTTCGATGCCGCTGAATATTTGAAGTCCGGAAATTTCGTTGTGACCGGCCCCGCAGTGCCACCAGACGACAACGAGACGGGCTGGAAGGACGTCATCCGCACTCCGCCGTCTGTCGTCACCAGGATCATCATGAAGTTTAACACTTATGCTGGATTCTACGTTTACCACTGCCATATTCTGGAGCACGAAGACATGGATATGATGAGGCCCTTCGAGGTCTATCGCCCGGTGGCGCCGGCAGCCCTGCCGGTGGTAGAGTAAGGGGACCTCAGAAAGTTGCATACCTGCAGGGATGCAACTTGGTTTCTGAGTTTAGGCCCGTGGCAAGACGATGTTAGCTAGGGTGCCGGCCCCCACTTTCGAAGTGATGTTCAGCTGGCCGCCCATTTCTGTCAGAGTTTTCTTAGCATGATAAAGACCAAGGCCGCTGCCGTTGGCTTTTCCGTGAGTGATGCCTTGCTCGCCCAGTTTTTCTAGAATGTTGTCAGGAATTCCGCGCCCGTTGTCCTTGATGCTGAGCTGAATTTGATTCTTGTAAGCCCGGAGTGAGACCGTGATTTCACCTCGTTGGTTCTCAAACGCCTCCACCGAATTGTTGATGAGATTAGAGATCACGCGCTGAAGATTTTTTGCGTCAGCAGTGATCTGTGCTTGGTCGGCGGAGAGGTCCGACACGATCTTGATCTGGGGATAGTTTTGAAACTGGATGCGTTTTTCGGCCAGGATGGCTTCCACGATCTGCGCGGCTGGAATTGTGTTGATTGCGATTTGAGTCTGCTCCAGCAGTGCTGTAGGACTCTTCACGAGCAGATCATTGGCAATGTCATTGATTCGCTGAATGGCGCTCTGGACGATCTGCCGTTTTTCTTGCGGAACTTCGTGCAGAAAGCTGGACACCATATTGAGAGCGGAAAGCGGGGAGCGGATGTCGTGCGCGACTTGGTTCGCCATTGCGATGAGCTGCTCCTTTCCGGCCAAAGCCAGATTCATTTTATCAGAATAAACTTTAAAGAAAGCGAAAATTACTAGAATCTGAGTGGCAATGAGTGCCAAAGCGGAATAAGTCAAAAACCGTGGCATTTTGTAGGTAATAAAAATATCTAAGTTCTTTGCGGTCGAGATATCCACTTTTTGTCTCTGGTTAGTAGCGCTGGTAAAGCAACTGCCTTTTTTGGCCGCGATGAAAACCTGGTCACTATAGGTTCCGTCAACACATTGGATTGATTCGGAGGCCATTAACGCATTTAGCTTAGTTGCAAGCTGCATGGTATCGCCTGTCGCAAGTTCAAATCGGTTTTGTTGTGAAAACTGTTGGATGGCTTGGGCTGAAGTCTCTGAGAGGTTTAGTCTAAAGAAAACCAACACGCAAAAACTCGCTACAAATACACCCACTAAAAACATAAGTTCAATTTTTGAAAACTTTACCAATTTCACGCAAACTCTTTTTGTTGAGAAGAATAAATAATATATAAACCTGCAGGTATGGATTACAAGAAAATTTGAAAAATAGGGGGTTATGTGAAAGGTTTACTGATTATTTTGTTATCGTCTATTGGGCTTAGTGCGTATGCTGATGAGCTCGAACTAAATGCATGGAAAAATCAAGAGCCATGTTATGATGTTGAAGCTGGCGTATTAAGGACTCAAAAATCTTTTGAGGAATTTTTGCAGGCGGAGGATGATAAGCCAGTTGCAGTGGTTAATTGTGTAGATGAACTTGTCCTGAGGTCGAACGTCGACCCAAGTAATATCGCGGCTTCTGGCAATTGGTCGGTACCGCAATAGTAAGTTCAACACCTCAGTTCCACTAGATAAGCGTTAGCCAATGAAAAAAAATAAATTCAGAAAATTATTGTTCGGTGGTACTGTGTTGATTGCATTGGCCGCATTTATTTATCAAACTGAGCCTATGGATAGTAAGAGTATAAAAAGCGGAATAAAAGTTTGGTCCCTTCGTAGCCCATTTTCGACCGACCCGCTTCAATATGATGCCCTTGCTCACCACATTTGTTTTCGTTCTGCCTATGCATCTCTTGTAACTGAATATAAGCTGGGCGAAATCCAAGGAGTCATTTCTGATTTTTGGTCGCCGAACAAAACGTTGGATACCTGGACATTTCACATTCGCCAGGGAATGGTGTTTGCTAACGGTGATATTATTACCCCCAAGATAGTGGCAGAAAGTCTTAATCGTGCTGCGCTTGTCATGAAAAATGCAAAATCGGAATCAGGCCTTTTAGAGTTTCTCAATGGATTCTCATCCTTGGAATCGGCAACGAAACTCATTCCTGGGATCAGATATGACTCAAATTCAATTTTACTAAGTTTTATTAGGCCTATGCCTGACTTATTGACGAAAATTGGATTTGGTTTGTATGCAGTTGCGCACCCTAGCCAATATGATTCAGTTACCGGGGAGTGGAAAGATCCGCACCTATTGATCTCTTCGGGTCCATATGAAATTGCAGATTGGAACAAAGAATCTTTGTCCTTGAAATTAAGACCCAGTTTTCCAAAGGATTTACTGCTGGGTAAGCCGATTCATTTAGTTAAGTTTCACTTCTTACCGTCAGATATTTTGGATTCGGACATCATAATAGACTTCGATGAATCTCTGGCAGTTAACGATGACTACGTCTTCAATGGGCCCGTGAAATCAGCGATAAAATACGTTGAATGTAGTAGTTGGAAAGCAGCAGGAAGTCTTTGCGGTGATAAACAAGCAAGATTGGCTTTGAGGGATCGATTTTATAAGTATTTTAAAGAGCAAAAAGGTGTTTCGCTCATTCAGTCCTTTTTTCCTCTGGCGATCGAGGGAGTAAGAGAAACAACTTCCTCGGCAAATTCGGAATCTAGTAACGATTATTTTAGAGACAAAAGAATTCGAGTGAGCAAAGCACCGGATGTCGTAAAGAGTAATAAATTTGTTAACATCTTGACGTCCAATCAAGCATTTGAGGAAAGCTTTAAGTCCCTTGCGAGGGACAGTGGCCTCAAAGTTGAGGTGGTTGCGCCGCCATCGGGACCGATAGTCGTGGACGATATCGATGTAAGGTTTAAAATGACCGCCATCTTGGTCGACAGTCCCAAGCAGGATATTCAGTTTATGTTTTTGTCAGCACACGGTATTCAGCTACCCGATGAAACTGGAAAAATAAAAGATCTCGTTAGGTCAGATAGCTTTGATATTCAAGCGGTGAATCGAATGCTCTGGGACCAGGGCATTGTCTGGCCAGTTGGACATATGGCTCTCGGAGTGTGGACCAAAAAGAGCTCAAACTTCAATCTTAAAAAATACAATACGGTTTTACCTCCCTTGGACTTGCAATGGATCGAGTCTAACTAGAATGTTTTTTCTAAATCTGGCTCCATTCAATTTTCGAAATGTCCTTGGTGCGTTAGGACCAGTCGAAAAAATTGAAGTTGTTTCTTATCGGGATGCTCTGAAGGAAATGACCTACGAGGCCCTGGTTTATCTAAAGCCTCATTATAAAAATGCACGCGAGAAATCCGGGATTTACGGAAAATGTGATGGGTCTGGAACAGATCGTTCAGAGGTTGTCGCGATCAGGAAGGGTGTCGCAGAAGCAATTGAAAGATGGGCATTTTATTCCTTGAATGCCGAGAAAAAGCATCGGGCTGGTTTGAATGTAGACCCTACATCTACTGGATTTGCGGCGTTGCCCTGTTTTCCGCGCCGAGCCGCAAGAAGGTTCGCTTTAATAGAAGCTGTTGAGCGGTGGGCTATTACCAACTGGTGGAACGGTCGTCTGCCTGCAAGGGTGGTCGATTTTAGCACCCAGTTTGATACGTGGGCGATCAATACACCGTTCAAGGACATAAGTGTTCGTATTACGTCTCAAAGTTGCAACGATGATTTAGGACAGACATTTTTTGTCTACGGATTTTCAGCAGGAAATAACGGGACGCATGCAACAAGAAAGGCCATCGTTGAAATGGATCGAAATCGCCGAGCTATATTAATATCCGGCAAAGGAGACATTTCAAAATTGTTACCAAGCTCCGTATCTGATCAGCGAATTCTGTTCTTTAGCGGACAGTCTGGACGAAAGATATTTTTGGATAAAATCAATGATCAGTTCGAAGTGGCCTTAATTGGCGAGCCAAAGCTCATGGTAGATACGGAAGTAGTCGGACACTGGAGCCAATACTGCACAGTTTGGCGATGCCTTTTGGAAAATACTGAAACTGACATCGTAAGTCCCAAATATTTTCTTTTCTAGCAATGTACAAATTTTGTAGTTTTTGAATTGAATTCAAGAATGTGCAACCTGGCCGTTCTCTTGAAAACTTGCGATATTGGCTTTGGGTTACCTCGTCAAGCAAAGTGCCAAGCTAGGGCCAACTGGGCAAGGAATCCGTTCTTCGCAGCCAACCGATAATCTTGACCCTTGGCTAGTCCAGTAGGAGTAGTACTACTTCTGGCTCCCATTTTTTGTTAATATCCTAATCATGCAAAGAAGTTTGAAGGCTGTAATCCTTGTTTTATTACTGTGCGACTCAAGTTGGTCTTTTGCACTCTATGTGAAGCGTGGTCCTGCGCAAGAGAAGTGTCCTTTGGGGTTAAACCGGACAACTGACGGTACGTCCTGCCCAGAAAACTGTGGTGGTCCTGCAAATTTTCCCGGATATGACCCCAGCAGTCCCACTTCGTTTTCCCGAAACCAAGATTATGATGGTATCTGTAAGGCATTCTCGATGTCTGATTATATCTGCTATCAGTTAAAGAGCCTCGGTAAATTGTCCAACAGGCCTGATTTCAAAAAAGGTTGCTCCGCGTTAGATTTAGATATCCAGGCATTTGCAGGACATAATAGAGACCCGCATAAAAATACCATCACCAATTATTTGGGTTTGGTTGACCCCAAAAAGGGGATCTATGTGGGAAACTCAGCGAAACTGAATCCGGAAGAATACTTGGATATCGCGATGAAAAAGGGAATTTGTCCGGAAGGAGCAATGCCGAGTGAATTTGGAGCCGACGGTTTAGATCTAAGAAAAGTCTATTTAGCACTTCAACAACATTTAAAAGAAAGAAAAGCCAATACCCAGGCAGGGGTTGCGTTAGATGGTTGGTGCAAAGAGTGTCATGAAATAGCTCCCTCTCTAGCGGAATCCCAATGGAATGCCATAAGTGACTTATTGGCGACTACTGATCTTGACACTCAAGACTTTCAGGTCTTAAAAAAAATCGATGACATCGCTTGTCCCGATAATAAAAGAGTGAAATTGCCGAGCACCTTTAAAAAAATGAACCATAGTACGTTTGAGCTTATGAATGCGCATCTGGCTACGCAAGACGCAATAGCCATTATGGGAATTCACGCTACTCCATTGTTACCGCCTGGGGCATCGATAGACGACAGAGAAGGGGATGGGCACGAAGTGGTGGTGTATGGTACGACAACATTCCCAGATAGCCCAACATGCTACTATGCCCTCAAAGTATCGTGGGGACCTGGGGCCTGTGTGCAAAAACTTCCGGACGTACGGTGCTCGATTGACGGGTCATTTCTGGTTAGCGCGTCACTCCTGAAAACGATGCAGATGGATATTCAGTGGTAAAAAAGGTTTTCCTTATTTACCTGCTTTGTCTTTTTTCGGCGCGTGCCGGCGGCACAAATATTTCCAATTATATATTTCGGGTAAATCGAGGAACAGAAAAAATCAGAGTTAATATCGTAGCGATTCCAGATGGATTTGAAGAAACGCGAATTTATGGCAAAAATGGAAAACTCATATCTTCAGACTCCCTTTTTGGCGCATCTGAAATTTTCACAACGGAAAATACTCTAAGTTTGATAAAATATGGAAAAACTGAAAATACAAAATTTGATTTTTTAAGGAATAATAACAAATTTGATTTGGTAATGATTAGGGTCACGAAACCCGTAAAATTTTATATGGGTGGCCAAGCATGCTATTCAAGTTTGTCTGTTAAGGAGTGTGCCACGAAACTCGTCATTCAGTCGGATAGCTGTAAGCAATACGATGACAAAATGAAAACTGCATTTTCCACAGTTTTTGGGAGTCCTACGCGTTCCCAGTGCTTCCTGGACGCCGATGTTGTGTTGCCTGAGTTAGATATTGTTAATAAAGCCGCAATAAAGTGCGACTCGACCTCCGCCATCAGTAATTTTCAACTATCAGCTGAATCAGGAGGCCCAGCTCCGGTTCGTTCGAGTATAGTTTTAGGTGCGGACTTTCTTGGTTCCGATAGTAAAGGTTCTGCTGCCGTACTAGCGCATGAATTGGTTCATAAGCAAAACTATCAGTATCACAAAGAAAATGTATGTCTCCCGAGTTCCGAAGGAGCAGCTAAATCTGCTGAGCAAGAAGTCAGCGATATCGCGAATTGCTGTATAAACGGTGATAGAAAAGCCTGTGCTGATAAGGACAAACTAATTGAGAAAATTAGGACTTTGACGGAGGCAGTGAATTCGATTCTTATGCCCTTCAACGACACCCTAGGAAAAGACGGAAGATTGAGTTTAAATATTTCAGGTTTGACCTTGAATGAGAAAATCTATGTCCTTAGCCAATTCCGGTCAAATTTTGATAAATACCGAGAGGTTGTTTTACAAGGTAACCCAAGGTCATTGGAGTCTCTCAACGACCTCATATTCGGAAAAAGCTGTGCCAAAGAAACTATTCACTTTGGTGCCGCCTGGTCTATGGGTTCCCAGTCTACTACTGGGAACTCAGTTACATCAGATTCAAATTCCTCCGGTCCTCTAGACACGACGCTCTTACTGAGGCCGAATAACCTAAACCAAAACGCCGATGTAATCCAAACTCAGGTTGCGCAGATGATTCCGTCAACCACATCGGCGACTCAAATGGTTAACGACGTTTATTCCTCAGCTCAGGGCCTGTTTAATCCCTCCGTGCCTGGTGATTATCCGGTGTCTCAGGCTGTTGCAGATAGAGTTAGCTTAGTTGCTCCATCTCAGTCGGTGGCTTCTGCAAGCAAAGGTAACTCGTCTTCAAAAAGTGTCTGGTCATGGAACGTCCTGAAAGCGAATGCGGCCTCTGGGCTCTTAGCTGGTGCTCCAGCTCAGGCGGCCAATTCTGTCGCATCAGCGCCTTCCGCAAAAACTGCTAGCGGACGCGCACCAACCAGTGTGGCCAAATCGGGTGGGATTGGCGCCGAGACTGGCTCCTCATCCGGCGGCAACACAGCAGGCGCAGCCATGTCAAAAAGCGCAGCCATCGGTGGTTCTGGCAGCAAATCAAGAAACGTGGCTTCGACGTCAGCTGCCGACTCTGCCGATCCCGTGGGTCTGGTGAACCAAATCGTGGGTCAGGGGAAGTCCAGCTCGGATATTGTGAGACGACTCAAATCCCGAGAGACCGTGCTGGTGCAAAACAAAGTCAGCGTGATTTTTAGCAATCAGACTTTTGGTTCGAAAGCTCCGGCGCACATTCTGGTCTGGAAAAATGGTCAGTTCATCGAGCGAAGATAGCAACTATTTTTGCGCTGCCATTTTTCCAACTAAGTAATCGTCGGATGCCAATCCGCCATCTTTTTTGCAGATGTGAAGTTTTGCGCCGACCGGAACAGTGGTGCGCTCCAAATTATTTCCGGCATTGAATGTGGACATGAAAGTCATTGAAGATTTTCCGCCGACCGCTCTGCAGAGCCACGAACCTGGCGTGCCTCTCTGTGAATACACGGGATGGGTTCCTTTGTACGAGGCCGTTTGGATCAATTGGCAATTGTCCTTCACGCAGTTCTTCGATACAGCGACTCGAAACAATTTATCGTGGCAGATTTCTAAATTTTCGGTGACGTCAACTTCACCTAATAGATTTGGTGTCTGCACTTTCACCATTTCGCAGATGTCCGGTGCTGGCAGTGGCGTCGCTGGTATGGGCGGGTTTTTTAGCGCCGATGCTGGCACTTCAAGCAGGGCGAACAAAAGAAAAACTCGGAATATCTTCATCGCTAAAATCCTATCATTCGAACCATCCTAAGTCTAACCGGACGATGGTCCAGCCGAGCGTCCAAAACATCAAGAATCCCCCTCATTCCACCGATATAAAACAGCGATGCAAAAGCGTTCCATGATAACCACCGGGATCGTGCTTCTTTGCCTGGCCAATTTGGCTTGGGACTTTATTGATTTCACTCGTGGAGCTCAGGAATTTCGGCGGCAAGAGATCAGCAATACCGCCATCAAAGTGGCTGAACAGATTCAGAAACTCAGCACGGAACCTCAGCCCGCAAATATCAGAGAATATCTCCAAGATCTGCAGGATCGCGAGAAGATAGCCTTCTTCATCCTTAAGAGTGATCGCGAGCCCGCTTCTTCCAGCCTGCCTGCGCAGGTTAGTCCTGAGTTCAATGCCATTGTCGATGGCAAGGTTCGCCTGATCTTGGACGGGAAGACGGAGGCTCCGCAAGCGGCTTACGCGGGCGAGCACATTGGCAATCAAGATGTCGTCATTGGGCGCATGATTCCGCAGAATTTTATTGCTAACGTGATGGCTTACAATCGCGGAAATTTTTGGCGCAACTTTTCCATGCAAGCGCTCATCCTCATCTTCGTCATTTTCTACAGCTTTCGTGAACTTCGCGGACTTGTGCGAAGCCTGCAATGGGGCGGGATCGGAAGCCTTGCGCGCACTCGGGGCGGTGCCCCCGCGAACTTCACTTTTCGGGAGGCTCAGTCCATTGCCACAGCGATTGGTAAGCTTTCGGATCAGGAGCAGAAGGGCCGCACAGAGCTTGAGGTTTTGCGTGGGCAGATTTTACCGTCATTGAGGAATGAACTGCAAGCGGGGCAGACTCCGCCTTATGAATTCAATGCGGTGCTGGTGCGCGTGGACATCAATAACTCCACTGCGGTTTATAGCAATCCCCAGTTACGCGAGATTCAGCAGTTTTGGTTCGACTACTTCAAGGTGAATTGTGCCGAAATTGCCACTCGCTACGGCGGCTTTGTACACGAAGAGCAGGGTGACGAAGTGATCTTTTACTTCAAGATGGATGAGAAAAATCCTATCGCTCAAAAATCGGCCACGGCCTGTATGCGTGATATTTTTTATCTTTCAGGGGACATCGATCAGAAAACCTCAGAGAAATTTCAATTCCATTTTCGAGTGAAGGGTGCTTTGGATATTGGACGCCTGCGGGTTTTCAAGTCTTCGTTTGCCTCGGCCAAGGCGCCGGGTTGTTTGAAGATCGAAGGTGTCACTGGTGAATCACGAAACCCTTTTGTGACTACGGTGCGTATGATGAAATTCATCGAGGACAAGTCGGTGAATTCCTGTGTAATGGCGAATTCCATCTTCGCAGGGGCCCAGAGCCTTGTCGAAACCACTCTGCCCATTTTCCAACGGGTTAAAGGCATCGATGATCAAGAATCCTATCACTGGATCACTGGATTCACGACGCCTACGCCGGATAATGTCGGTTTCTTTTTGTCGGACGGAAATCTGATTCAATCACTTAGTCAGCTCGAGCAAACTCATTGGGACATCGAACGAAAAGTCGCGATGCTGTCGGGATTTCGTCAGCTGAATTTGGGTCGAATTTCTGATGATTTGCAAAAATCCTTTATGACGACTCTCAAGAATTCCTACCAGCGCAATCAGACGGGTGAAGATTCAAGAATTTTGTCCATGCTGCTGCCGCTCGCGCCTAAGTTTATTAAGAGCAGTGAAAGTTTCAATGAAGAACTGAATTACATTTTAAGGCAATGCCTGGTGCATCCAGAGGACCGAGTGCAAGCCAATGCCATCCAAGCTTGGGGAGATCTGGATTTGCAGGTAAAAGGTCTGCAGAAAAATATGAATGCGTTCAAACACAATCGCTCGCTGGGGAACAGTCTGATTGTGAATTTGAAAAACAATTTGGATAAACCATCGCTGAAAGCATTGACCAAAATGCTTTCTCACAAAGATGAATTTATGCGTGCCGCCGGCTGCTATGCCCTGGCAGAGATAATCACACATTATCAAAGGCAAGATGCCTCTGTATTAGAGACCAATCCGTTTCTGATCGCTCATATTGTTCAAGTGAAAAATTTAGTGAAGGACACCAATCCCATGGTGCAACGACAAGCCCAAAGAGCTATCTCAAAAGTCTAAACCGCGGCTTGGTAACCCCTTCAATAACCACGTTCTCCAAAAACATGGCCTTCGGGCGCACCCACATCTTCCCTCGGGGATTGTCGTAGAGAGTTTCGTAGAGCACTAGTTCTTCCAGCGTTTCGCTGTGGCGGACGACTCCGTGGACTCGGTAGCGCATGCCTTTGTAGTGTTCGTATTCGGCGCCGGGCACTAGCTCTTGAGTCGCTGACATTAGAACGCCCAGCCCCAACCGGCTCCCACTTCAATGGCGGATTGAGTGACTCCTGGGTTGGTTTGGAAATAGTGGTAGTGGGCGAACACCGGCAAGAAAGAAGTGGAGCTCATTTTTATGTTAGCGCCGCCTCCGAAATAAATGTCGCTCAGATAAGATGGGGCCTGCAAGCTGATAAGATTTGTTGTCAGACCGACGATGTAGTCATAGCCATATCCCAGATCAAAATGAATTGTGGTCAGGGATTTTCTGTAGATGTTCCAGTGAATTTCGCCGTCAAGATCAATGAGGGTGGTCGTAACGCTAGAAGTGGCAGAGGCATTTTTGTTGATGGCCGTGCTTTTCGCTGAGTAGTTTCCATTGAAACTGTCGTAGCCAGCGCTCAGGCGAATGGTGAACGTGTCAGAGAGCGGCCAATCATAAAATCCTTTGAGTGAAAAACCAGTGCCAGCGAAGGCGGCCGTTTCTAGTGCTACGTTATTCACGTTACCAGCGGGCATCGACATCGAGTCCATCTCGTAGCCGCCCAATATACCGATGAATTTTTTGGGTTTAGCGCGCGGATGGTATTCGTCCGTATTGTCGTTGGAGTTGTCATTAGCATCTCGATCGGCTGGTTTTGGCACGGCGGTGGATTTCACGCTGAGCGGCTGCCCGACGACGGCGGCACCCTTGGTGATTTTTCCGATGGCCTGGTGGCCTCGCACTTGCGTGATGACAAGCAGTGCTGTTTTCTTCCCAGTTTCAGTGACGGCGTAATACTCTTCGCCGACTTTCATTTGTAGATCGCCCGTGTCCAGAAGCGCAGACTTATCTTTCAGCTTCTGAATGGTTTGCGCGAAGGACGGCGAACCCGCTAGTAATGAAATGACGGCGCACAATGCTGCTGCTCTCAATGGTTACCTCTGCCAGTGGCTTCATTCTACTGCGTTCGTCAGTAAGCAGTGAGCATTTTCTTCACAGAGCTAGACCTTCGAATGGCCCTCATCACGACCACAGTTTTTTTGACAAAAAATGCATTCGTTGAAAGGATCATAGAATGATCCAGCGAAAAGTCCTTCCCCTGATTTTATTAGTTGCGGCCTGTTCCCACGATGCCACTCAAGACAAGCCCCCAGCACCCGAGTGGACCAAAGAATCCACTCGCATTGTCGACAACGGCTACATCGTTTACGTAGAAAGCGAGTCGGCCTCCACCGGCGAAAAAGCCAAAATGAAGGCCGAGGGCCTAGCACTTTCTGACTTGGCGAACGAATGTTCGTTCATTCCAAAAGGTGCCCGCATCGAAGATCGCTACGTCGATGATCACGCGAATGGAAGTACGGCTTTCATCAAACTAGCGGTGGAATTTCAAGACTGTGCGGAAGCTCAGAAAGCCGTGGATCCTGATGCTGTTCGTCGCATAGCCAACCAAACTTTCATGCAGCAACTAAAGTCTTACCAAGATTATCAAGAGACCGGGGAGCTCAGTGCGCGCGGAACCCCGATCAACATGGACGAACTGGCTTTGGCGAATCAACCGGAAATGCCGGTGCAACAAGGCAGCAGCGAAGTTCACTTCTATGTCATGAGACAATATGTGGCCTATCAAAAAGAGGTGATTATTTTGGCGCCGCCCAACAGTTTTGCGCCCAGGTCCTTAGAGACTCAGAATTATATCGCGCGGGTAACCCCAGCGGTTCAGCAGATCAATACTGTGCAAGCAGCGCAGCCCAATTTGGTGAAAGCTCCCGTGCCGTGGTCCCGAATTCCCAATCGGCCGGCATTGGCGCGTCCGATGAATTTGGCTCCGCCTAGACGAGCAGCAATGCCGTCCGTGGTGCCACCACCCGGTTATCCAGCGCGCGGTCAGTATCAAGGTCGAAATGGTTATCAAGGAAATAGTCCGAATCAAGGTTCGCAGAAATATCGTCGGCGAAAAAAACATGAGGGCGACAAGGAATAAAAAAAACGCGGGGTTTTGGACCCCGCGCTCAAATCTTATAGTCTACAAGATTAATTGCCAGTGGTAGGAGCCGGAGCGGCCGGAGTTGCGGGCGCAGCAGGTGCAGCGGCGGCATCTTTTTTCTCCATCGCATTACGTTCAGCGTTCACGCGATTTTCTTGACGGTTCATTTTGTTTTGCTCGGCTTTTGTGATGTGGCCACCATGTTCAGCCGCATCTCTTTTTTCTTCTCTGCGGATGGCGTTGTCTTGGCGATCCAACTTCTGAGCTTGTTGATCAGTGATTTTTCCTTGTACAGCAGCAGCGTTGTTCTTAGCTTTTTCTCGTTCTTCGCGGCGAACAACTTGTTTGCGACGAGGATGACCTTGAAGGTCTTCACCCATGGCGCTAAGTCCTGCAAAAACCACCATCAGGGACACGATCATTTGTACTGCGTTTTTCATATTTCCTCCTTAAGGAAAGTTGTTTTGAACTTGTATACAGAGTAACGCACCAACATTTAAGGGCCATTAAACCGCAATTAATTCTCATTAATACGAGTGTCTAATTCTGAGACATTTGAATTGGGATTTCCAGTAAATTCGATGACTAAGGGCCCCGTCCAAGGCCAGGAACTAAGTATTTTATTCAAGGCTGTTCGCCAACCTAATGTGGGCTGCGCAAAAACATGGACTTATTTTTTGGTCGACCGTATATCTGCGGACTCTAATCGGGGGTACCTATGAAAATTGGCATGTTTTGCTTCACAGTTCTGGCGATGACCTCAGCGGCTTTTGCTGACAGCAGTCTAGAGAGAGATTTAGGCATGTTAGACCCAGCGGCCTGTGCCCACGTGCGCGGACAAATAGCGGCCAGTTTTGAAGCTGTCGCTCAAAAAAAAGGGCTGCCCTTAGACGCTTTCACAGTAGGCCTGGTTTACCCTAGCTGCGGAGTTCGCAATGAGCCTTGCGTTCGCAGTTGCTGGATCACCATTGAGTCTAAACGCGCAGAATTGACTTCGCAATATAGCCTGCCTGTTTATGGCAAAGATCGAATGCAAACATGCGAGGCCCAGGCCGCTGCGGATTTGCAGCAACCGGATGTGGGCTCTGCCGTTGTTCAGCGATTCGGACTTTTCAAACGTTACTGCGAAGTCTGGACAGTGAAAGTCGACGAGAGACTTTAGGAGTTTCTGCATGCCAGTTCTTTCAGTTCAGCCCATTCAAACAGAGATCTTTCAACCACGGCAGGATCTGCTCCAATTTGTGAAGAGCAGCGTGCCCCGGACGCTAGTTCAAGAGCGAATGATTTTGGTCATCACCTCAAAGATCGTCAGCCTTGCAGAAAACCGTCTGGTGGCCAAAGACAGCATCAGCAAAAAAGAACTGGTGCAACAAGAGGCCGATGTCTTTCTGGGTGAAGTGGCTTACGGTTGTTATCTCACGGTGAAGCACGGACTGTTCATTCCTTCGGCCGGGATCGACGAATCCAACTCTGCGACGGGCGATTACATTCTTTTTCCAAAGGATCCCTACCAAAGCGCAGAAAATTTATGGAGCGCGCTCAAAAAGGAATGGAATTTAAAAGAATTGGGAATCCTGATCACGGACTCTCACACCACTCCTTTGCGAAAAGGTGTGACCGGCATTGGGCTAGCGTATTGGGGATTCCAAGGCTTGCGGAATTTGGTGGGAACAGAAGATCTGTTCGGACGACAATTAGTGATGACCAATATGAATCTGGTGGACGGCCTGTCGGTCGCAGCCGTGATGATGATGGGCGAGGGCAACGAGTGTCAGCCATTGGCGGTGATTCACGGAGCTTCTGTGGTGTTTTCCGAAAAGACGAATCGAGATGAAATCGCGATGCCGTTGCAAGAGGACTTGTACGCGCCGTTTTTCAAGCAGGCGACTACGAAATCTTCTAGCTAGGGTTGCTCTGACGAGACTTTAATACTCTATATATCCACAATCTGGTTCAAAAAACGAACGAAAATCAGAATCATTGCCCGTGTGAAAGGAATCGATTTTTCGAGCTAAGTGATTGTTTCAACGGTTGATTCCCACTTGCCGAGCGGTGGGTGATTTGTGGCAGGTTAATTGCTGCTCCCCTGATAGAAAATAGTTTGTGCTCGGCCCAATTTCGGGAACTCACAAATGGGGAACATACATGAAAAATTCTGTTATCTGTTCTGTCGCGCTCATCACTTTCACCGGACTGATCACTGTTTCCTGCAGTTCCAAGGCTCCCATCGCCGAGTTTGATCGCACTGCAGATCCGAATGTGGAAATCAGTCGTGCTGATGCGGCGATTCAACAAGGAGTGGTCGACCAGCTCGACGTGATGGCGCCTAAGAATTTTTCCGAAGCAGTGGATTCCTTGAACCAGGCCAAGCAGGACCGCGATCACAATAAAGATCAAGCGAAAGTTCTGCACCAGGTTGCACTCAGTAAAGACTCTCTGGCAAAGGCGACCGATGTTTCTAAAGTTAGCAAAGACGTTTTGCCGCAAGTTCTTGAGGCACGGAAACTGGCCATAGCGGCCCATGCTCCTCAGTACTTTGCCAACGAATTCAAAGGCACCGACAAAGACTTGGTGAAGGACACCAAGGAAATCGAGGCCAATGACACAAAAGGGGCCATGCAAGACCGTGACAAATTGGCTGGGGATTATTCCAAGTTAGAGTTGGACTCTATCCGACACGGAAATTTGCAGAGTGCAAAAGACGATCTGCAAACATCCATTCACGAGGGTGCTGAAAAGTTGGCACCGAAGACTTTACAATTGGCGAAAGGCGATATCGAGACCTCGGACCGAATCATCACAGCCGATCGTCACAACACTGAGGCCGTCACTTCTGCAGGTTTAAAAGCCAGAATGTCCGCGGCTAGACTTTTAAGACTGGTTCGTCAGGCCAAAAGCACCACAAAACAAACTCCGGAAGAGATCGCCCTTCAGCTAGAGAAAGACCAAATCCAGGCAGAATCGGCTGAACATGAAAAGACGGAGCTCAAAGAGCAAACTGAATTGACTCAAAATCAGGCCCAAGAACAGTTGGAGGCGAAAAACGCAAACATCCAGAGTCTAACTGCGGCCAATCAAAGCCTGGCCGACAAAAATCGCTTGGAGTCTCAATATGCTTCGGCTCGGCGAATGTTCTCTGACCAAGAGGCCGAGGTTTACAAGCAGGGCAGTCAGCTTCTGCTGCGACTGAAGGGGCTGAAATTTCCCGTGAATCAAGCGGTGATCACCAAAGACAATTATCCGCTACTGGCGAAACTGCAGAAGGTGATTCGTGATACCGCACAGTCCATTGTCATTCAGGGAAACACGGATTCCATGGGCTCGAAAACAGTCAACGACAAGCTGTCGCAGGAAAGAGCTATCTCTGTGGAAAAATATTTGGTGGCCAATAATTCCATCAGTGATGACAAAGTTACCGCGAAAGGGCTTGGGGATTCCCAACCCATAGCTAGTAACAAAACGGCAGAGGGTCGGGTTCAAAATCGGCGCATCGATGTGATTATCACGGCCTTGGCAGACAGTGTTGAAACAGAAAAAAAATAAGGAAGATTTGTTACTAAAAACAACCCAACGAAAGGAAAGAATATGAAAGCATATCATTTAATATCGATCCTAGGACTGCTGATTGGTGCTCAATCGCACGCCCAAGTGATCACTTCAGAAGCGGACCATTCGAGCTGGGCTGTGGACGAAAACGCGACTCAGCTTTCACCGTCGGTGACTGATGACAGTCGTGAAATTGTGCGTCCACGTCCCGAGCCCGCACGCCCAGTTGTGCGGCCTACGCCGGCGCCACATCCTGTGGTGCATCCGGGACCGCGCCCTGTCGTGCACCCGCGACCCATTGTGCATCCAGGCTCCCATCCATATCCACGCCCAAATCCACATCCAGGAATGGGTCACGGTCGCTACTGGGGTCATCCCGGTTGGCATGACGGTGGACCTCGTCCCGGCTGGCGCTTTGGTTGGGATATAGATTACCGCGTCCGTCCATTCTGGTTCTATGACGCCATTGTATTCCCAAGATTTGTGTTCGTGGCAGAAGTTCAACGGAACTACTACCAATGCACAGCATTTGATGAAAATCGGAATCCATATTCGGCTTCTGCACCCACTCGCCAAGAGGCTGCGTACAACGCGCTCTATGACTGTGGCGGACCAGATTACGCCGATGAATGCTATGTTCCAGAAGGATTTTGTCAGCTTCGACTTTAGATCACAAAAACCGAGAGGGTATGAAAATACCCTCTCGGTTTTCATTTTTTTAGATGATCGGTCCAACGCCCATCAAAGCAGACATCCTGCGGCTGCATCTCTTGAAAATAAATCCATACTTGCTGAGATGAAACGGACAGTGCTTGACCCACCTCTTAGGGAATCATTGAATCTGGCTTCAAACCCATTTTTGAAACATGAGTTTCTTGTTGACCAGTTCGTCTGTTAAAGAATTGTGTCGTGTAGCTGGCTGTGCTTTGATATGGAATGAAATACTCGCATTTGACGTTGGAATAGTCTTGGACGACGATTTGTTCCAAAGAGCCATCATAGGGACGGGCATCAGTCAATGCACTGATAGTTTTCATTCCACATGCGTCCACTTGGACAGCTACGATAGGTAAAGTCACAAGGGTGGGCATTGGCATTGATTGCAGGCATTCTGCACCTGGAGGACAGAAATATCGATGTGTCACTGTCAGGGTCACTTGCTTTATATTATAGTTAATATCTACAAAGCTTGCGCCGATGTTAATGCCCACTTGTGCAGGGTCAAATTGTGCGGCAATCACTTGGAATTTAACCAAAGGATTATTGGCGATCTGCGCGCCCGCAAAGTGGCTGGCCAAAATACTTAAAACTAGAATCACATTTTTCATAAACTCTCCTGATGTTGAAGGTCGTCCAGGACGATCTCCGGGTTGATTTTGTTAACGATCACAGAGACACATAACAATTTTCGTGCCAGTAGAAACTCGGCGCCGGGCTCTATTTAAAATTATTTGAAACCAATTTGAAAAATAGATCTGGTTCCAAGCTGAGTCTCTTTCCTCTGTGGTGGCACCACTGGTCGATGGCCCAGGTTCTCAGGTCTTGGCACAATCAGATCGATATGAAACAATGGGCTCGAGATTATTTGAAGGAGTTTCAAAATGAAAACCACACTTTTTTTTGTCGCTATGGCACTGGTATTTTCTAACCCATCTCGAAGTGACGAATTCTCCCTGGCGCCAAGGGGTGTCTGCGAGGCTGCGTTTTCCAACGATGCGCTGTTGTCGCTGGTGTGCAAAAAGGCTCTCGCCAACAAAAGTACTTTTGTGATCACGGACCTGAAGACGCTCACCAAGTCGGGAGCGGGTGATTTCGCAGGTCACACGCTGTGGGACGATGCTTTCGTTGCGGCGATGAAAATATTGCAAGTTTTGCCCGCGGCCGCTGATGGACGAAGACATCTGCAAGTTCCCAAGGGTGTCTATGAGGTGACTTCACCCAGTATCGTTCCCTCGAATGTTGAAATCCTGGGAACCGGTACCAATACGACCGATCAAATCATTCGCAACCTTCAAGGGTCTGAAGTGAAGCCATCGTCATCGTCAGTTTTTGTACTTGGGGACTATGACGGCAAGGCGTTCATCAAGCATCGCTTTTTCTTAACCGCGTTCTCTGCGGGTAACGGTTCGATCAATAAATTTATTATCAGCCCAGCGACAAGAGTGGCTCTGGGCATCAAGCTGGGTTCTTTGGTTTTTCTTCGCAGTGAAATTGGTTTCATTCAATACATCGCTCCGGTGAATCCCGGCGACCGGCCCGTTCAGCATAATTTTCGACCAGAACTTGGCACGATCGATCGAGTCGTTGGAATCCGACATGCCAGCGGTGGGAACGTAGAAATCCAGGTCAAATACGGGATTGGAGACTACGATCCCACGCGACGAATTGTAATTTCCGCACCAGGAGTCATGATTCCCGTACCAACAGGAAGCACCACCAATCCAGATACTCCGTACACTCTTCCTGACTTTGTTGATTTGCAGATAGATCCACGCAATGCCGCTTTCAACTATAGCGATCTGGGCTTAGATTCAGTTCCTTACCATGTTTTGGAAAATACGAAACTCAGCCATGTTCGGCTGGAGGCCAATGCCCACGCATTTGCCTGGGGAGGACTGTTTGAATGCGAATTGTCGGATTTATCCATTCGCGGAGTAACCGCTCTTAGCAGCAATGGTTTTAGCCACTCCATAGCAGATAATGTATCCGGAGAATATGGCTATCGGGCCATCGAGTTAGCCTACTTTACGTTTGGCTCTCATGTGCGCAATTCGAATATGCGGTATGATTCGAGCATTCATTATGACAAAGCCGACAATACTCCCAGCCCTGACGTCGTGATTTCTGAAGGTTCCCGTTACAACGAAATTCGCGACAGTGTTTTTCAGGGAGAGCCCAGCTCTGCACGGCAGACCGTCGACGTAGCGGGTGTTTCCACTGGCGGAAACAATCGTTTTATTAACAATCAGTTCAAAAATTATCTGGTGACAAATCGCACTTTCGCGATAACACCACCAATGGATGCCAAACCCGACTATGACGGAGAGATCACTCCAAAAGATACTCCAGCAACCAGTCTAAAAAATTGCGTGATGTTCAATGACTTCAATCCGATCACGGTGCCGACCGACACTGAAATGGATCACGGCGCGTCTTTTCGAGTGCAAACCTTCGATGCCAAAGCCCAGGTTTCAGGCAATGTCGTTCTCTATAATAATTTTAATGATGAGTTTCATAAATTGTATAATCCAAAAGATGCGCAACAACAGCTCGTGCCCACGGTAATGACTCTGCAAACGGATAAGGCGACGAATCTAAATTCATTCACTCCCCAGCAGCGACAACAGAAAGAGCAAAGCTTCTGTGGTCCGAGTCTTTTTTAAAGCGCGTCACAATTCCGGACAATCTGGCATTCGCTTTGCATAATTCCCTGGTTGAAGGCCAAAACAAAAGGGGAAATCTATGAAAATTTTTTTTGCTTTGATGATTATGCTTCTTTCCATGGATGTATTTGCCTACAGCTACGACTGTACCATCGGTGACGGAGTTCATCCCAATGGTGAACTCAAGGGAGCGATGGCCGTCAATAGCAAAGTCTTCGTGGCGACAGTGAACGGCAACGGGGTCTATTTATCCAACCAAGATGGACGATTTCTACTGGGTCTAGTAACCACTGGCCTGAGGGATTTGTCCGCAACAGTGTCCACCAACATCGCCGTGCCGTTGTCTTTGGTGTATGTTCATGACAATGCTCAGCTGATGGTGACTTGCGCCATTTCACCGGATGTGATCAACGGTGGTAATTGAAAGATATTTAAGAACCTCAAAATCATGATGCTCGTTTTTATCGATGAAAAGGAATGTATCCGCCCAAAGAGTATCTATGCCGGTCGAAATTATTTTCTCGATCTCATCTTTTGTGACAATTCTGTTTTCTTTATGGGTGGTCCAAGCTTGATATCCACGGCTCCAGAATTCCTCGAAAGTGCTGAGCAGATTTGGGTTGCGCCGGGAACCCGGCTGATGCGCAGAAATCGAAATCTCAACGAACCATATAGGCTTCGGACGGGCAGTAAACATCAATGAAGCACCTTCCAGCATTAATTTTTCTGCGCCTTCGATATCAGCCATGATGAGGCAGCGTTGACCATTGAATCTTGATCCCAGAGCCACGTCCATTGTCGAACAGGGAACCAGAGTCGAAAAGTATTTCGAGACTCCACCCCAGGCTTCGACCATGGATGCTCCGGAACCTCCGCCATAAATATCGACAACACCAATTTTATCACAGAGCGCGACCGGGAAAATCTCGATTTTCGATTGCCAGCCGTTGGCGGTAACGTTGCGCATGAGGTAATTCAGATTCTGTGCCATGGGCTCAAAGGCCACAACATACTTTTTATGTTGGAGGGCCATGCAACAATAATAGCCGATATTCGCGCCAACATTGATGACCACATCCACAGATTCAAGAAGTTTTAGAAAAATTTTTGTTTCCCCGGGTTCAAAGGAACCAGATTCCATCGTCGGATTTCCAATCAATTTAAATCCCATGGGGGTCATCATTGGCTGACGGCCGTCAGGAATACTACTTCTCCATCGAACGTAAGTCACGGCAAGGCGAGGAAAGACTTTTTTTAATAACTGAATAATCTTGGTTTTCATATATGGGAGAATATCCTTAAATCGGACAACAAAGGCAATATTTTTCGATCATTTAAGCTCTTGCGGGACCAATCGACTGAGCTCTTTTTCATTTTTTCGAAAGCGGCCCCCCCAGTCTTTCTGTGAAGGCAAGAAGCGCACGATGAATTTGTGAAACCAATTTCGCGGAACCAGTTTACGCAGGACCGAAAAGGCGACGGAATCTATTGTTACCGCCACCCATAAGGGTGGCTCCTTAGATCCGCACAGCACTATGATTTGATCGGTGATTTTTTCCGGCGTAGTTAGCGATCGGTTCATCAGACGGGTGATCCATGTTTCCATGTTGTAATAATAGTCCGCATAGGGTCCGTCCAGCGCCTTGCTGAGCTCTGCTTTTTTTGAAAAGTAAACTCTGGTGAACGAACTAGAATTAATAAATCCTGGTTGTATCAAGCTGACGTTGATACCAAAGGGTCGAAGCTCATACCATAAGGCTTCTGTCGCCCCTTCTAACGCATGCTTCGAGGCGCTGTACGAGGCCATCGTCGGCATAGCCACCATGCCGCTGACAGAGGACACGTTAATAATTTTTCCAAAACCGCGCTCACGCATGGAAGGAATCACCAGGCGAATTAAGGCCATGGGGGCCAAATAATTAACGCTCAACTGGTGAATTTCAGATTCATCATCCATGTGTTCGATGGTCGAGCGATAAGAAATCCCTGCGTTGTTAATCAAAATATCCACGGATCGCCAGAGTGCAAAGACACTGGCCACCAAAGCTTCCCGCTGGATTTGATCGGTGACGTCCAAGTGGCGAACGATGAATCGGTCGCTCTCTGGAAGCTCTAGTCGCAATCTATCCACGTCAGTTTCCTTTCGTGCTGTAGCAACCACACGGTAATTATTTTTCTTATGAAAGGCCCTGGCCAAAGCCAGCCCCAAGCCCGATCCGCAACCGGTAATAAACACCACCGGAAGGCCTGATTTTCGTATTGAAGAACTACGGCCAAACCGGTTCATACAAAGGGATCCATACTCATTGGAGCGTTAGTGATGGACCCAAGGTTAAATATTTTATCGGTCACTTTTCTCATGTCGTTCAGATTTAAAGGCTTGGGCAAAAAATTGGGCATCAACGTGTGACTTTTCAAATGTTCGGCGATCTTTTTTTCATTGGAAGATGACACGATCACAAATCTTTCCCTCTGAGCAAGAGTCGCCTTTTGCCACAGATCTAAACCAGTTCCTGATCCGGAAAGAAAAATATCGGCAACGATAAGATCGTAAAACAGATTTTGTTGAAGCAGGGACGCGATCATGGCCGAGGCCTCGACCTCGCTGGTCGCCCAATCCACTTTCATGTCGATGCCCATAGTTCGCAGCACAGTTTCCCAGAGCACATCGATAGAAGTATCATCATCAACGATCAACACTCTTCGTGGAACCGCATCCTTGGTTTTCAAGTGAGTCATTTGCACCCCCTGCAAAGATTTCCTGAAATAGCATCCTACTTGGTAGGTATTATACACCGATAAGTTTGGCGTGCGAGGATACTTGGCGGCCTTCAGATCTTTTAACAGAACCAGTGACACAAGAGTCAAAAAGACCACTCGCGTTCATGAGTGTCACGGTGCGATTAAGATTTATAAATAAAAAACGCGATTCATTTGCTGGCACAAAGTTTGGTGAAATTTCCGACAACATGTCTCTGTGGCATTCAATTTGCAAAGACTCAGCAAAGTTGAATGCTAAAACCAAAGGGGATATGTATGAAAAAGATTTGCGCGATGCTGACGATACTTCTTTCCATAAATGCTTTTGCTTACAGCTATGTTTGTTCGGTCGGAGACGGTGCTAAGCCGACCTCTGAATTTAAAGGAACTATGGCTAGCAACAGCAAGGCACTCGTAGCAACTGTGAACGACAGCGGGGTTTATTTGTCCAACAAAGATGGACGATTTTTATTGGGCCTAGTCACTTCCGGAATGCAAGACATGGCGGCAACCATCTCTGACAATGTGGCGGCACCTCTGACCCTGGTTTATATTCATGGAGATTCTCAGCTGATCATGGCTTGTGCGATCTCCGCGGATCCTGCTCCGTAAGCAAGGCAAATTTTTCCAATTTACTTTCCTAGGACTGGGCCAGCAGAAAACTTCTGGATTCCGCCCTCTTTAGTGTTATAAAAATGGTTTTCCATTATAATAAGGAAACCTATGACACTAAAGTCTTTCGAACTTGCGCAAGCCAATATTCTTATCGTTGATGATCGGCCCGATAACCTATTTGTACTTGAGACAGTTCTAAAGGACTCACCAGAGTATAATGTCGTGAGCGCAACCTCGGGTCAGGAGGCCATAGAGCATGTTAAGAACATGGATTTTGCCTTGATTCTACTGGATATTCAGATGCCCGTCATGGACGGTTTTCAAACTGCGGCAAAAATAAAATCTATGGATCGTGGTCGTGACATTCCAATTATTATGGTCACTGCGATCTACAAAGAGGACCCGCATGTACTTAAAGGATATTCTGTTGGGGCCATTGATTATGTTGGAAAGCCATTCAATCCAGACATTTTGAAGGCCAAAGTCGGAGTGTATGCAAACTTATATTTGAAGTCGCGCCAGTTAAAGATTCAAAATCAATTTCTTCACGACGCGCAAAACCTGATTTCGCAAGAACGAAATATTCGATCAGTGCTGGAAACTCTGCCGGTAGGAGTACTGGTGGCTGATAACTCTGGGAAGATCTATGAGATCAATAGACAGGCCACCGAAATTTGGGGTGGAACTAAGAACTTTGAGTTAGATGATTACAGCGCTTGCATTGGCTGGTGGTTTGAAAGTGGCAACGCGATTAAGGCCCAGGAATGGGCATGGTCGCGGGCCATCGAATCTGGAGAAACTTCTCAAAACGAGGTCATTACTATCCAGTGTTTTGATGGTTCAAAGAAAATTATTTTGAATTCAGCGTCACCACTTCGAGATATACAGGGAAAAATTATAGGAGCCATCGACGTTATTCAAGACATCACAAATGAAAAGTGGGTCAAGGCTGAACAAGAAAAACAGAAGTCTTCCAGTTTGGATTCAATTGGTGATCCCGGTACGACTTGAACGTACGACCTATTGCTTAGAAGGCAATTGCTCTATCCAGCTGAGCTACGGGACCATGTCGGATAGGGTTTTCTCTCAAAAATAATTGGGCTAGTCAAATCAAAGCGCTTTGAAGTCGGCTCCGGCGCGTTCTACCTTGCCAAAGGCGCGGTAGGGATCGTGCTCGAAGAACAAATACCAGCCTTGGTCGGCAGCGGGGCCCAAAAAACGGGTTTTTTCTTCGATCAAAAGTAGGGGGTTTAAGTCGTATCCCATCACCCACGGCAAGCGCACATGAGAGGCCGTGGGGACTAGGTCTCCGCAATAGAGCACCGTGGTTTTGCCGTCGGTGACTTTGACCATCTGGTGGCCCTGAGTGTGGCCGTTGGAAACGTAGACTGAAATTCCCGGCAGCAGATTTTCTTTTTCTCCGTCGATCAGATTTAGAACTCCGGCTTTGAGCAAAGGTTCAAAGTTGCAGGGGAAGTAGCTGGCCTTTTCCCGCAGATTGGGATTTTGCGCGTTCTGCAGGTTGGATTTTTGCACGTAATACTTGGCGTTGCTGAAGGTGGGCTTAAGCTCGCCGCCAATTTCACTGACGCCGCCACCGCAGTGATCGAAGTGCAGGTGGGTGAGGATGACATCGGTGATATCGCTGGGCTCTAAGCCTTCGGCCTTCAGTGATTTTAGCAAGGTGTCGCCGCCCTCTTTGACGGCGTACATTTCGGCAAATTTGCCGCCCAGTTTTTCACCGAATTTGGCAACGAAATCTTGGCCGACTCCGCAGTCGACCAGAATTCGGCGCTGAGGACTTTTCAGCAAAAGTCCGCGGGCCTCCATAGCGATGCGATTTTTGTCGTCGGCAGGATTGGATTTTTCCCAGAGCACTTTGGGGACGGTGCCGAACATGGCGCCGCCATCTAGGCCGAAGACTCCGGTGTTGATGGGGCAGACTTCGTAGTCTCCGATTTTTAGGCGGGTGGGGGAAGCGCTCATCACGATCCCTTCCATTCAGGATTTTCAGTGTGATCGAAGGCCTTGGGATTAATTCCCACCACCCACTTGCGGTAGTCCGCGTAGACTTCTTCAATGGGGGCCGGTTCATGCACAGGACCCACGTGAATTTTCAATTTTCCGGGCTTTGCGAACGGGGCACCTTTCGGCCAAAGCTCGCCGTTGCCCTCTAGGTAAAGATAAAGAATGGGGGTTTTCGTGCGCTCAGCGAAAATACTGACACCGCGCTTGAAATCGTGAATTTTTCCGTCCTGACTGCGGGTTCCCTCAGGAAAAAGAATTAACCACATGCGATCCAAGTCGCTGAGCAGAGTGATGATCAACTTAATGGCCTCGCCCTTGCGATCATGGCGATCGATAGGAATAGCACCTAAGCAGTGCTGAGAAAAAAAAGTGAAGAAGGGATTACTGAAAAAATAATCCTTGGCTGCAGCTATGTAGAGATCGCGCCAATAGCGAAAAGGGATAGAGGCTGCGATGCTTGTAGCGTCCAAGTGACTGGCGTGATTCGAGATGATCAAAAGCTTCGGATATTTTTTGAAGACAGCGTGATAGTCGCCGACGACTTTGAGGCGAATATAAAATTTGAAAACGAAACCCTTGAGATAAAGGCTCCACATTGCTTTCATCGCCATGCTGAACATATCAATGTGCCGCGTGAATAGCGGCAGGTGCTTCATGTGTGTCGGCAGCTTAGTCCATTGATCGTTGTCGTAGCTCCACTCTTTCATCCGATTTTACCTTGTAGGAAGAGCATCACATAATAGTAAATCGGAGCGACGAAGATCAAGCGGTCCATACGCTGAAGGAAGTCTCCGCGTCCCAGAACGAACGCGCCCAGCGTACGGATGCCGGCGTCTCTGCGGATGACGTCCATCAAAGTGTCGCCGAAAAGTCCGCCGACACTGGCGACGATTCCACTGGTCAGCCAATAGATCTCTGAGCGGTCGGGCAGCAGTTGCCTCATGGCGGCGGCGACAAAGATGGTAATGATGGCGCTGACGAAAAATCCAGCGTAGGTGCGGCGGTGATCAATTTCGCTGAAGATTTTTTTTGTTCCCACATATCGAGAGATGGCCAAAGTGGTGTTGTCACAAAATTCCGTCAAAATCAGCAAGTACATCAATTGGTAAACGCCATTTTGCAATTTCAACAACAGGCAAAGATGCATAAAGCACCAGCCCAAGAATACAAAGGCCAAGTTTGTGAGTGAAATGTACTGAATCATATGCCGATAATTGTTGCGCAGCAGGGGCACTAAGCAGCTGGCACCCAGAACCACCATCGGCCAAATATTATAAACGTCCAGGCGATCGTAATAGACGGAAAAGGCCAGACCAATGATTCCCGCATAGCAAATCAGCACAAAATAAGTGCGATGAAACATACCCATCAGTTGGAAAAAAACTTTGGCACCAAAAATAGCAAAGATGGTCAAAAATATCAGCGGCCAAGGTTCAGAAAGTCCGAAAATAAGAAATAAAAATGGAGCCAAGATCAGCCATGATCGAAGGCTGGCCCACGACACCACGAAGTAATAATTTTTCTTCCGCAAAAAATAAACAATCAGGCCAGAGACAAAAAGAAAGCTTAAGACGATGGCCGTCGACTGTTGATAAATGGGATCGTGCCAAGCTCCGTTCATGATTTCACCTGTTGATTGTAGGAGAGGTTGTAGGACTTAATTTTTTGATAAAGGCTGCTGCGGGAAATTTTCAGTAGCTCTGCGGCGACCTCGACATCGGGCTCTTTGTTGAGCAGATCTTGAATGGCTTCCGATTCGAATTTTTCCAACATGGCCGAGAGTCCTTGCTTGTAGTCGATGGACTTTCCCGACGCCGTCGCTGGATGCAGTAGTACGTTCACATCCTCGGCACGAATGATTGGTAACGGAGCACTGATGCTTAGCTGTTCGCAGATGCGACGAAGCTCGCGGACATTGCCAGGCCAAGTGTATTGCATCAAGCTTTCTAGAGCTTCCGCAGAGAACATTTTGTTGCTTCTGGGTTTCTGCAATGAAAGAAAATGCCTTGATAATTCAGCGATATCTTCTTTTCGTTCCCGCAAGCTGGGGAGGGAAATCTTTTTTCCGCTGATGCGAAAAAGCAGATCCTCTCTGAATTTTCCCTCTTTCACCAGTTGCTGCAGGTTTTGATTGCTGGCGACGATGACGCGAGTTTTGATGTGCACTGAATCTTTGGCGCCCACCTTTCGCACTTCGCCGGTTTCCAAGAATCGCAGCAACTTCACCTGTTGATTCAGTGGCAGGGCTTCAATTTCATCCAAAAACAGATCACCGCCGTGAGCGGCCTCTGCCAGGCCGATTTTCAAACTATCGGCGCCGGTGAACGCCCCTTTCACGTGGCCGAAGATTTCGGATTCAAATAGGGCTTCGGGAATTCCGGCGATATTCACCGCCACCGCTGGACGATTGGGTTCTTGCAAGTTCAATAGACGAAATGCGACTTCTTTGCCGGCGCCGGTTTCACCCTCTAGAAGAATCGGGCCGGGCTCTCCGCGAAGGCTGGCGATTTTTCTTTTCACATCTTCAGAGGCTGAACTGCTCCCCAACCATTGCACCGGTTGGCCACGCCCACGAGACTCAAGACTTCGGATTTGCCAAAGGGCTTCGATTTTTTCTAGGCTGGAAATAACCTCGTCAGGCAAGAGCGGCTTGGCCAAAAATTTCGAAGCACCGGCCTTCAGGCAGGCCTCCATAAGACTGAGCGAAAGGTCGCCAGACATGGCGATGATTTCCACTTTGGAATTTTGCGCCAAAATTTTTTGAATTAAACCTGGACCTTCGGCAGTCCGAGTATTGCCTTTGAGGTGCATGTCCACAAAGGCCGCGTGAAAGTTAGGCGATGAAATCGGAAGCTCGCCGGTGTTGGTCGAAATCATTTGCCACTGATTGGGCAAAATAAGGCGAATCGCATCGACGATGATGGGATCGTCATCGACGACCAAAAGTGTAAAAGAAGCCATATCAAGAGTCTCTCAGGCCGGCGAGTCAGAAGCGAGCGTTTTTGCGTGATGTTATCGACAAGTTCATGGCGTTTTGCCATGATAGCGGCATGGAAAAAATCAAAATACTCCTCGTCGAAAATATTCATCTTGTAGCTAAGGAAAAATTAGAGCAAGAGGGCTTCGAGGTCGTACTCAAGAGCCACGCCCCCGACGAGGCCGAACTCACCGAGCTAGTCAAAAATTTTCACGCACTGGGCATTCGCTCTAAAACCAACGTCAGCAAAAAATCTTTGGCCAGCAATCCGCAGCTCTATGCCGTAGGTGCCTTTTGTATCGGCACTAATCAAGTGGATTTAGTGGCCGCGAATCAGCTGGGCATTCCCACGTTCAATGCGCCCTACAGCAACACGCGCTCGGTGGCAGAGTTGGTGATCGCCGAACTGGTGATTTTGGCTCGGCAACTGGGCGATCGAAATATGTTGGCACATTCCGGCGGCTGGATGAAGTCTGCCGATGGATCTCGTGAAATTCGCGGCAAAACTTTGGGTATCGTGGGCTATGGCCATATCGGCTCACAAGTGAGTGTTTTGGCCGAAGCCATGGGGCTTAAGGTGGTGTTTTATGACGTGGTTAAAAAACTGCCGTTGGGCAATGCTCACGTGTGCACGCACCTCAAGGAGCTACTAGAGACGTCCGATTTTGTGACACTTCATGTGCCTGAAACTCCGCAAACCAAGGACATGATCGGTGCCAGCGAGTTTCGTCAGATGAAAAAGGGAGCTTTTTTGATCAACGCATCCCGAGGCTCTGTTGTCGTGATTGAAGACCTAGCCAAAGCCATCAAGGCCAAGCAGGTCGGTGGCGCCGCGGTTGACGTGTTTCCGGACGAACCGGCTTCTAACAAAGATAAATTCGGCAGCTTGTTGCAAGGATTACCGAATGTTTTTTTAACCCCGCACATCGGCGGCAGCACGGAAGAGGCCCAGTACGCCATCGGCCTAGAAGTGGCAGAGAGTTTTCGCCGTTTCTTAAAGGTGGGATCGACTTCAGGAGCGGTGAATTTTCCCCAGGTGGATTTGCCGGTCATCGCGGGCGCTCACCGAATCATCAATGTGCATCGCAATGAACCCGGAGTTCTGGGAGAGATCAATGGTGTGGTGTCAAAATTCGGCGCCAATATTCAGGGGCAATTCCTATCCACCGATAACCGCATTGGCTATCTGGTGATGGACGTGGAAAAGGCAGAGGCCAAGTCCCTGGCTGGCGAAATCGGTCAACTATCACGAAGTATTAAAACAAGGGTCGTGTACTGATGAAAAATGGACGAAAAGTAGGCTACTTTTTACTGACGATTTTACTGAGCACCAGTTGCGGACAGTCGACTAAGAAAAGTGCCGCAACCACTGGCGACGGCACCGCACTAGAGGACATTCTTCGACAGAAAGCCACCAATCCCAAGGACGTACTGGGTTGGCTGAAAAAATGTGCGGACGAGTGTCGCACACCCGACAAAGACATCGCGCGCGAACTCTCTGACGGGTATCAAATTCTATTTTCCCTGGCAGAGAAAAATCCGAACTACACTCAAATGAGCATGGAAGAGCGTGCGCAAGCCCTCTTGGGTCAAACCAAGGTCAGAAATGCTTTTCTAAAAATCTTGCAGACGAAAACCGCCCGGGATATTTTGGAAACCGCTTACCGAGAGCTTGCCAATCCCAATGGCATTTACGCTTCGGCGGACACCGATGCGCAAAAAGCTTTGAATGACACCATTGAAAGGCTGAAGAAAAAGCCCGAAACCACAGCCACGGCTTGGTACCTGCGCGCGATTTCCATTCCCCCCAGTGTGGACAGTGTTTTGGAAGTGATGGCGGCTTACAAGCTTTGCCTGGATGCAGACCGCGACTATACTTCTTGTCAGAACTCCTACCACGAGTTAGTGAAATTTTATGAACGCCCCCGTTGCCGCGACAACTCTTTTGCCGTGGGCACTCAATTTCTTGGAGCGGCGACCAAAAAAACAGCCAGCAACAGCAAAAAAGTGTCGATCTATGGAAAAGATTTTTACCTGGCTAAACAATCCTCCTTGTCTGCCGAAGATCTGCTGGAAGCGACATTGGAAAATCTGGCGCCGGATCAGTATGAAATTTGGTTCAGCTTGAAAACTTTTTCTAATGGTAAATTATTGAAGTTCACGGAGGAAGGTCTGAAGCAACACAGTTCGCTGGTGCTGTCCTTTGGCGGAAAAGTTTTGGCAGAGGCCCCAGTGCTGCAGAAAATCAGTGACGGACAATTCCGCATGCCTTTTGCCAACGCCGGCCAGGCGGAAGAAGCTTTCGAAAAAATTTGCAACTCGGTTTCTCACGACCGCATCCCAGAGAATTTACGTCTGAGCGGTCCCCAAGCTGTCAGTCAATAAGCTTGCCGGGATTGATGATGTGATCTGGATCAAAAACCATTTTCACACCCCTCATCAGCGCAATCTCTTCCGCAGAACGGGTGAAAGATAGGAATGGTTTTTTTGTCAAACCCACGCCATGTTCGGCGGAGATACTTCCCTGCTGATTTTTGATCGCCTGAAAAATCAGGGCGTCGACCTTGCGGCACTCTTTCACGAATTCTTCTTTGGTCATGTCTGCCGGGCGCAGAATACTGATGTGCAGATTGCCGTCGCCGATGTGCCCGAACCAAATCACATCCCAAGTGGGGTAGTTCTTGGCGAAGATCGGATCCATTTCCTCGATCAGCGCTGGAACCTTTGAGACCCGCACAGAGATATCATTTTTATAAGGAGTGTAGCGCGCCAAGCTTTCGGTGATGTCTTCGCGGAATCGCCAAAATATTTTAGTCTGGGCCTCGTTCTGGCTGACGGTGCCATCGACGATATGCCCTGCTTCAAGGGCTTTTTCCAGAGCTTCCATGATTTGTTGCTCGTGCTTTTCGCTAGGGCATTCGATCTCGCTGACGATGTAAAACTTGGCGGGTGATGAAAGTGGAGAACTCATTCCCGTCGCTTGCTCGACATATTTCAAGGCTTTGTCGGACAGCATTTCAAAGGCGATCAGCGTGGTGTGTTTTTTAAACAAACTATATGTCTGCATCACTTGCGCCAACGAATCCGAACCCAGGAACAAAACTTTCGCCGGAGTTTGCGGGGCCGCCAAGCGCAAGGTGACCTCCGTCACAAATCCCAAGGTTCCTTCGCTGCCGATGAACAGATGCCGAAGATCATATCCCGTCGCATTTTTCACCAGTGACTGATTCAAATTCAAAATAGCACCTGTTCCAGTGACCACTTTCAAGCCCACGACCCAGTCACGAGTTAGGCCATAGCGCACGACTTTGATTCCACCAGCGTTGGTGGCCACATTTCCACCGATGTGGCTAGATCCCCTGGCGGCGAAATCCACGGGGTATAAAAGACCCTTGGATTTTGCGTATTCTTGCAATTCTTCGGTGATCATTCCGCATTGCACGCGCACGGTCTGTTCTATCGGATTAAATTCCAGCACTTTATTCATGCGCTCGAAAGACACGATGATTTCGCCATTCAGAGCGCAGGCGCCGCCACTCAGTCCAGTACGACCACCGGAAGGAATTAGCGCGATCTTCTTTAGCCGGGCCAGCTGCACTAATTTTTGCACCTCTTCGGCAGACTCTGGAAACACAATAAAACTGGCATTGATGTCAAAATAAGTGGTCCAGTCTTTGCCATATTTTTTCAAATCTTCGGCAGAATTGGAAACCCGAGTAGGAGTAAATATATTTTGCAGTTCAGTCAGCATGATCCACCGGATTTCGATCCGACATTTTCGCCGTTCGAATGCGGAAAATGGAATAGAGCGGATCAAGACCCCAGCCGCTGGTGAGTATCATGTACACACCGACATAGGCCCACCAAGGGCCACCGGCCACCGCCCAACCAGTCAGTAGTATCCCGAAAATAAAACGCAGCACTCGATCCCAAAGGGCCAAATTGATTTTCATTCGGGTCATCCTACATAAACGCTTGGCGCGGGTCCATATTTTCTGCGACACTGGTACGGTAAAAAACGAAAGGTGACTCATCAAGCCATGGCTAACATCAAAACTTCTTTCACCGAACTTTTAGGTCTGCAATATCCCATCATCGGCGCACCGATGTTTTTAGTCTCTAATGTGGATATGGTGGTCAATATTTCTGAGGCCGGCGGCATCGGAACTTTTCCGGCGCTGAACTATCGTCCCATTGAAGAGTACAAAAAAGCGCTGGCAGAAATGAAGGCCCGCACCAAAAAGCCCATCGGTGTGAACATCATCGTCAACAAGAGCAACACTCGGCAAAAAGACGATCTGAAAATGGCTCTCGACGCCGGAGTGGAATTATTCATCACCTCTCTTGGCAGCCCAAAAGAAGTCATCGCCGAGGCCCATAAAAATGGAGCCAAAGTCGTCTGTGACGTGGTCAATCTGGCTTACGCCGAAAAGGTCCAAGACATGGGCGCCGACGGAGTCATCGCCGTCAGCACCGGAGCCGGCGGCCACGCAGGACCGATCTCTCCGCTGGTTTTAATTCCGTGGCTGAAAGAAAAATTGAAAATTCCAGTCATCGCGGCTGGGGGCATTGCCCACGGATCGCAAATCGCAGCGGCCCTCACTTTGGGTGCCGATGCCGTCAGTGTCGGAACTCGTTTCATCGCCTGCACGGAAGCAAAAATCGAACAGGCCTACAAAAATGCAGTGGTCGACAGCACTCCCGAAGACATCGTCATGACCACGCGGATTTCCGGTACACCGGCGGCGGTGATTCGCACTCCTTATGTGGAAAAAATGGGATTGGATTTGCCTTGGTATTTGTCGGTCTTGAAAAGCCATCCGACGACTAAAAAATACGTGGTACCGCTGATCCATCTGATGGGCATGAAGACCTTGGAAAAAGCGGCGGAAACTCCGACCTGGAAAACCGTGTGGAGCGCTGGTCAGAGCGTTGGTATGATCCACGAAATCTTAAGCTGTGAAGAGATCATGAAAAAATTGGTGCGTGAGTATGATGAGGCAACAAAGTCACAGCCGCAACTTTGCTGAAAATTTATCTCGTTCCAGCTGAAGGTGATGAGTCCGGAGTTTTTTGTGGATCGGCATCTGGTGAACTATGGCTGTAGGAATTCATTTTGTCGGCGATATATTGCAAGTTGGCCCGATCCTTAAGACCGCCAGTGAGTAAAATGCCATCTTTTGCTTTGGAAAATTTAGCTCTGACAGCCTCTTCATCTTTTCCTAACCCGATATTGTCGAGGGCTCTAAAAAAGGCAGCATCATTTTTATATTTTCTTAGATAGGCACTAAACTCAGTGAATGCGATGGGGTCATCATCCGGTGAGATCGCGAGGCCGTTTCCGTCCACAGAGTCGCCACCGAGTCCAGGAGTGCAGCTCTCTATAACTAGCTTTCCCTGAGATTCAACAACGACATATTGCCCATTAACTTTGCAAGGATTGCTTTCTGATGCATAAAGTGGATGAGTCAGAAAACTAAGCAGTAAAACACGGAAAAGCATTTTCATGCTCTCACCATCGTCTGTTTTCTTGAGATACTTTAATGCTTCGAAGTTGCTAGCCTATGGTCGTGACGAAAAAACTTAGTTGGTTTTTAGTAGAGTCTGAAGCTCACCGGACTGGTACATCTCCATCATAATGTCAGAGCCACCGACCAGTTGTTTGTTCACATACAACTGCGGAATGGTCGGCCAGTTGCCGTAAGTTTTGATGCCATCGCGAATTTCGGGATCCATCAAAACGTCGACCGAAGCAAACTCGGTGTCCAAGTCCTGCAAGATACTGGTGGCTCGGGCCGAAAATCCACATTTCGGAGAATTCGGAGTGCCTTTCATGAACAAAACCACTTTGCTTTGACCCAGAATTTTTTCAATACGCTCATTTGCTGACATTTAGACGCTCCTTGTTTTCGTGCGGATGGAGAGTGCGTGCACTTCTCCGGTTTTGAGTTCGGGACCAAACACTGCCATCACATTCTGATGTTGCTGAATTCGCGTTAGGCCCGCAAACTTCTGTGACTCCACATAGACCTCGTAGTGATTTTCCGTGCCGGTAAGATCGATCACTTCGACCTCGCCATCGGGGTAGGCTTCGCTCAGTCTCTGTTTCATTTCATCGGGTCTCATGGGCGGCAATCTAGCGGCAAAAATCCAGGTTGTCTACCCCGTGGCCTTCAGGGTATGTCATCGTTTCAATGAGTGATTACTTCGTCCCGGCCTCTGCCGAGCATCAGAAAAAAGAAAAGGCCAAGGCCCGCGAACTTCGCGACAGCCAATGGTGGAAGGGGCAATTGGCTCGGGGAGTCTGTTATCATTGTGAGCAGCGCTTCCATCCGAGCGCACTCACCATGGATCATTTGATACCCATTGTTCGTGGCGGCAAGTCGGATCGGAAAAATTGCGTCACGTCTTGCAAGGAGTGCAACTCTAAAAAGGGCCACAAAACCAGAGCGGAAATGGCCCTAGAAAATTTGAAATCCGACGACGAAAATTGACGATTCTGCCAATTAACTCAGCACACAAAATTTGGCCTTAAAAAAAATTTCTAATAAAATGATTTGCCTTTACGCCCTGTTTTACCGTTTCTTTAGTGCTTGGAACCCTATTTTTATCGGAGCATAGCGTTGTGACGAACAAAATCACAAAAAGCAGTACAGCAGAATATTTTGCAAAAAATTTGCAACAGGTGGGCTTTTCCTCGCCGTTGAAAGCTGTGTTGACGACCTTGAAAGAGGCCGTGGATAACTCTATGGACGCCTGTGAAGTCGCCGGTATTCTTCCGGAAATCACCGTTGAGGTGAAACGCATGGGCGTGGGCTCCTCAAAAAATTCAGAATTAGTGAAGATCGTCGTAGAGGACAATGGTCCAGGAATCGAGCCCGATGATCTGGCCAAAGTTTTCGGGGAATACCTAGCTTCCTCCAAATTTGGACGCGGACAATGTTCGCGCGGGCAACAGGGTATTGGTATTTCTGCAGCGACCACGTGGGCGCAACTGACCAATGCCAAAGGCGCTTTCGTTCGCACTAAAACTTCCAGCATGCGCAAAGCCATCGAAGCGCGGGTCGACGTCGACATCAAATCCAACACCGGTGTTGTTCGCAATAAAGAAACCGTGGATTGGGATAAAAAAACCAGCGGCGTTCGCGTGGAGTTCGTCATCGACGGACGCATCCAACTGAACGGCGACGGCGGTTTGATCACTTATATGGAGGGCACCGTTTTGGTGAACCCTCACCTGACTTTGCACTACAAACTTTTAGACAACGACTGGATTCATGTCGAGCGAGTCAGCAATGATTCCCCCGATATTCCAGAAGCCACGTTGCCCCATCCGCACACTTTCAAACTGGGTGAGTTCATCACTCACGCCACGTTGTTTGGAAAAACTTCGCTGGCGCAATTTTTGAAAACAGGTTTTTCGCGGATCTCCGATCAGTCCATCAAGGATTTTGTCGCCAAAGGCCTTCCTAAAGCGCTTTTGACGAAACCTATTTCGGCGTTGAAAGAAGATGATTTCAAGAAAGTTTTCTTGGCGGTGCAAAACACCGAGCTTATGTCGCCTTCGACCAAATCGGTTTTAACTGTCGGCGAAGAATCGCTTTCCAAATCCATTCAGCGCCTGGGAGAGATCGACTTCTTCTCTGTCGTGGCTAGAAAACCCACGATCTGTGATTTCAAACCGGTGTCGGTGGAAGTGGCTTTGGCACGTTTCAAAAATCGCAACCTGGAAGCGGACGAGCCCGTTCAGCTCTTGCGTTTCGCCAATCGTGTTCCTTTGCAGTTCGACAAATCTGGCTGTGCCATCACTTGGGCCATCGAATCGGTGAATTGGAAAAACTACGCTTTATCGCAGCCCAAGAGTTCCCTTCCCATCGGGCCCTATATTTTTGCTGTTTCCGTGGTGTCGCCATTCATTAAATTTAAAAATGCCTCTAAAGAAACCATCGACGCCTCCGAAGAATTGGTCGAAGAGATCCGCCGCGCCTTGATGCAAGCGGGACAAAAACTTTCCCGCCACATCAAAAAAGAAGACCGCGAGGCTGATCTTGAACGGAAATTATCCCACATCGAGCAATTCGGGCCCATTTTGGTGGAGTCTTTGGTGCGAATCACCAAATCCAGTGATGTCCGCAAGAAAAAAGCCGAAGATGGATTGAAAAAACTTTTAGGTCGCGATTCCCAAGTGGCCGTGGCAGAGCTAGAAGTGGCCTCAGCAAGGCTTTCCAAGCTGAAGGCGCATCAGGATAAAAAACTGGGCACGGATATCGCCGACGAAGAAACTGAGTCTGAGGTCATCGAAACTGCGGTGGAAAATTCCAAAGCTGCAAAATCAAAAAAACCAGCTTCGACAAAGAAGAAAAAGTAGGGTTTTGATATGGCAAAATTAACGCGAATTCGCGAGCTAAAGCTAGACATCCCCAAAGAGGCCAAACGCCTGGCCGAGGTCATGCTCACAGATTTAGAGCGCTCAAAACGACCGGTTCTAGAGGCCGTGAAAACCTCTTTGGACAATTCTTTCTACAACGCCAAGGTCGGTTACCTCACGCCGGGCGACAAAATGGTGCGCACAGAACTCAATGTTTCTTCCGTGCAAAAGCTAGCGCGCGTGGTTTTCATGCTCGAGCTATTGCTGAACAACCTGGAAGTCGGCTCAGTCAATACTAAGCGTGAACTTTACTACATGTGCAAAGGTGTGATCAAAGGCAACGCTCGGCTAAAACCGCTGGATTTTGAAGATCAGGATGAGTCCAACTCTGTCATCGATTTCATCGGCGATATGTTGCGGGTTTATCGTGAAGAACTCAACTGCTTCGCCAATGATCGCGGCGGCCAAACTTATTCTCAGCAATTGGTAGTGACTGAAACCATGCCTGATGGCGACAAGGCCACGGTGGATCTCTCCACTCTGGGAACGGCACCATACCAGCCAAAAAATCGTCCCCAATCACTGAAATTGAAAGCCCGAAAAAAAATCGATTTCTGCCTGATTGTCGAATCAGAAGGTACGGCAAACACATTACAGGCCATGGGATTCACCAAGCGTAACAACTGTATTTTGATGGGTGCTCAAGGTGTTCCCTCCAACGCCGTTCGCGGCTGGGCCAAATTGATTGAAGAAGAACTCAGCGTACCCATGTATTTCTTCGGGGATTTGGATGCGTACACTATGCAAAATATCTTCCGCACGCTGAAAGCGGGATCCGCGGCCTCGCTCATCCGAAACGCCGATTTCTCCGCACCACAGGTCCGCTTTTTGGGAGTGCTCCCCGAAGACGTAAAAAAATATGATCTGCCTCATTACAAAGTGAAAGAATCAGATCCCGTCGAAGCGCGAGCTCTGAAAAAAGCCAAAGATGCGTTGGAAAATGACCCCTTTTTCCTCGATAAAAAGAACAAGGGGTTGTCCGACATCTTGCGCTGGCTGATCAAAGAAAAAATCCGCTGTGAGCAACAGTCCTTCTTCTCTGTAGACCCAAAAGACAAAATCAAAACCGAAAAAATCATCCTAGAAAAAATCCGGGGCGGGCACTACGTCTAGCATAAACCATCACTCAGAAAGTTGACTACCTGGAGGTATGCAACTTTCTGAGGTCGGTATTTACACCCGGAACCAGTCGCAGTTGAGGCAGTAGAGTTCCTCTTCCCTGGACCTTGGCAGGGCCTTGAATTCTTTCAGGGCCTTCGATAGACTGAGCCGGGGTGAAAACATGGCACAAAAAATTGAAACGACACCGGAACTTGTTCAGAAGGCTTACAGCGAATCTCATCGGCGATTAGTGATCGTCCGAAAGAGACTCGGTCGGCCGATCACTTTGGCTGAAAAAATTATTTACGGGCATTTGGATGATCCCCAAAATCAGGAGATCGAGCGCGGGAAAAGTTTCCTGCTTTTGCGACCCGATCGCGTGGCCATGCAAGATGCGACGGCGCAAATGGCGCTTTTGCAATTCATGTTGGCGGGCAAAGATGAAGCGGCTGTTCCTGCTACGGTTCACTGCGATCATCTGATTCAGGCTTACAAAGGCAAAGAGGCCGACATGGCTTCTTCGGATAAAACTAACAAAGAAGTTTTTGAATTTTTGGCGACGGCCTCTTCGCGCTACAATATCGGTTTTTGGAAACCGGGCGCTGGAATCATTCATCAAGTGATCTTAGAGAATTATGCTTTTCCTGGTGGATTGATGATCGGTACTGATTCGCACACTCCCAATGCTGGTGGTCTTGGTATGTGCGCGATTGGAGTCGGTGGTTCGGATGCTTCGGATGTGATGGCGGGTTTGGCTTGGGAAGTGAAAAATCCCAAACTGATCGGCGTGCATTTAAAAGGCAAGATGAACGGCTGGACTTCGGCCAAAGACGTGATTTTGAAACTCTGCGGAATGCTGACCGTCAAAGGTGGAACTGACAAAATCGTCGAGTATTTCGGCGAAGGTTGCGCCGCGATTTCCGCGACGGGAAAAGCGACGATCACCAATATGGGTGCAGAGTTAGGTGCGACGTGCTCTGTGTTTCCGTACGATCAAAAAATTGGTGCTTATTTGAAAGCCACCAAGCGCGCCGCTTTGGCGGACCTGGCTGATAAAAATATGGATTTGCTGACGGCCGATCCTGAAGTGGCTAAAGATCCCAAAAAATATTACGACGAAGTTTACGAGATCGATTTGACTTCGCTCGAGCCCCATTTGGTGGGACCGCATTCTCCGGACATCGCTCGCCCGATTTCGGCGATGGCCAAAGAGGCCAAAGAAAAAGGTTGGCCAACCAAATTGTCTTCGGCGCTCGTGGGTTCCTGCACGAACTCTTCCTACGAGGACATTGGCCGCGCGGCTTTCGTGGCTTCTCAAGCTGTGGGCTCCAAAATGCAACAGCCGTTTTTGGTCAGCCCAGGTTCCACACAAGTGCAAAACACCATCGAGCGTGATGGTTACATGTCCGTGCTCAACGGAGTTGGCGCCACAGTTCTTGCCAATGCTTGCGGACCTTGCATCGGCCAATGGAAGCGCGATGACATCAAGCCCGGCGAGAAAAATACGATCGTCACCACCTTCAATCGAAATTTCCGCGGACGCAACGATGCCAACAACGAAACGTTGGCTTTCATCGGTTCTCCGGAACTGGTGATGGCATTGGGTTTGGCGGGCCGACTGGATTTCAATCCAATGACGGACGAGCTTGAAACTCCCAAAGGAAAAATCAAGTTGAAGGCCCCACAGGCAGCAGAGCTTCCAGAAAAAGGTTTCGTGCCAGATCCCTCGGGATATCAGGCGCCCGCTGGTCGAAGTGCGAAAGTTTCCGTTTCTCCGACCTCCGAGCGCTTGCAGTTGCTGGCACCTTTCACAGTTTGGAACGGAAAAGATTTCACCGACCAATTGGTTTTGGCCAAAGCCAAAGGCAAATGCACCACGGATCATATTAGCCCGGGCGGCAAGTGGCTCAATTACCGCGGCCACTTGGATCATATTTCCGACAATATGCTTCTGGGCGCCGACAACGCGTTCACCAGTGAAATCGGAAAGGGCCGCAATCAGCTGACCGGCACTCCCGCGATTGAATTCGCCAAAATCGCCCGCGATTATCAAAAAGCCGGAAAATCCTGGGTCATCATCGGAGACGAAAACTACGGAGAAGGTTCCTCCCGCGAACATGCCGCCATGAGCCCGCGTTTCCTGGGCTGCACCACCGTGATCACCAAATCCTTCGCTCGAATTCACGAAACCAATCTGAAAAAACAGGGAATCTTAGCCCTGACTTTTGCCGATCCCAAAGATTACGACAAGATCTTGGAAGACGACCACGTTTCCTTAGTGAATCTGTCCGAATTCGCTCCTGGCAAAAATGTAAAAATGATCATCGAACACAAAGGTGGCAAAAAAGAGGAAGTGCAGCTGAAGCACTCCTACAACGCCGAACAGATCAAATGGTTCAAAGCCGGAAGTGCCCTAAACCTAATCCGGACCGGACACGCCTAAGCGGTCTAGGGGATTTGAGCCACCTCTGAAAGTTGCATACCTCCAGGTTGTCAACTTTCAGAGGAGGGTCCCGTGTCACCCCATGAACTCCAAGAAGCCTATCGACTTTGGCTTCGGCATTATGAAAACTTATTGGGCAGAGAAGAAAAAGGCCTAAAATTTATTCGGGAGAGTCTTCTCTTGTCAGTGACAACCGTCGCCGATCGACTGGCAGTCAGCCGAAATGCCATTCGCAAAATTGAACTCAGTGAAAAAAGCGGAAAGATCAACTTGCTCACGTTGCGAAAGGTGGCGGAAGCGTTGGATTGTGAACTAGTGTACGAAATTCGGCCGAAGAGTGGCCGCAGTTTTTCGCAGCAAGTTTGGGATCAGGTTCTTGAAGAAGTCGGGACTCATCCTTGGCTAGCGAAATGTTATCAGCGGCGTCGGGCTTGGGCGTTGGCGGCTTTGGCTCGAGAGAAAATGCGTGACACCAAATTTCGGAAGAAGCAGGGCTGGGGGCCTTTATTCCAGAGGAAATAGGTAAGTTGTGACCATCGCCTTGTCAGAGATGATTTTGTAAATTTCGATCACGGGACCTGCGATGGTGGCGTGTTTGGCGTCGAAGTAGTCGGTCACTTTTGGGTAGACTCGGAGCGGGCCGATTCCTGGCGAGCCTTCGTACTCTACAGTGACATATTTTTTGATTGGTACGGCTCGGGAGGTCCAGCCTTCAGGGAGTTGGGGGATGGGCTCGTCGCTTGGATGGGCTTCGATGACGCAACCGACGTTGGCGCGCAGACGGCCTTCTTCGACGGTGTTGGGGTTGTCTAGGAATTCGCCGAAGGTTCGCTCACAAGAGATGTGATTGTCCTTCGCCCATTTTTCCACTTCGTTCAGGGCCGCGACGATTTTGTGGTAGGGACCCACATGGTTTTTATAAATCAGTTGCAATGGGCCCACCTGTTTTTCCAGGATGTCGACAGGTTTGAAAACTCCCAAGTAAGAGATGAAATAAAATAGAATTCCCAGAAAAACGCCAAGAATTGTGCCTAAAAGCCACTTCAGCATTAGTTACTCCACTTGATGCTGCAACCCATGCTGGGTGTTTGCGGCGCTGAAATGGATTGGCCCTTGGCCAAGGCTTGCACCGCTTCGAACAGTTCGCGGCGAGTGACTTTGCTGGGCTCTTTCCACGAGTCATCCAGCCGGCCGCGATAGGCCAACTTTTTGCCACCGCTACCGTAGACGAAGAAATCGGGAGTGCAGACGGCTCCGTATTGCCGGGCCACTTTTTGATCGGGGTCGTGGAGATAGGCGAAAGGGTATTTTTTTTCCTGCGCTCGCCTCTGCAAATTTTCAAAGCTGTCGTCGGGGTAGTTTACGGGATCATTGGAACAGATGGCGACGACCGGAATTCCGATTTTCTCACAGTCGTGTCCCAACTGAATCAGGCGATCTTCGATGGCTTTGACGTAGGGGCAGTGGTTACAGATGAACATGATCACCAGGGCTTTGGCGCTGCCCAGATATTCTTGCAATGAATGCTGGCGGTCATCGACACCCCTTAAGGTGAAATCAAAAGGAGCTTGTCCAAGTTCCGGAGCCGGAGTGTGCATCAAGGCCATTTTAGAGCTCCGTCCAATGGATCCGGCGCTGGGCCGTGATCAGAGTTCCGTCAGCCTCCACAGAAGTGTACTTTTCGGTGAGGTCCGGTTTTTTGTTCAGTGCCAGTAGTAGCGATGATTGTTCGGTCAGTGACAGCAGATTTCCACTGAGCGAAACCGCCGACGACAGTTCTAAAAACAAGCGATCTAAAAAAATATTCCAGTCCGCCGTGGTGACAAATCTTTCGCCGTGAAGGTGGGCCAACAAATCCGTCGCATGAGGGATTTCAGGGTGAGAGAAAATATTTAGCCCAAGACCGATGATCATGCAGTTAGAGTTTCCTTGCTGAAGGTTTTCGACAAGGATGCCGCCCATTTTTCCGCTGGCCAGGTAAATGTCATTGGGCGCCTTCAAAGACCAGTGCAGCCATGGCCAGGTGGCCGACAGTGCTTTCTCTACGGCTAAGCCAATGCGGCAGGTGACCACGGGTTGCGGAGCTAGGGACAATTGGTAAACCCACGAAGACAGCAGTGCGGACCCATTCAAAGCTTGTGACCATGAGTGGTGGCCGCGACCGCGACCTTGAGTTTGTGCATCCGCCAAGTACAGCGAAATCGGCGCAGCGGCCACTTCAGGAGTGAAGGCTTTTTCCTTGGCCCAGTCATTGGTGCTGGCAACACTGCCTTGGTAAAAAGTATTCAGCCGTGATTGCCTGGCCCACGCCTCAGAAATTTCGCCAACGTTGAACATCTAGGGATTCTCCCAGTCAAACATCAACGACACGTCGGCCGATGGGGCAGAGTGGGTCAAGGCACCGACGCTGATAAAGTCCACTCCCAGTTGGGCCACGGATTTGACCCGCTCTAGGGTCATGTTGCCAGAGGCTTCCACTTGGATGGATTTAGGTACCAGCTTGCGGGCTTCGGCGGTCATGTCATTGGTCATGTTGTCTAGTAGGATGCGGCTGACGTTCAGTTGCACGCACTCTTTCACATCTTGCAGATTTCGTGCTTCGACTTCCAAAGGAATCGTCGCTGAGTGCGAACGAATTCGTTGAACTGCGGCCGTGATTCCACCCATCACTGCGATGTGATTGTCTTTGATCAAAATGGCGGTGCTTAAATTTTGGCGATGATTGACTCCGCCACCGTGAACCACTGCGCGCTTTTCTAGGTCGCGATAACCGGGCAAAGTTTTTCGTGTGTCCAAGATGTGGCATGAGGTGCCGCTCATTTCGCGGACGAATTTCTGCGTGAGCGTGGCGATGCCGCTTAAGTGCATCAGAAAATTGATGGCCACGCGTTCAGCTTTTAAAATTTGCACCAGGTCACCCTGAATGGTGCAGAGGATTTGCTTCGACAGTACGGCTGCGCCCTCTTCAAAATGCCATTTCAGTCGAGCGTTCGGATCCAGCGACAGCATGGTCTGTTCGAAAGCTCCATTTCCGGACAGCATCAAGTCCTGTTTTGCGATCAGGCGGGCGCGGCCAGGCCTTGGAGTCAGTGCTAAGCTTTCAGTGGTGAGGTCGCCCGAGGGCATGTCCTCTTTCAATGCGGCTTTGATGAGATCAATCAGAGTCATGAGAGCTTTTCAGCATCCTTGAGGAGCTTTTGAATTTCTTCGCGGACGATTCTTTCTGCCAGATCGGGAATGATTTTCCAGCCGATGTCTTGCAGCACGGCCCGAACTTGCTCGCGCAGAATTTGTTCGATGTAAGCGGGATCCAAAGACGAATTGACTGCGGCGGGCGGTCTTGAGGTTGATCCAGGTACATCATCCAGATCACCCAGCTGCACTTCGTGACCGCCGCCGGAACCCGTGAGCGCAATCGGAGACTCTTCCAGGCTGGCGAAACTCATGTCCAGCTGAGTGAGATCGTCGGTGGGAAAATTAATTTTGAAACGATCCAGATTGCCAGATGTCCAGGGTTCGGTCGTTTGACCGGCACTCATCTTATTCATGTTGGGAAGTGGGACTTGACTGAAATCTTCGGGTTCTTCCACTTCGTTGGGCGGCGCCACTGGTTTTTTCTTTTCAATGAAGTCCGGAAGATGAGGAAAACTCAAGTAGCCTGAGATCGCGTTGCTAGAAGTATTGGGCACCAAATCCTTGATGATTCCACGCAAGGTTTCAGCATCGAAAGGTTTTTCTAGGCGCCGGACGGCTCCGCAAGAAGAGGCTTTGTTTTCATCGATGTCCATGAAGCTGCTCCAGATGAGCACCACAGGAACTTTGGAAAGCTGGGCATCGGCTCGCAGTTCGCTGCAGACTTCATATCCAGATTTTTTGGCTAGAAGCACATCGACGAAGACGATATCGGGGTTCCAAGATTTTGCCACGGGCACTACGTCAAGACCGACGGGGACGGCTTTGACCTCCACGCCAAAATCTTGCAAAGCCAATTGCATCACTTTTTTAATCGAGGTACTTTCGTCAGCCAATAAGACGCGTAAAGCCATGAACTAAGTAAACCTTTTTTCCTTTGGCTCAGTCAACAATTAGGTCAAAGATACACTAAAAAGTAATGAATAAAATCGACCGCTATCTTTCAGGGCTATTTTGGGTGCATTTTTTGGGTGGTCTGACCGTCTTTGCGACGATTTTTATCGCTATCGATGCCCTCGGAATGATGGTGGAGTACAAAGACGTCGGTATTTCCACTTGGCTGCCGTATTACGGGTACGGTCTTCCGGACACCATCTATCGCATGGTGCCAGTCGCCAGCGTTTTGGCCATCGTTTTTACACTGACCACATTGGGGAAGGCCAACGAACTGGTCGCCCTCTACAGCGTCGGCATGAGCCTGGTGCGAATCTGTGCGCCCATGTTGTTCTGGGTGTTGATTCTTTGTGTGGTGGAGTTCGGTGTCGGGGATCAAGTGCTTCCCAACTTTGCCAAACACAAGAATTTCGTTTTCTACAATCAGGTGAAGAAAAATCCCACTCTCTACTCCATGGTCAAGAATGAACGGATTTGGTATCGGTCCCACGACACCATTTTCAACATCAAAACGCTCAATGCAGCGGCCAACAAGGCGCAGGATTTGACTCTGTATTATTTCAATGAGGCCTGGGATTTGATTCAAATGATCACGGCCAAGGACGTCGATTTAATGGGTTCCCAATGGCTGCTGCACAACGGTTCGGTGACTCTTTTTACTGAGGACTCCAGCTTCCCGCTGACCAGTCAGTTCAAGCAAAAAACGGTAGTGATGGGCGAGGATTCGAAGGATTTGGGCGCCACCGGAAATACCTCAGAAATGCTATCCATGGGAGAGCTTTCCCAGTTCATCAAAAAGAACAAAGATGCGGGCCTAGATACCCTCAGATACGAGGTCGATTATCACTCGAAATACAGCTATTCGCTGGCGGCCTTGGTGATGGCGCTTTTGGGGATTCCGTTCAGCGTCTCGCGCTCGCGCTCAGGTGGCGCTATGATGAGTTTGGGCCTGTGTTTGGGCCTGATTTTCACCTTTTGGATCTTCTATACGTCCTCGTTGACGCTGGGAAATTACGGATACGTGCCGCCAGTGATTGCGGCCTGGGCTCCGATTGTGATAATGTCCGCCCTAGCTTATTTTTTCATTCGCCGAGTGCGGTTGTAAGCCCGCTTATAATTCCATACATGGAGTGCTGTCATGGCCACTTTAGAAGTCTTAAAATTTCCCGATCCAAGGCTGCGAGAGATTTCCGCGGAAGTAAAAAACTTTGATGCGAAGACCAAAGCCAAACTGAAAAAACTGTCCGAAGATATGTTTGAAACCATGTACGCCGAAAATGGCATCGGCCTGGCCGCTCCGCAAGTGGCAGAGCTAATTCGCATGCTGGTCATTGACGCCCGGCCGCGGGACACCAAGGGCCGCTACAGCATCGAAGAGATGAGCGATTTGGAAAAGTCAGTGACTCAGCCACTGGTGATCATCAATCCGGTGATTCTGAATTACGACGGCAAAACCACTTTTGATGAGGGCTGCCTGAGTGTCCCCACATTTTTCGAAACGGTCGAGCGCCACAAAAACATCGAACTGCAATATCACGATGTGCTGGGCGAAAAAAAGATTTTGAAAACCGATGGTCTTTTGGCCATCGTCATTCAGCATGAAATGGATCACTTGGACGGAACATTGTTCATCGATCATTTAAGCCTGATCAAATCCAACAAAATTAAAAATCAAATCAAAAAACACGGATATCCCGAAAAGAAAAGTCACGAAGACGGCGATGAAGAAGAAGAGCGAGAGCTGTGAGTCGAGTCCGCATCGTCTTTTTAGGAACTCCTGACTTTGCAGTCACTTGCTTGCAACACCTTCTGCAAGATGAGCATTACGAGGTCGCTGGCGTTGTCACACAACCAGATCGCCCTTCGGGACGAAAAATGATTTTAAGTCCCTCGCCGGTGAAAGTCTTTGCCACTGCCCATGGTCTTCCGGTGATCTCACCAGAATCAGTGAATAAAGATCCCGTTCTGCAAGAAGTGCAAAAGTGGGGAGCCGAAGTCGCCGTCGTCGTGGCCTTTGGGCAGATAGTCTCTCAGAAATTTTTGGATTCCTTTCGCTTTGGCTGCGTGAACGTGCACGCTTCGCTGCTGCCGCTGTGGCGGGGAGCTGCGCCCATTCAGCGCTCGGTCGAGGCGGGTGACAAGGTCACGGGTGTGGCTTTGCAAAAAATGGTGAAGGCCTTGGATGCCGGCGATGTTCTGGGCGTTCGCTCGACGCCGATACCGGCAAACATGAATGCCAAGGAATTGCATGATCAGCTGGCGGTGTTGGGCGCGGATCTTCTGCGCGTGGAACTGATGGATTACGTGCGCGGGAACCTAGCCCCGGCGGCGCAAGATCCATTGCTGGTGACCTTCGCAAAGAAGATCGACAAATCTGAGGCGGAAATTCGTTGGACGGAAACCGCTCAGCAAATTCATAATCGGGTTCGCGCCTTCGTCATGGGGCCTGGGACTTGGGTTCCCTTCCAAGGAAAGAAATTGAAAATTCATAGGACCGAGGTCGCTAGTGGTTCTAGCGGCAGCGCTGGCGAGATTGTCAGCATCGAGGCTCAGTCATTGTGTGTCGCCACTGGCGACGGAGTCTTGAAAATTTTAGAAGTTCAGCCCGAGTCCCGCAATCGCATGCCGATCGCAGATTTTTTAAAAGGTCACAGTCTGAAAAAAGGGGATCGCTTTGCCTAAATTAGTTGCGCCCAGTATTTTGTCCGCAGACTTCGCAAATCTTCAAAAAGAGCTGGACGCCATTGCCGCCGCCGGTGCCGACTGGGTGCACGTGGACGTGATGGACGGCCACTTCGTGCCGAATCTCACCATCGGAGTACCGGTCGTGGCGTCGCTCAAAAAAGTGACGAAGCTGCCATTGGATGTGCACTTGATGATCGATACTCCGGAAAAATACATCGAGCAGTTCATCAAAGCCGGTGCCAATTATTTGACCATTCATGTGGAGTCGACAAAAGATCCACTCCAGGTTCTGAAACGTATTCGTGAGCTGGGATGCAAAGCTGGAATCACCTTGCGGCCTGGAACTGCGCTATCGGCCGTTCTGCCATTTTTGCCAGTGGTGGATTTAGTTCTGGTTATGACGGTCGAGCCCGGCTTTGGCGGTCAAGGCTTCATGTCCGATCAGGTGCAAAAAATCACGGAGCTAAAGCGTCTGCGGCGGGAAAAAAATCTGCGATATCTTATCGAGGTGGACGGCGGGATCAACGAAACTACCAAGGCTCATTGCGCTGATGCCGATGTCTTTGTCGCCGGAAATTATGTTTTCAAAAATGACTATGCCGCCGCCATTAAAAAGTTAAAGGAAGAAGTATGATTGAACTCACGGGCGAAAATGTAACGATCGAACAAGTGGTGCGAGTGGCTCGCGAAAATGTGCCGGTCCAGCTATCGGCCGCCGCTCGCGCGAAAATGCAAGAGTCCCGTGACTACATTGATCAGCGCATAGCCTCTGGCGAAGTCATGTACGGAATCAATACGGGCTTCGGCGCGTTCAGTTCTGTGCGCATCAATGATTCGCAGCTCGAAGAGTTGCAGCGCAATCTGATTCGCTCGCACTCCATGGAGTGGGCGAACCTTTCACTCGCGAACAAACCCGTGCCATCATGTTTCTGCGTGCCAACGCATTGGCCCGCGGTCACAGCGGCATTCGGCCGCTCGTAGTGGAAAAGATTTTGCAGTTTCTGAACGCCGGATTAATTCCCGTGATCCCACAGCAGGGAAGCGTGGGTGCCAGTGGTGATTTGGCTCCGCTGTCGCATTTGGCATTGGCCGTGATTGGTGAAGGCCAGCTTTGGTCGGAGGACGACAAGCCTGTGGCGGCGGCTGACGTGCTGAAGAAAAAAGGCGTCGAGCCTTTGGTTTTGCGGGCCAAAGAAGGTCTGTCCATGATCAACGGCTGTCAGGTGATGACGGCGGTGGGCATGTTGGCCGTGGCTGACGCGCGAAGGTTGTTGTGGCTGGCGGATATTTCTGGGGCTTTGACTTTGGAAGCTTTGCGCGGCAGTCGCGCGGCGTTTGATCCGTTGATCTCTGCCACTCGGCCACATCCAGGCGAAGCCAAAACCGCGCGCAATATGAATCGGATTTTGGGAGAGAGCTCGCCCATCGCTGACAGTCACGCCAACTGCGGAAAGGTGCAGGACGCGTACTCGCTTCGCTGTATTCCTGCCGTCCATGGGGCTGCGAAAGATGCTCTCGGCTATATTTGGCGGACGTTGGAGGTTGAAGCCAATTCCAGCACGGATAATCCACTGGTGTTCGCCAAGGACAACAAAGTTTTGTCCTGCGGAAATTTTCATGGAGAGCCCGTGGCCTTTGCCATGGATTTCGCCGCGATCGCTGTCAGTGCGTTGTCCAATATGAGCGAGTGCCGCATTCAGAAATTGGTGAATCCAGCGATGAGCGAGTTGCCGGCTTTCTTGGCGCCAGATGGAGGCCTGAACTCTGGTCACATGATCGTGCAGGTTGCGGCCGCGAGTTTGGTGAGTGAAAATAAGATTTTGTCTCACCCGGCGAGTGTCGATAGCATTCCTACCAGTGCTGACAAAGAAGATCATGTCAGCATGGGGACTATCGCTGCCCGTAAATTTTTCCAGATCTTGCAGAATGCGGAAAATATCGTTGCGATGGAATTGTTGTCTTCGACGCAAGCATTGGATTTATTGAAGCCACTGAAGCCCGCGGGTGCTGTGCTCGCGGTTTACGATCGTATTCGTGAGCAGGTTCCGTTTGCAGCGAAGGACCGGATTTTTTCCACGGATGTGGCCGTGCTGCGCGGGCTGATCAAAGATGGATCGCTGACCCGCGCCTATGAGAAAGTCACGGGCCCGCTGGAGTTTTGAACTGAATGAATCAGCCGATGATGACCGGAACACAATGTAGTCAAGTTGCCTACAGTATCCGGCCCGCCCAAGTGCCGCGGAATTACATGGTGCCGGTGAAGCCATCTTCGTTCCGAACAGCGATGGCCCTCAGAATTAATGTGCGCACATTGCCCCTGATCCCGCAGATCCACCTGTCGCGCGACAGCCAAATTTTTTCGGGTTTTCAATTTTTGGGCTTTTTGAACAGGGTCGTGCGTCTGAAGATAGGCGTCTAACGCGGCCTCGAGAGTTTCCTCTAGACTGGCATGCGCTTGTTTCTTCTGAGATTCAAGATCTTGGACCCTTTTCAGCTTCTCACTTAACCGCGC
>JABDFK010000010.1:0-45580 GCA_013286585.1 Deltaproteobacteria bacterium
TGGCTGAACGCCAAGCACTTTTGGCTAAAATCAGCGGCCATTCTGTGAAATTCAAGGCTGCTGCCGGGGATTCCGACAAACTCTTTGGAACTGTTACTACAACAGACATTTCTAAAGAATTGGAAAAAATGGGACACTCGATCGACCGCCGCGACATTCACCTGGAAGAGCCAATCAAGCTTCTGGGCACACATAAAGCCACGATCAAAATGGGTGATGGACTAGAAACCACACTTCAGGTCGTTGTTGAGCGCGCATAGTTTTTTGTTTGTTTTGAGGGCCTCACGCTTCAGCGCCGGGGCCCTCGTTTTTAGATAGCGATTGCAGTACGACATCCTGAAGGATCGAGCCCGTGGCTTGGCGAATCTGCTCTAGGGACAAGGCTCCTGTTTCCGCTGGAAACGAACTTAAGATAAATGCGCGAACCTGCTCTTCAGGCAAACTCCAGCGCTCCACCATCAATTTAATGAGATCTTCCACCATGATGATCCCCCCTATTTTATGGACCGAAATCCATGAAACTAAGGTTAGTCAACATCGACGAATACCCCTAGCGCTTATCTTTTTTGGGACGGTTTTTGGACCTAAGTCGGTCGCTCTGTGAACCTTTTTCAAAAGAGCTCTGTCTGCGATAGGTTCCTGGGTAATGCGTTTGAAGTTGCTGGGCCGTGATGGTACCTGACCACTTGGGAATAAACCCGGGGGACCACAATGAAACAGCTCACCATCATCGCAATCATGCTGATTTCAAGCACGGCTTTTTGCCGAGGCCCCAACAGAGACAACAGAGACGTGGTGATCGTTATTGCATGCACTAACAATGTGACCGTCTATGCTCGCGGAGAGCCCGTCGAAGGCATGAGCGTGCTCATCGAATTTCCAAGCGGAACGCAGTTAGTTCGTGAGGACGGAGTCCTTGCCATTCGTTCTGACAAAAGCCTTTTGGCCAACTCAAAGTCAGCCGTTGTTTATGGAAACCAACAGAGCTCAGGCTATTTTATTCTAAGCCCTGCACGTGACCCCTATCCGGGCCATTGCCAGTCTTTCTAAAAGATCAAAACTGATGCGTATCTTTGGCTGCCTGCAGAGCGCAATATATACATGTTAGAAACCTGTCAGTGGATCGTATGGCTGGAGCCTGATAAAGTCCTTTGAACCTAAAGGAGACTTCATGAAAAACGCTTTTTTAATTTGTGCCATGACACTGATAGCGAGCTGTTCGGCATTGGCTTCAAGATCTTTTCCCGTCACCTATGATTGCCAAATCCAGGCGGCAATTGGTGCACCAGTTGTCTCTAAAAAAGTGACCTTTACGGCCCAAGATGCCGCCCAAGACGCGGCCGCCCTACTTGTTCAGGCCGGTGGCTACAGTTATGAGTTGGCTCTGACCAGCTGGGCAGCAAACATGACTAAAGACGGTCAACCCCACATTTCGCTGAGCCTTTGGAAAAAGGAGGCCTCGGGCCTAATTAAAACAAACATTGCTGCCGCTGATGGCGTCCATATTGAAGATAACCTTGGTGAGTCCATTGGAGATACCAATACGGTGATAATCACTTGTCGCCCCGAATAAGGAGCGGACTAAAGGTTCGCGCCTGGAGCGAAATTTTTTGGCTTACCGAAATTGCCGGAAGTTACCGTTGAGCTTGGTGGTGGTGGTGGCAGCGGATGTTGACTTCCGGAGTCTGCGTCCCTGAAGCGACCGTGCTCGGCCTCCCAACGCAGCTTCACGGTGCCGGTGGGACCATTGCGCTGTTTTCCGATGATAACTTCGGCATTGCCCACCACTTCGGAATTCTCTTTATCGTAATAGTCCTCGCGGTAGAGCATCATAATGACATCGGCATCTTGCTCGATAGAACCAGATTCCCGCAGATCGGAAAGCATCGGACGCTTCTCTGTTCGACCTTCGACTCCCCGGTTGAGCTGAGCCAGCGCAATCACAGGAACATCAAGTTCTTTGGCCAAGGCTTTCAGTGCCTTAGATATTTCAGAAACTGCGCGTTCGCGGTTCTCAACTTTGAGCTTCAGATCCATCAACTGCAAGTAATCGATGATGATCACATCTAGTCCGTGTTGCGCTTTGAGCCTGCGGGCGCGGGCGCGAACTTCTGTCGGGCTGATTCCGGAGCTTTCATCGATGTACATCGAAGAGTCACTGATATGACCCGCCGCCTGAATCAGCTTAGGCCAAGCAGAGTCGCTAATTTTCCCAGAGCGAATGTCGTTCATTGAAATTCTGGCCTCTGCAGCCAAAAGCCGCATCATGACGGCCTCACGGGACATCTCTAAAGAAAAATAAGCCACCGTCTTTTTGTTTCGAAGCGCCATGTGCTGCGCCAAATTCAAACTGAAAGCGGTTTTCCCCATGGACGGACGAGCGGCAACAATCAAGAGTTCTCCACCATGAAGTCCAGAGGTCATTCGATCCAATTGTGTAAAGCCCGTTGAGACACCAGTGATATCCGCTTTGCGACGATAAAGGTCCTCGATCTTAGCAACGCTGGATTTCACCACCTCCAAGGGATTGATTAAACCCTCGGTGCGTTTAGATTGAGAAAGTTTGTAAAATTTTTCTTCGGCTTGATCGATGAAAAGATCCACCTCAGCAAAGTCCTCATTGAAAGCGTTATCAATAATTTCGTTGCTGGCAGAGATCATTCGACGGAGCACCGACTTTTCCCGTACGATTTTAGCGTAGCTTCCAATATTGGAAGCGCCGATGGTTTTGTTCACCAAATCCACCAAATACTCTGTACCACCAGCGGCCTCGATGTCGCCCTTGGTTTGCAGGTGATTAGAGACCGTGATTAAATCAATCGGTAAATTTTTCTGATTCAACTCAGCAATCGCTAGGTAAATTTTTTGATTTTGAGGCTTATAAAAGTCGGCCGAGGTCAAAACATCGGCAACCTGATCCCAGGCTTCCTTGTCCAGCATTAAGCCGCCAAGGATCGACTGTTCAGCCTCTAAATTTTGCGGTGGTATACGAGCAGCCATAAAAAAATGTCCCCCCCGAAACATTGGAAAGCGATAAAAAGCTTGGATCCTTCGTTGGTCGTTCGGTCGCCGTCGAACCCTTGGTTCGCTTTCAGCGAAACGACGTGCAGTAGCACGCCTTCGCGCTGTCTTCCTCTCGCCTTCCATCTTCGAACGCTTTAAAAAAGGCCGGATCAGCCAGCACTACTAAGAGCGTTCTGAAAATTTTGCGGGCCCTGTGGATTAGGGTCGTACTGGATGTGGCCCGTCGATGTTGTTTTGACTTAACCTGCGATTTCTCGCGAGTTCAAGACAAAACTAGCTTATGAATTTAGTTTTTTGACTCGAATTTTGTAATTGTCGATTTTCTTTTTTAGGGTGTTGCGATTGATGCCAAGCATTTGCGCGGTTTTTACTTGGTTGCCGTTATGGGCGCGCAAAGCGATCTCTAGAAGAGGACGCTCTACTTGCTCCAAAACGATGCTGTACAAACCTGTTAATTCCACTTGTGCGTCCTGTTGCTGTACAAAAAGGACTTCAAGTTTGCTCTTAATTAATCTTTCCAAGCTGACGTTGGTGAGGTTGGCGACAAAAAGATTTTCTGAGCTGTTCAGGTTCGGCGTCATGGCACTCCTACATAGAATTTTGGATTAAGTGTTGTTCTTTCTGGTCTTAACTTTACTCGACGAAACAGCAAAGATTGAAAATTTGATGTCTTCATACTCCGCGTGTTTCGGAAGACCAAATATATTTATGTAGCTGCAAATGCAAGCGTGCAGTTGATTTTTTTTGAAGAATTTTTTCCGCCAACCATCGCGGTTCGACATTTCGATATGATGGACTGTATAAAACCATAAACTTTTCGAAAATAAGGTATTGACGACAGAAATTTTCTGACCAGTCAAAATCGCGCTCACTACAAATTACAAACTTAAATTCGATATCTGGATTTGTGATCAAAAGATTTTTTAAGTCAAAAGAATCAGCCGCACCACTGTCCGGAGTTTTCACGTCGAGCACTAATTTCACTCGAGGATCCACCTCTGCACATGACAAAGAGCCACTTGTTTCCAGAGATACTTTATAACCCTCATCACAGAGGCTGGTCATCAGAGGTAAAACTTGTTTCTGGAGGAGGGGCTCGCCGCCGGTGATGCAAACATTGGGTGCGCCAAAGCTACGAACCCTATCAAGTATTTGAGAAAGGTCCTGATGCTCACCTTCGTAATAGGCATAAGTGGTATCACAATAAGTGCAGCGCAAATTGCATGCGGTGGTTCTTACAAAAACTGTCGGCACTCCGACATAAGAGGACTCGCCTTGAATGCTATGAAAAATTTCATTGATTTTTAAACTCGGCATTTGGTCGAGGACCATCTGCCATCCGAGGTGGATGAAAGTCAAGGTTGTGGGGCTTGCGGCGACTAATCCTCCCCAGATGCCTGAAAATATTTGTAAAATTATTCGATGAGCCGCTTATTTCAAAAATTCAGACAAGACATCATCGGTATATTGCTTTTGGCCTCCGGCCTGTTTTTGGGGCTAGCATTATTTAGCTTTAACCCCAGCGACCCGTCGTTCAATTCGACAGGCAAAAGCCTGCAGGTTCTCAACTACTGCGGCTATGTGGGCAGTTTTGTTTCTGATATTCTTTATCAGGTTCTGGGTCTTTCGGCGGTACTACTGGTCCTTGGCGCGGTTCGCATGGGCGTATTGAGCTTTCAGGGTCAGGCACCGTTCTTTAAGAGTCTACGCATGATTTGGGCTTCGGTATTGATTTTGACGTTCACTTCGCTTCTTTCGATCTATCTGCCGAACACTCGTGTCTTCCACGATCAGATCATTGTGGGCGGACTGCTGGGCGTTGGAATTTCCCACGCGCTGATTAGGGCCCTGAACCCTGTGGGCGCTCAAGTTGTGCTGTGGGCGGCGGCAGCGATGCTCACGGTCTTTTACAGCGAGAAAACTATTCACGAGTTGCTGAAGATTCCTCGGGTTGCCGTCCAGCTGTTGAAGAGGTTCTTTCAGGCTCAGTGGAAAACTCTCAACCAGCAGCGTAAAAAGAAAAATGTGGATAATTCTGTGGGAATCGCCGCGAAACCCGCAGAGCGCAAGCTTTTCGCGCTCAAGCCCGAGGTGGCCACTTTAGAGCCCAGCCAGCTCTCACTGAACCCATCGCATGAAATTCTAGATCCCGATGAAAGCGCCGATGAAGAGGCCCATCCTTCTGACTTCGGCCGGAATGACAGTGCCGGGGCGGTGCCCCCAGGGCCCATCAAGCGACGCAAAGTGGTTTTGAAAACGCCCGTGCAGCGGCGAGTGGAAAACTGGGAGCTTCCCAAGCTCAGCTTGCTGGAAGATCCACCGGCCTCACGTGTTCGTCTGGATGAAAAGGAGATCAAGCATAAAGCGCAGATTCTTCGCGATAAACTGGCGATCTTCGAAGTTACCGGCGAGGTGGTTGCCGCGAAACCAGGCCCCGCGGTCACCATGTTTGAGTTTCGGCCTGATGCCAATGTTAAACTCAGTGAGGTCACTGCCCTCGAAGATGACTTGACCCTGGCCCTTTCCAGCGAATCGCTTCGTATTTTGGCGCCGATTCCTGGGCGGGACGTGGTGGGTATTGAGACCTCGAACGTCAATCGTGAAACTGTTTACTTCAAAGACATGTTAGCGGACGACGAGTTCTGGAAAGAGGACATGAAGCTGCCAGTGGCCCTGGGGAAGACCTCCACCGGCGAATCCAAGATCATCGACCTGAGAAGGTTACCGCATTTAATGGTGGCGGGAACCACTGGTTCAGGAAAATCCGTGTTCACGGTGTCGATGCTGATGGGACTCTTGTTTAAACATTCCCCGAAAACGCTGAAGCTCATCATTGTTGATCCGAAACAGGTGGATTATACGGCGTTTGAAAAAGTTCCGCATCTGGCTCTTCCTGTGATCAGCGATACCCGCCAAGCGGTGGTCGCACTGAAATGGGCCGTCAATGAAATGGAAAAGCGCTATCGCTCGATGAGTAAATTTGGCGCTCGCGGCCTCGAGATTTACAACGAAAGCGTGAGCAAGCTCTCAAAAGAGCAACTCGAAGAGCATGAAAAAATCAATGCAGAGCTAGACGCCACTCCGGGTAAAAAAGGCGACAAGTATTACTGCCAACAGCTTCCGTACCTAGTGATTGTGCTGGAAGAGTTCGGTGATCTGATGACCGTGAACAAACAAGATGTCGAGCACTCTGTGGTGCGATTGGCTCAGAAAGCCCGTGCTGCGGGCATTCACCTGGTGCTGGCGATGCAAAGTCCCCGCAAAGAAGTGGTCACCGGACTGATTAAAACCAACATTCCAGGTCGCATCGCCTTCAAAGTTTCCAGCGGCATGGATTCAAGAGTGATCTTAGATGAGCCCGGCGCAGAACGCCTGCTAGAGCGCGGGGACATGCTTTACAAGAGTCCCGGAAGCTCGTCTTTGATTCGCCATCACGGCCCCTACTTGAGTGATAAAGAAGTGGTGGACGTCGCTAAATTCTGGGCCGAGCAAGCCGATCCTGAATATGATCCGTCGGCACTGAAGGCGATTGAAGGACCCGAGGATGACGTCATGGGCGAAGGCGCAGCTTTTGGCGAACAAGAATATGACGAACGCTATGACGAAATTTTATCTTGGGCTTCCGGACAAAAAGCGATCAGCGCTTCGCTGATTCAAAGAAGGTTTTCCATCGGTTATCCAAGAGCTGCCCGCTTGATCGAAACATTTGAGCGCGAAGGTGTCGTTGGTCCAGCTAGTGGCAGCAAGCCGCGTCAAGTGCTGGTAAATAATCTGTCCTCGCTAGAAGAATAATGTTCTGCCTTGACTCCAAAGACTTGCCTAGATGTGATGTTAGCACATTAACAAATCAAGGAGGATCCATGTTATCAATTCGTTCCACTCTTGCTGTTTTGGCACTCGTTGTTGCCGGTTCAGCTCAAGCAATCACTATGACCGATATCTCTCACGCTGTTGCAGAGAACATTGTTGCACCCAACGCAGGTTTGGTTTTCAAAGTTGGCGATGAGGCCGCTTACAAATTGGCGATTTCAAGTTTCATCAATGGAACCATGGACATCTCTGTGAAGTCTGTGGACACCAATGCTGTTGTTCTTGATCAGTCGATTGCAGTGATGGGTCAAAACCAAAGCTGCGAAGAGACCATCAATCCAAACACAGGCGCTGTGACCAACATGGTTTGCAACGGTAAACCGCAAGATCCTGGTAGCTCTAGCGACATCGAAGTGGTTGATTCTAAAGAAGAGAGCGTCACAGTTCCGGCGGGAACTTTCGACTGTCTTTGGATCAAGGCTCACAATAAAAAAGACAACACAGACATTGAACAATGGATCAATCCTAAGTTGATTCCTGTTTTAGGTCTGGCGAAAATGAATGCTCCCACGCAAATGGGTGTTATGGTTGTTGAGCTGACTTCTTTCAAAAAGAACTAATGCCAAGAGCCTTTCTTCCTATGAAGAAAATAAAAGGGGCCGCAGTTATCGCGGCCTTTTTTATTTCTGTCGGTAGCTTCGCGTCCGACAAATCCACAGAAAAAACAGAAACCTACAAAGACCTCATCGATAAGGCTTATAATTTAAGTGTGCAGCAAGATCGCCCTCAGGCTCTGTCGATCCTGGTGGCCGCCAGCAAGCGCGAAAGTCGCCGAAGCTCACCGCCCAAAGAACTCTTGGCCGCCATCGAAGAAGTGGCCAATATTTTCTATTCTGACAAAACTCAACAGCTTCACGAGCTGGCGCTATCACTGAAGCAAAATGACCCTGCAGGGGCGTTGGCAAAACTGAATGAGGCCACCCGTATTGAGCCTGACAACTTCACCGTTCTGTTAGAAACCCAGGAGCTGCTCATGGCCGTGGGGGATTGCTCTGGCGCGCTGAAGCTGGGCGAAAGAATGCTAGAGATGAATCCGTACAGCGATGCCGCGCGATTGCACAGTGCTCAGGCCGCGGTCTGTATAGGAAAGTTTGATCTCTATCTGACTTATTCGAATTCCGGCGGCGGGGATTTAAAGGGCCCGCTTTCGATTTATTGGCAGATGGCCAACGTCGAAAGACTGTTTAAGAAGGCCGAATTCGACGCAGCCCTAGAGAAAACCGCCATAATTGAAAAGCAAAATTCTGGCTATCCAGAACCCTCCTACTGGAGATGGCGAATAGAGAACGAGCAAAAGACCAAAAGCGAAAAATCCGGGCAAAAGTACCTTTCTGCCTGCCGTAAACTAACTCCGCGTCAATTCCGCGACCTGGGGACGGACCCAAATCTCTGCCGAAGAGTTGCAGAAGTTGAAAATTGGCTAAAGAAATCACATAATCCTTAATGTGAAAACGAAACGCATTTTTTCCCATGCCATTTTGCTAATTACTCTGGGGTTTGCCTTTTGCCATTGCGGAGTTAAAGGAAAACCGATGCCGCCGCTGGATCCTCCGGTGCTTGGACGGGGAGAGCCCGTCTTCACTGAGGCCACGCAAGACATTCAACTGAAGAAGAAAGCTCCACCCAAAATTAAAGACGATTGGGATGATACCAAGGACTTTACTCCCGACTTCAACACTGACGATCGCGGCGAGAGGTCTCGGTGAAGTCTGCGGCAAAGCTCACGCGGATGTCCGGCGCGGGGAATACATTTTTTATAACGGACTCTGAAACTTGTCGGCCAGAGTCTCGGCCGGCCTTCGTGCACAAGCTGTGCAATGATTACGTCGGCTTTGCGACCGACGGAGTTTTGTTTTTGCAAAACTCCAACAGCGCGGATGCGGACTGGGATTTTTACAATTCAGACGGGTCTCACGCAGAGATGTGTGGGAATGCCGCCCGCTGTGCGGGGCTTTATTTTTTCGCCAAAATAAAATCTAAAAAAGAAGTGTCGTTCGGCACCGCGGCCGGACCAATCCTGACTCAAATCATTGATGCTAACAAAGGCATCGTTCGCGTGCGCATGCCTGAAATAGAAAAAAACTTCGGGCCTAAGGAAATTCTGGTGAACAAACGCAAAGTCCGCGGATTTTTGGTGAACACGGGCGTTCCGCACTTTGTTTTACAGCAAGGGCCCGACCAGCAGTTGGCCCAAGAGCTACGCCAGTCGAAAGACTTAGGCGAAAAAGGCGCGAACATCACTTTTGCTGAGTTCGACTCCGGAGATTTTATCCAGGCGGTGACTTTCGAGCGCGGAGTGGAAAATTTTACGTTGGCCTGTGGAACCGGCGCCGTGGCCGCAGCAAAATTTCACCGAGCTTGTCACCCCTCGGCCACCGTGCAGACCGTAGAAATGCCCGGCGGATTGCTACAAGTCGAGTGGCAAGGTGACGTCGCTCTTTTGACCGGCCCAGCAGAGTTCCATTTTGACCTTCAACTTTACGAGGACTGACGATGAAACCATTTTCAGGAGTTAGCACTGCGCTGATCACCCCTTTTCTGAACGGAAAGGTGGACTATGTCTCTCTGGAAAAATTGGTGAGGGATCAAATTAAGAGAGGCGTTCAAGGCTTTGTCGTCAACGGCACAACAGCGGAAAGCCCCACACTTCATGCCAGCGAGCGCCGCGAAATTTTTCAACAAATTAAAAAATGGGTGCCGGCGAAGTTCCCACTCATCATGGGAACGGGATCTAACTCTACCGAAAATACAATTGAAGAATCTAAGGTGGCCGAAAAACTAGGGGCCGATGCGATTTTGGTGGTTGTACCTTACTACAACAAACCGCCACAAGAGGGGCTTTTCCAACACTTCAAGGCAGTTGCAGATGCAGTGAGCATTCCAGTGATTCTTTACAACGTCCCCGGAAGAACTGTCACTGCGCTAGAATTGGAAACGGTGAAAAAACTGAGCGCCCACCCGAATATTGTCGGAATTAAAGAGGCTTCTGGAAATATCACTTTTGCCAGACAGATTCGCGAAGCTTGCGGCAAGGAGTTCATCCTGCTTTCTGGCGACGATGCGACTTATGATCAGTTCATGGCAGCCGGCGGCGACGGCGTGATTTCTGTCTGCTCACACATCATCCCAGAAGCCATGCTTCACACGAAGGCCAGTGATTACTTGGATCTGATCGGAGCACTTTTCATAGAGGCCAACCCGATTCCAGTGAAGATGGCGCTGAAACAATTAAATCTGATTCAAAGCTCAGAACTGCGGCTGCCCCTGGTAGCGATGAGCGCCGCTGGCACAGAAAAGCTGAAGCGTGAAATGAAAGCAAAGGGTTTGCTATGAAGAGCGTCGTGGTCGTTGGTGCTAGCGGAAAAATGGGACAAGAAATTTTGCAAGTTCTGGCTGAAAAAAAAATAAAGGCGGCCGCCTGCGGGTCGAAAACCCCACTCACGAAAAAGACTTTGTTAGGCAAGAACCTGGTGATTGATTTTTCTTCCCCCGAAGGCCTGGAGTCTGCGCTAGCACTCTGTGTAGAGCTGCAGATTCCCCTGGTCAGCGGCACCACTGGGATTAGTGACAACCAAAAAAAGAAACTAATGACGGCGGCAAAAAAAATCCCCGTGCTGTGGTCGCCAAACATGAGTCTTGGCATTGCTCTGTTGAAAAAATCCGTGCATTTGTTGGCCAAACTCGAGGGCTTTGATTTTCAGGTGGAAGAATTTCATCACCGCCGAAAGAAAGATCGCCCTAGCGGAACGGCGCTTGCTTTGCAGCAGTGCCTGACGGAAGCGCTTCCTCGGAAAACCACACTTCCCGAACCTATAGTCATGCGCGCGGGCGGAATTGTGGGTATCCACAAAGTCTATGCCACATCGGAAGAAGAGATGATCGTCTTTGAACATCAGGCGCTGAATCGCCGAGTTTTTGCGTCTGGTGCCGTGCGCGCTGGGGAATGGCTCTGCCAGCAGAAGCCGGGTCTTTATCAGATGGAGGACCTCTTTGAAGTCTGAAATCCCGCAAGAAAACTTTGCGCTGGTGGCCTTCATTGGTGACCCAATTAAGGCGGAACGAAATCTACAGAAGCTGTTGGCGCAAACAAAAAATTTTTGCCAGATCCTGCAACTTTCCAGCATCTACAAAAGGGATCACGAAAATCTGACCAACGTTCATAGCCACACCTCTGAATTGGTGGTGGCCGCACGGGTGTCCACCGCCCTACCCAGGCAGGAGTTCTCTGACAAAATCATGGAACTCAAGATGACGGAGGCCAGCGTGACCTCTTACGCCATCCTTTTAAGTATGAATCGCGAGATATTGATGACACCTGGATTCACACTTCCAGACCCGAGGTTGGTTCAAGATCGCTTGATTTTATTGTGTGCCGCGGAAGTTTGGGGCGATTATGAACATCCTGTGCTGGGCCAGTCTTTGACAGAGTTAGTTAAGTTGTATCCAGTGAGAGATAGGATTGAATTTTTCAATCAAGGCACCTACCTTTACTAGGCGAACGTCGTAAAAGACCCGGATCCTTCGTTGTTCGGTCGGTCGCTTGTGCGGCCTACGGGTAGTAGGCCTCCGCGCTCGCTCCCTCTCGCCTCGGCTGCGGGTCTTTTACGACGTTCGCTACTGGCTTTGGGAAAATGGGAAAGGGAACAGTTTATGAAATTTTTTATTGATACTGCTGAGATTGAGGAGATTAAGGCTGCTAATTTGCGCGGTTGGGTTGATGGGGTTACTACGAATCCTTCTTTGATTGCTAAGTCTGGGCGGGTTTTTTTTGATGTGATTAAGGAAATTTGCAAAGAGGTTAAGGGGCCTGTTTCGGCGGAGGTTATTTCTCTGGAAGCTGAGGGCATGCTTAAGGAAGGCCGAGAGCTGGCCAAGCTTGCTGATAATGTTGTGGTTAAAATTCCTATGACAGAGCAGGGCTTGATTGCGGTTCGTAAATTGAGTTCGGATGGAATTAAAACCAATGTTACTTTGGTTTTTTCGGCAGTTCAGGCACTTTTGATTGCTAAGGCTGGGGCCACGATGGTTTCTCCGTTTGTCGGTCGACTGGATGACATTGGACAAAATGGCATGGATTTGATTGCAGACATTCTTCAGATCTATGAAGGCTATGATTTCAAGACGGAAGTTCTGGTGGCCAGCGTTCGTCACCCAGTTCATTTACTAGAATCTGCCAAAATGGGGGCTCACATCGCGACCATGCCGTACAAAGTGATGCAGCAACTTTGTCAGCATCCCCTGACGGACAAGGGCATCAAAGCCTTTATGGATGACTGGGCCAAGGCGCAAAAGAAATGAGAAACGTTTTTTTTGGCGTTCTGGCGATTTTTTTGTCCGCCTGTCAGTCAGTTGAGGGCGTTTTAATTGCAGAGCAGCCATACTCATTGAAGGAGATCTCCCACGCGGTCGCCGGGATTTCTGGCAAACCTAGGGAAGTCAGCGACAACCAGCGCGAGATACTCTCGGCTTATTTTGGCCGGAAAGTGGGTGCCGCTTTTGATCCCAACACGGCCAAAGAAAGACTTTACGCCCATTTTTATATCTTGGGCGATCGTCGACCTTATGACATTCGCGTCCAGGTCATCGCGGAAAGAAAAACGGCTTCTGGATATTCAGAACTTGGTGAAGACGTGAATATGTCGCAAAAAGTGGCCGACGAGCTCAAGGCCAAGCTTGTCCAAAGTCAAGACGGCACCAATGTCATTGACAGCTTCCGGCCCTTCTAACCAAAATAAGGGTATTCAAGACTGGATACCCAATGCTTAGATCCTGGTCAGTACATACCGCAGAGAAAAAAATGCTGGCGACGGCACTGGGCTCGGCTTTGGTTCTGACTTTTTTTCCTAAGACTTTGACGCCGGTGTTTTTTCGAACGACGTCCAAACCGATGACGATCCGAGTGACCCGCGAAGCTCCTCCGAAAGAGGCCTTCGATCAACTTTTTTCAGTGCCGGAAATAGATAACGAATGGAAAGAAATCAAGGACTCGCCCAGCACGAATTTGAACTTGAGCAGTCAGCGGGACAATTCCTGGAATCCGTTGGTGGCCTTGAACGAAAGAAAAGTTTCTCTCCCGAAGATGGTTTTCACTCGAGAAATGGTTTCGGCCAATGCAGAGCCAGCAGATAATCTTCACTGGATCGCGGAACTGCCAACCTCTGAGCGCTTGCGATTGCAGGCGGCCGATGATCGAAGTCAAGTGATGTCGCAGGACTGGCAATTGCCATCATGGCGTGAATCAGTGGCTAAAAAATTAGATGAGGCCCGAAAAGCAGCAGGTCCTCGGTTGAACAGTCATCCTAATGTATTTATACCAGGAAAACCTCTGGGCGGTGGCGATGTGGCGATGAGGGATCTCCCCCCGTCACACTATAACATCACTGGACAAGTCAGACTCCCTCTAGGTTTAGCACTTGGTGATCGACCGCTGGAAATCCGCAGAATCGTCGACGGAGTGCGCGTGGATGTCGGAGAGATCGACGCCCCGAAGGGCACCTTCTCTATTCCGGTTGCCGCGATGGAAGGAACCCTATCCATCGAACTATCTGATAAAACTGGTACGGTCATAGCTTCCGCCAGTCATCGATTGGGACCTGAGGACGAACGCGGCAACTTGTTGATGCACGTGACAGCCAAAAGCCAGTTCGCCGGAACTTTTGTTAGCTTTAACAAAGAGCCCAATCATCTTTTGGGAGAGAAACTTTTATCCATTCGCGGAGAACCCACTGAAATTTTGTACGCCACGCTTGGAGTGCACGACAACAGTGATGCGTTGGGCTCTTTTGCCTTTCCGAAAATATCCGAGTCCTCTTTCGGGCTTATCCGCGCCCGATCGAAAGGCTTCGCCGACACCCTCCTTACACTAAGTGCGGGAGAGGCCAAAGGCATTTCTCTTTTGCCGACGAAATTCATCTCTGCACTCAAGCAGATCATCCAAGGGGAGCAGCACCAAGACTTGGAAAATTCGGGAATGATTTTTGGGCAAGTGTTGTTTGACGGCAAACCCATGTCAGGAGTTTCGGTCACGCTGGATGAAAGCGCAGAGCAAGTACCAGTCTATTTGAGTGGCTTTATTCCACTCCAAGGCGTGGAGGCGACCACCGAAAATGGATACTTTGCCTTCACCGGCTTATCCAAAGGGATGCACACGGCGGTCGCCACCCGGAACGGCGAATATCTTGGTCATCTGAATTTGGAAGTCGATGATGAGGCTGTTTCGATCGGAAATCTGGAAGCCTCTACCAAAAATCAGACGACACAAATCAAAGTGTATGATGCCTTTGAGGGAACCCCGCTGTCAGCCAATGTGCACATTCAAAGTGTCAAAGACTCCATGCAGGTGTTGGGAGTGGCGGAAGTCTATCTGCCGCAAATTCAGCGGCTCAGCTTTGGCTATGTACAGCCGGACCAAGTCGATTACTTGCCCTATCAGATGGCCTACAGTGACAAGGATGATTTTATACACGTACCCTTGGTGAAGGCCGACTGGTTACAAAATATTTTCACCGAACGAAGGATCACCAACGTTCCTGACAGCGGAATCGTGATCGGCTTTGTGCCAGAGGATGATTTTGAGGCGTATTTAAGCCATGAAGAGAGCTACGACAGTTCGAACATCGTCTATTTTGATATGCTAGGCAGAATCGTTCCTGCAGGAGTGACCGGCGGTGGTTTTGTGATGTTCAATGTTCCATCCGGCACTCAGAGCATTGTCGTCATGTCGAAGAAAACAGAGATGCTCTCCACGCAAGTCATTCCAGTGGGAGCAGACTCTACGACCATTTTAAAACTTCGCTTTTAGTCTTTCGAGACAAAGCTTCGGAAAAACTCGCCCCGCTCTTCAAAATTTTTGAATTCGTCGTGACTGGTTCCGCCGGGACTCAAAAGCACGGTGTCGCCCGGATGCGTGATCGTGTGCAGGGACTTTAATGCCAAGCCCAGTTTTGGAAAATAAGGGCCCTCAAGACCCGCGATCTTTTTCGCCGATTCCCCAAACTCACCAAAAAAAACAAAACGCAGTTCTGCAGTATTTTTGAATTTCTTCAAGCGGTCCCAGGGAAGATTTTTATCATGCCCGCCCAAGAGCAAAATAAGTGTCGTCTGGGCGGGAAGAGTTTCCAAAACAGTTTCCGTTGCGCTAATCACGGATTCGATGGTGGTGGCCTTTGAGTCATTGATCCAGCGGACACCCTTTCGCTCTCCGAGGTTTTCCAAACGGTGGGGAAGCCCAGAGAATTTTTTCATCGCAGCGAAAGCGGGCTCTGGCCAAGAGGAAAGTTCAGCGATTTTTGCAGCGACGGACAGGTTGTCTTTGTTGTATTCTCCGATCATTGAACACGGCAGCAGATTTTTGCTCTTTAAAATATCGGAATTGCGGTCCACCCAAACCAGAGACGGGCCCGTCGCACGGCCCTTGAGGTCCCCGCCAAGTGAGTTCATCACTGCGGTGATTTTAGTTTTCGAAAGCAGTGTCAATTTTTGCTGATAATAGGACTCAAGGCTTGCGTACCGCTCGAGATGATTGGGCGTTAGATAGGTGATCGCCGAAAAATCACAAGACAGATTTTCAAAATTTTCCAACTGATAACTAGAAAGTTCAAGGATGACCCATTGGGCACGTGAGCTAGAATTGTTTAAAACTCGGACCGCATATTTCGCCAGAGGTACGCCAAGATTTCCGCCGACAAAATTGCTTGCGGACATAGCCTGGGCCCCCACGCCTAAAAGCGAAGTGGTCGTGCTTTTTCCGATAGAACCTGTGATCGCGATGACCCGCTCCGTTGTCAGTAGAGAAAAGGCCAGCGTAAGCTCACTGCTGATGCGACAGCCCTGTTTTTTAGCGGATTGAAGCCACGGTGTATTCAGCGGCACCCCCGGGGATATCAGTAAAGTTTTTGGGCCCTGTTGCATAAGAGCGAGCGGATCACGAAATTTTGCAGAGGGATCTTTGTCGTCGTAAGTAAGGATTTGCGAGTCACCGACACCCAGCGCGTGTAACAGTTCCACCACCGCCTTGCCAGTGACGCCCATGCCAACGACAGCAAACGGTGGCGGAAGAGATTTAAAATAGGTCAGATCCATTTGTAATGGATAGCACAGCTTTTGGTTGAAATTAAAGGAATATGACAGACAATAGAAGCATGTCTTCGACAGAGTTCAGTCACGCCACACACACAGCCATCATCAGCGACTTACATCTCTGCGAGGCAGAGCCCGTTCACACGAAATATCCCCTGTGGAAAAAATTTAAAACCAGAGCCTTCTTCTTCGACAAAACGTTCGGAGAATTTTTGCAGTACATAGAAAAAGAAGCCCAGGGAAATTCCGTAGAGCTAGTACTCGCCGGCGACATTTTTGACTTCGACAGTGTGCTCAGCTTGCCCGAAGAGCCCGTGTTCCGTATCACCTGGCTTGAGCGGCGTCGCGGACTACGGCCAACGCCAGAGCGCTCCAAATACAAAGTGCAGATCATACTGCGCGACCACGCCGAATTTTTTCAACATCTCAGAGAATTCATTCTGCGCGGCCATCGTGCTGTGTTTATCATTGGCAATCACGATTTGGAGCTGCACTTCCCGCACGTCCAGGCAGAAGTTCTTAGCACCTTAGATCTGCCCGAAGACAGAAAATCGGCGGTGATTTTTTCCGACTGGTTCTACATCTCTAATCGCGATACTCTGATCGAGCACGGGAATCAATATGACCCCTACTGCATTTGCGAAGATCCGATCAATCCGTTTTCTCAGGGCTACAATTTTAAAACCATGCGCCTGCCCTTTGGAAATCTGGCGTGTCGCTATTTAATGAATGGCATGGGATTCTTCAATCCCCACGTCGACACCAATTACATCATGAGCCTACCCGAATACTTTCGTTTCTTTTTTAAATACATGGCCCGGGCCCAGCCGGACATCGTACTGACCTGGTTTTCGGGATCATTGATCACGCTGTGGAAATCATTTCGCGATCGCCTGGACTTTCAGATTCGAGATCCAATGAAAATTGAGGACCGGGTGAATCAGATCGCAGCCAGGGCCAATGCTGAACCACGCATGGTCCGCGAATTGAAAGAGCTCTTTGCTACTTCCGCGGCCGAAAATCCATTTTTAATTGCGCGCGAACTCTGGCTAGATCGGGCTCTGCTGATTTTGATCGCCTTCGTCGGCATCTTGGAGCTGATGATTTTCGTCCGCCAAGTTTTCGAGCTCTCCTTTTTCTGGGCCTTTATTCCGCTTTTTGTGATGTTGCCCTTTTTTCTTTTCTACAGCCGGTCCATCACCTCCAGGGTTTCAAGCTATAAAGAACCCGACGAGCGGGTTCTCTCCACTGCGGGGGCGATCACACAAACCAGTCGCATCGTATATGGTCACACTCACCACGCCCGGCATGAAATGATTGGTCCCATTGAGCATCTAAATTCCGGAACCTGGTCCCCCGCCTTCTTGGACGTGGAGTGCAATCACTCCATCGATAATAAAACCTTCGTGTGGATCACTCCTTCCGAAGAGGGGCAGCGCCGGGCCCAACTTCTGACATTCAAAGATGGAAAAGCCACAGAGGCCATGGCCACAGCCAAGGAGCAAAGGAAGAAAAAGGCCAAAAGGCTCTCAGCTGCCGCGGCGCACTAGTCACTGAAATCGATTCTATTTGTTTTTAAGTCCTCCATATGACAACCTTTTTCAGTCAAGGAGGAATTATGGCAGAAGTTTTAGTGGTGACTAGCAAAGTGAAAAAATACATCAAAGAAAAAGGCGAAATGAACACTTCAGCAGAAACTGTTGACGTGCTTAGCAAAGCCATCGAGCAACTCTGTGCTAAAGGCATAGAAGCCGCAAAAGCAGACGGTCGCAAAACCGTTATGGCCAGAGACATCGTCATCGATCACCTTTAGATTTTATTAAGTTATGACTGATAATCCTCAGGGCGCAGTTTGTGCCTTGGGGGCGTACATCATGATTTTGCCATTTTCTGGAGCTCTTCCCAAGAAATGATGGCCACCTCGAGTTCGCGCGCGCGTTCGACTTTGGATCCCGGATCATCTCCGACCACCAAGTAATTTAATTTTGAAGATACGCTCGAAAGAATTTTCCCACCAAGAGATTCGATGAAATCTTTGGCTTCGTCTCGCTTTACGGGAAGAGTTCCGGTGATCAAGAAACTGGTTCCGGCAAAGGCACCGGTGGTTTTGCGCTGAAGTGATTGGGGCTCGACCCCAAGCCTAATTAAATCACGCACATCTTTCAGCAGACGTTTGTCTTGCAGCCAATCATAAATGGACTGCGCCACTTTCGGGCCGATGTCGGGCGCTGTTTGCAGAACTTCCAAGTCGGCATCTAAAAAGCCATCCAAGTTGACGAAGTGTTCTGCTAGCGTTTTTGCGGTCTGCTCACCTACGAAGCGAATTCCGAAGGCATATATTAAACGGGCCAAGGGAATTTTCTTACTTTTTTCGATGCTGCTGATGATGTTTTGCGCCGACTTTTCGCCCTGCCGATCCAGGGACAGCACGTCCTCTTTTCGAAGGCGGAAAAAATCACTGAATGATTTTAAAAATCCAGCATCACAGAGGGCTTCGATGATTTTGTCGCCAACCTTATCGATGTTCATCGCTCGCCGAGAGGCAAAATGTTTGAGCGACTCTTTTAAAATCGCAGGACACAGTGGGTTGGTGCATCGGAAGATCACCTCTTCCTCGGCCTTTTTTGCTTGAGAGCCACAGATAGGACAGCGCTCGGGAATTTTGAAAGGCGTCGATTTCTTCGGACGGTGATCAAGAACCACAGAGACGATCTCGGGAATAACGTCTCCGGCGCGTTGAATGATGACCGTGTCACCGATGCGAACATCCTTGCGATCAATTTCATCTTGGTTATGAAGAGTGGCGTTGGTCACTGTCACCCCTCCCACTTTCACGGGCTTCATGATAGCCACCGGAGTGAGGGCCCCCGTGCGCCCAACCTGCACAAGGATATTTTCGACGACGGTCGTGGCTTGTGCGGGCTTGTATTTCGCGGCAGTGGCCCAGCGCGGACTTCGCGCCACAAGTCCCAAGTCGTCCTGCAGGCGAAACGAATTCACCTTAACCACAATTCCATCGATATCAAAGGGCAGTGACGTTCGCAGTTTTTCGACATCATGATAAAAATCGATCACGGCCTCAGAGCCTTGAACTGTCTTGCGAAGCACGCCGGATTCTGCCACGGGCAGACCCCATTCGTGAAACTGGTTTTCACAGTGCTCCTGGCTTTTGAATGAAACGCCCTCTGTGGCGCCCAGGGCATAAGCGAAAAAGCGCAGCGGTCTTTGTGCGGCAATCTTAGAATCCAGCTGTCGAACCGCGCCTGCCGCGGCATTTCGTGGATTGGCAAAGGTCATCTCTCCAGCTTCTTGCTGGCTGTGGTTGAGTTCAGCAAAATCTTCTTTGAACATGATCACTTCACCGCGAACCTCCACCAGTGCCGGAGGCGACTTCGTCTGCAGACGTAGAGGAATGCGTCGAATCGTTTTAATATTCTGAGTGACCTCTTCGCCAGTGGTGCCATCCCCGCGAGTCAAGGCGCGGACAAGCAAGCCATTTTCGTAGACCAGCTCAATGGCTAAGCCGTCAAACTTAGGTTCACAAAAATACTCCACCTCTTTACCTTCGCCCAAAAGCAAAAATTTCTTCACACGCAGATCAAATTCCGCCAAGTCTTCGGCAGAGTAAGAATTGGACAGCGATAGCATGGGCACACGATGAGGAACCTTTGAAAAAACATCCAAGGCCGCGCCACCCACCCGATGGGTTGGAGAATCTGAAGTGTCTAATTCGGGGTGATTCTTTTCTAGCTGTTGAAGTTCAGAAAAAAGTTGGTCGTACTGATAGTCTGTGATCTCTGGCCGATCCTGGACGTGATAAAGAGAATCATGATGTGAAATCAATTTTTTCAACTCTGAATGACGGTCGCGGACCTTGCTCATAAACCCAATCTTCCAGAGGGCGATTCCAAACTCAAGGCCCGAGTCACGCAAGTAGGCGCACTGCAACGGGAGCGCGATAAAAGAGGCGAATTCTTCGTTTTCACGATAAACCTTATACACGATGTCTCAGGATAAAATCAGTGTTGAGGAAATTTCACGGATAGCGAAACTGGCGCAGTTGCAGCTGAGCGCCGAAGAGGTTTCCAATTATAGTCAGCAGCTGTCTAAGGCGATTGGCTATTTTGAACAGATATCGCAGGTGCAGACAGCGAGAGTTGAACCTCTGGTGACTCCCACGGAAATTGAAAATATTTTGCGCAAAGACGAGGTTAAGACAGAGACTTCTAGCGAAGAGATTCTTCGAAATGCTCCTCACAAAACGGGTTCTCTTTTCACCGTACCTCCGGTGGTTTAGGGCTGCATGGATCTTCTAAAAGCCTCTCTCAGCGAAATTGCAACAGCCGTCCGATCTAAAAAGGTCTCTGCCCTAGAGGCCACACAGTTTTTCATGAATCGCGCGAAGAAGTTGAATCCGAAAATCAATGCCTTCATCAGCTTCGACGAAAGCGCGCAAGATCAAGCGCGGAAGATTGATGAACAAGTGAGTCGCGGCGAAGACCCAGGCCCCCTTGCGGGAGTTCCATGGGGAATCAAGGACATGTTCTGCACCAAAGGACTAAGAACCACAGCGGCCTCCAAAATATTGGAAAACTTTGTTCCGCCCTATGATGCTACTGCCGTGGCCTTGCTGAAGAAAAATGGCGCGGTGATTCTAGGCAAGCTCAATCAAGACGAGTTCGCCATGGGATCGTCCAGTGAAAACTCTCACTTTGGCGCGGTGAAAAATCCGTGGAACTTGAACTGTGTGGCCGGGGGATCCAGCGGAGGCTCTGCGGCGGCGCAGGCGCTGCGAATGGTGGCCGCCAGCACGGGAACCGATACCGGCGGATCCATTCGACAGCCAGCCAGTTTTTGCGGAGTCGTCGGAGCGAAACCCACCTATGGACGAATCAGCCGCTACGGAATTATTGCCTATGCATCATCATTGGATCAAGCAGGCCCGTTAACAAACTCCGTCGAGGACGCAGCGCTGTCGTTAGAAATCATGTGCGGAAAAGACATCAAAGACGGCACAAGCTCTTCACTGCCTGTCCCATCATGGAAGAAAAATCTAAATCCATCCATGCGGGGTCGAAAAATTGGAGTGCTGAAAGAATATTTCCAGGATGGTGGATTGCATCCCGAAGTACAAGCGGCGACCGAAAAAGCACTGTCCGAGCTCAAACAGCAGGGCGCAGAAATCGTCGAAGTCTCGGTTCCGCTGACGAAGTATGCTATACCGATGTACTACTTGATTGCGGCCAGCGAGGCCTCCAGCAACCTATCCAGATATGACGGGGTCAGGTTTGGCTTTCGCTCTGAGTTCAAGAGCCTGGCGCATATAAATCTATCCGAATTTTATTCTAAAACTCGCGGCGAGGGCTTCGGTGCAGAGGTTAAGCGTCGGATCATGCTGGGAACCTATTGTCTTTCCGCCGGATATTACGAAGCCTTTTACAACAAAGCCGGGCAAGTTCGAAGAATGCTCCGGGATGAGTTCTCTCTGGCATTTGAAAAATGCGATGTCATCTTGAGCCCCGTCACTGCTGCTCCGGCGTTCAAATTGAACGAAAGAATTTCAGATCCTTTACAGATGTATTTGAATGATATTTTTACCGTAGCCACAAATTTAGCCGGCCTGCCTGGCATGAGCGTTCCGTTTGCCACATCCAAAGAGCGATTGCCGATCGGAATCCAACTGATGGCAAATCATTTTCAGGAACAAAAAATGCTAGATGCGGCCTTGGCTTTAGAGGGCATCTCGGGATTGAAGGGCTTGGTGGCGGATGTCCTTTGAAGCCGTCATTGGTCTTGAAATTCATGCTCAGCTAAAAACACAGAGCAAGATTTTTTGCGCGGACTCCACGGTCTTTGAGGCCGGTGACAATGAAAATACGTCGCCAGTCAGCGTCGGGATGCCAGGCACACTGCCCGTGTTGAATGAACGGGTTGTGGAACAAGCGATCAAAGCGGGCTTGGCCCTGAACTGCCACATTCGGCCAAAGTCAGTCTTTGCGCGAAAAAATTATTTCTATCCGGATCTTCCCAAGGGTTACCAAATATCTCAGTATGATCAACCGATTTGCGAACATGGCAGTGTCGAGTTCAAATTGAACGGAAAAGTTCACCAAATCAAGATTGAGCGGGCCCACCTTGAGGAAGACGCGGGAAAATCCAGTCACTTCGGCGATTACACGTTACTGAACTACAACCGCGCCGGAATTCCACTGCTAGAAATAGTTTCCGGACCAGATTTAAGATCGGCCGCTGAAGCCGCCGAGTACGCTCGCACCGTTCGGCAGATACTTCGCTACCTCGATGTTTGCGACGGAAACTTAGAGGAGGGATCTCTGCGCTGCGATTGCAACGTGAGCGTCCGTCCACGAGGACAAGAAAAGCTGGGAACGAAAGTTGAAATCAAAAATATCAACTCTTTCCGATTTATAGAAAAGGCCATCGAGTATGAAGTCGAGCGGCAGATTGAGGCCACGGAAAGAGGCCAGAGGATCATTCAGGAAACGCGGCTCTGGGATCCTGATAAAAACAAGACTTTCAGCATGCGCACCAAAGAGGATGCCCAAGACTACAGATATTTTCCCGACCCCGATCTGCTGCCGGTGATCGTTACAGCGCAAAGTTTAGAAAAAATGCGGCAAGAAATTCCAGAGCTTCCCCTGGTTAGGGCCCGTCGTTTCGTCAGCCAACTGGGTCTTTCGGAAAACGATGCCGATGTGATGGTTTCTGAAAAGGACGTGGCCGACTACTTTGAAAAGACAGGCGCCCTCTGTGGAAACTACAAAGCTGCCGCCAACTGGATCATGACTGATCTGCTGCGAGAGCTCAACGACGGCAAGTTGTCCATTCGCCAAAGCAAAGTGACGCCAGAAAACTTAGGGGCTCTGATCCAAATGATCGATAGCGGAAAAATTTCAGGGAAAATCGCAAAGACTATTTTCGCCGACATGTGGTCGACCGGCGACACGGCAGACAAAATCGTGAAGGCCAAGGGCCTTGTACAGATCTCTGATATCTCAGTGATTGAAAAGATGATCGATGAAATTTTGACGGGCAACGCCTCTCAGGTGGCCGAATATCGAGCGGGAAAAACCAAACTTCTTGGATTTTTTATCGGCGCGGCAATGAAGGCTTCCAAAGGTCAGGCCAATCCTGACGTCGTGAACCAAATTTTGTTGAAGAAGCTCCAAGGTGGATCGTGAAGGTCGCGGCTTTGGATCTAGGCACGAACACATTTCTTTGTTTGATCGCCGAGGTTCAATCGGGAAAGATTGGCCAGATTTACGAAGATCAGGTGCAAGTGGTCAGATTGGGGCAGGGAATGGGTAAGACCTCCACGCCGAACATCCGACCGCAATTTCATCCAGAGGCTTTGAAGCGCGCCGAAACGTGTCTCAAAGAATTTTCAAAAGCTATTCAGAAGCATCGCCCAGAAAAGATTTTGGCGATGGCCACTAGTGCTGCCCGTGACGCCAGCAATGCCGAGGACCTATTTCGAATCGGTCGTGAACTACAGATACCCATCGAAATAATTCCTGGAAGCCGCGAGGCTGAAATCACTTACCAGGGTTCAATTTCTGGGCAAAAAGACTTTTCCAAAAATTTCGTGGTCATTGATATCGGTGGTGGGTCTACAGAAATTATTTTCGGTAAGGGGTCAGAGCTCAAATTCTCGCAAAGCCTAGATATCGGTTGTGTTCGGCTCACAGAAAAGTTTTTGGCGACACAGCCGGCCTCAGCAAAGAGCTTGCAGGACCTTCGTGGGTTCATCGCGCAAAAACTCGATGGCCTGATACAGGCGGCGCTAAAAAAAGTGCCATTTAATCCTGCCGCTGATATTGCCCTGGCGGTGGCCGGCACTCCGACAGAGCTTGCGCGCATTCAAATCGGTGGCGAGTTCACTCCCGAAAAAATTGACGGATTTGCTCTTCAGCAGCGGCAGCTGAACGACTGGTTTTCTGAGTTTTCCCTGTTATCTTCGGAACAGATCACGCAGAAGTTTTCAGTGACCCCCGGCCGTGCCGATGTGATCTTAGTGGGTGTGATCATTTTGCAGGAGTTCTGTCGGACTCTAGGCATCGAACATATTTTAGTTTCTACTCGCGGAGTGCGGTTCGGTGTTGCGCTTGAGATCGAAAAACGAAAGAAGGAGTCCCTATGATGAAAAAAGCTTTCTTGCTGTGTGCGATGGGTCTTGGTTTCATGTCCACCCATGTTTTGGGATCAGAAACAAAGTCCTCGGGCGTTCATTTCACCAAAAAAGTGATTCATGTGGGGAGTGAAAAAATCACTGCCGAAATAGCGAAAAGCAAAGATCAACACGAACGTGGGCTCATGTATCGCATGGAACTGAAAGACGGCACGGGCATGTTGTTCATCTTCGCGGACGAACAACCGCGAACCTTTTGGATGAAAAATACGTTTATCCCGCTCAGCATTGGCTATTTTGATGCCAGCAAAAAGCTGATCGACATTCAGGAGATGCAGCCAGTGAAATCGGAAATGGATAATCATCCTCCGATTTATCCCAGTGCCGGTCCCGCCCAGTACGCGCTGGAAGTTCCACCGGGTTGGTTTCAGCGCAAACATGTGAAGGTGGGCGACGCGCTCTCTTACTAGTACTTTGTCCAGGTCCGGGCGACCGAATTTAGTTTTGCATCACCTTCGAAATATGTTCTAATCGTTCACAGGGTACAGAATGTCCCTCGAGCAGACACATCAAGGAAGAGGCTATGAACAAGATTTTATCAATCGCAGCTTGCATCTACCTAACAACCCACTTGACCGCCTGTACGAATTCAAAGACAGAAGAGGCCAACGGCGATCAGCCCGCCGCTGAAACCAGTTTGGAAAATCCAGATGGAAGCCCTCAGGCGTCTGCGAAACCGGCCAATCCTGATGAGGCCCAAGCGGGATTCTTGGATGACCAGCTTCCAGAAGATTCTATGGGAGCTAAAAAATCTGATACTCCTACGGACACGCCAGCAGTGGCGGCGAATCCCACTCCAGATGCAGCGCCTTTGAGCTTGGATGAAAATCCTCCTCCTCCAGCGACAACGGACAATGCGGTTGCTGCTCCCATGGACGGCGATAAAAAAGAAGAGCCCGTAAAGCCGGATGAGGTCGCTAAGACTGAAGAAGCTCCGAAACCGAAGGCTTCTCTACAGAAAATTAAAGACGCTCCTTTTCGTGAGGGTGATCAGTTGCTCAACGGAGTGTACATCGCTAGACCCGGTGATGATTACGCCAAGATCAGCAATATGGTTTATGGAAATGGCGATAAAGTGGCCGATCTTAAAAGTGCCAATCCGGGCATGAAAAAAGTGAAGCCAGGAAATAAAGTTTATTACAATTCACCGAAGCGTCCGACAGACGATGCTAAGATGATGAACTACTATGAAGAGGCCGGAATTCCTGCCGAAACTTACGTGGCTAAAGATGGCGACGACTTGAAAAAAGTTTCGAAGGATTTGGTCGGTTATCCAGAGGGTTGGAAGGAAGTTTGGGCCACGAATGCGGTGGAATCCAAAGGTAAAATTCCAGCTGGCACCGAGCTAAAATATTGGAAGGGTGCACCTGCTGTTGCGGCCACGACTCCTGGAGCGCCAGATGCTGCAGCGCTGGGATCTGTGGGAGCCCCGCCTCCGATGACGCCTCCGCCGGACATGCCACCTCCGCCACCGCCTTCGGAATTGGCGAACAACGCGGCTCCGCCTCCACCACCGAATAATATGCCACCGCCTCCTCCAGACAATGCGATGCCGCCTCCGCCTCCGGCCATGGATGCGCAAAATGCGATGCCACCACCTCCTCCGCCACCACCGGTGGAAGTGGCGCCACCACCTCCGCCTGCGATGGCCATGGGTAAGAAACCGAAAGTTCCAGTGGATGACGGTATGCTGGGTGGTTTAGATCAAGAGACTTTGACTTACTTAGCAATGGGCGGAGTTGTTGCTGCGGCAGTAGCGGGATTGATCATCGTCCGTAAGCGCAGAGCACAGAAGGCCGCCGGAGCAGCCTTCGAAGCACAGGTCAGTTAATTAATATTACGCGACTTTTTTGAAAATCAAATCCAAAACGTCTCGGGTTCCCGAGCGTTTTGATTCCACGTAATAGATCAGATCATCAACAATTTGCACATCGCGATTGTTTTGGGGCAGGAACTTGATTCCGGCTCCGAAAGAATTGCTCCAAACCACGACGGCATTGATGTCCCGCTCGCGACCTGCGACGGAAAAACTCATGTGCAGTTTTTCGCCTGCCCGTAAGAGCTCCACACCGTGAGTTAAAAATGCGCCGGTCAGGCTGATGTTTTTCAGCGTGCCAGTCACATCCTCACGAGCATAGCTTCGACGAAAGGAAACGCTAATGTTCAGTGGGGTTCTCTGTGCGGGGGAATTATCAGTGTTCACGACATATCTCCTTCAAATGAGTACTGTCCCTTCTTCGGATTCCCGAGATAAAACTTAATCATTGAATGAGTATCGTCCTGAAAACTCTGATCTTTCTAATTCTACCGGAGGTTCAAATAATATCCTTAAAAATCAAATAGTTGTGTCAATTTAAAACGTCCAGTGATTAGAAGTTATCCGCTTTCCGGAACTTTAAATTTGACAAAAGTCCAGGCTGTCTAGATAATAGACTCTATAAAACGCCATCGTTTTAGTGCCTCAAAAGTAGATAAATACCCCCAATTAAGAACCAACTCTTCCACCAACTAGCAAATAACCCACGACAAAACCAATCAACAAAATTTTAAATTCAGGTTTGTCATCCAAAGGAGTCCTCCTTGTCCGAGAAAAAGGAAACCGAAGTTCCCAAAAAACGCAGCCGAAAAACCAGCGCTTCTGATTCTGCCTCCGATGCCCCTGCCGCAGAAGCCAGCGCACCCGCCCCCAGAGAACAAAAATCAGAACCCCCAGCACCAACGCCTCCCGAAGCTTCAGCAGCAGCACCGACAGCTCCCGCTGCTGAGGGTGGTGGCAGCGGAACAAACCCAGGATCTGGGTCCAACCAACAACAGCAGCAACAACAACCACGCCGAGACAATCGACCTCGATTCTTCGAGAAAAACAGGAATAACAACAATCAAAGATACCAAAACAACAATAACAACAACAATAGTCGCCGCGACTTCCGCGGGGGCAGCGATCGTAATGACCGCAATCACGACCGTGATCGGAACAACGACCGTAACCAAGATCGCAACAGCCAAGATCGAAGCGAACAACGCCGATTCCACAGTCACCAACAAAGAGACGACGGCGGTGGCATGATCGACACTTCACCCGTTGGGCCAGAGACCGAAGCAGATTTGGCCGATGTGGTCTTAACCGCTGAAGAAAAAAGCTGGTTAAGTTCCAAAGATTTAAAGTCCCGCAACATCACTCAGCTCACAGAGCTAGCGACGAAAATGAAGATCGAAAATGCGGCGGGCTTTCGCCGACAAGACCTAGTTTTCGAAATCCTCAAGCGCGCAGCAAAACTGGGCGAAGAAGTCATGGGCGCCGGAGTCCTAGAAATACTTCCGGATGGCTACGGCTTCTTGCGATCACCGGATTACAATTACCTTCCAGGTCCAGATGACATTTACGTCTCCCCATCACAGATTCGACGTTTCGGTTTGCGCACGGGGGATTCGGTTGCGGGAACAGTTCGTCCTCCCAAAGAGGGCGAACGATATTTCGCGCTGATCAAAGTCGACAGCCTGAATTTTGAAAATCCAGAACATGGTAAAGACAAAGTCCTCTTCGACAACTTGACGCCGCTTTATCCCGACAAGCGTTTAAAGCTGGAACACCTTCCGACCGAATACACGACTCGAGTTGTGGATTTGATGTCGCCCATCGGGAAGGGCCAGCGCGCCCTGATCGTGGCGCCGCCGAAAGCCGGAAAAACCATGCTCATGCAGAATATCGCTAACGCGATTTCTACCAATCATCCAGAAGTGAAGTTGATCGTGCTACTGATCGATGAGCGACCGGAAGAGGTCACGGACATGATCCGCTCGGTGAAAGGCGAAGTGGTGAGCTCCACTTTCGATGAACCACCGACTCGTCACGTGCAGGTCTCTGAGATGGTGCTCGAAAAAGCCAAGCGCTTGGTTGAGCACAAACACGACGTGGTGATTTTGCTAGATTCCATCACGCGCCTGGCGCGCGCTTACAACACGGTCATTCCACCATCAGGAAAAATCCTATCGGGTGGTGTGGACTCAAATGCACTTCACAAACCAAAACGATTTTTCGGCGCCGCCCGAAACATCGAAGAGGGCGGAAGCCTGACGATCATCGCGACAGCCTTGATAGACACGGGCTCTCGCATGGATGAGGTCATCTTCGAGGAGTTCAAAGGAACCGGCAACTCCGAGATCAACTTGGATCGCAAGCTGATGGAAAAACGAATCTTCCCAGCCATGGACATCAACAAGTCCGGCACACGAAAAGAAGATTTGCTGATGGAGAAAAACGACTTGAACCGGCTTTGGGTTTTGCGAAAGGTGCTTGCACCTATGAACGTTGTTGATGCCATGGAGTTCTTGCTGGGTAAGGTTTCCCAGACGAAGACGAATCAGCAGTTTCTGTCCAGCATGGGCGGCGGCGGGGGCTGATTCGCCCTTCGGAAAGCCTCTTGTTCTAAAAATAAATAATTTCAATTGGTTATCGGTCGGCGTAATCGCTGGCATTCCTTGCACTTACAACACCCCAGTCAAATCTTGACGATAGTTATAAAATTTTATAACATGGAGTTGTTGAATGAAAGTACTCTTCGCAAGCCGCGCGATGGGAGATATTCAAGAGGAAACGGTTGAGATTAGGGACGAACTACAAATTTTGTTTAAAAGTCTTTCCTTAGGATTGAACCTTAAAATGCCTGTTGCCAGAAGCATTTCTGGTTTTCCAGGCCTGAGGGAGTTGCGGCTTCGAGATGCGCAGGGTCTCGTTAGAGTGTTTTACATTCAAGAAAAGGGTCATGTGTTTATTCTGCATTTGTTTCGAAAGAAAACACAGAAGACGCCGAGGAGAGAAATTGAAACAGCGATACAAAGATTCAGGAGATTGAGGGAAGAAATTTATGGCTAAAAGAAAAATAATGGTGTGCTTTGATTCGGCAGAAGATTTTGCTCGCCACCTCGGTGCCACTGAGGCTGAGGTTGAACTGATATCTATGAAAGGCACGCTCCTGGCTCTGCTTGATAAAGAGCGAGAGCGCAGAGGCATGAACAACACCGAGTTCGCGAAATTTTTAGGAATACCCAAATCCCGTTGGAGTGGAGTCTATAGTGGTCCAAGCAAAGTAACCCTCGATTATATGCTGATGCTAGCTGCCAAATGCGGAGTTTTATTTGAGCTCACTAGAAAAGCGGCTTGAGCCTAATATTTAAAATAACTCAGGGTGATTCCCACGATCTCTTCATCCGGAGATGGCGTGATCTGTCTCTCTATATTGCTAACGGTTTTAAGCAAAATTTCTTTGATCGCGGCAACGTCAGCCTTCGCTAAGCTCAAAGCTCCCGAATAATTGAAATCACCTTCGCGGCGCTCACCGATGGAGCGCATGGCCTCCATATGCCAGTTGCGGTGATGTTGCACGATGAAGGGTGATTGTGAGTCCAAGTGCAAACGAGTCACACCAGGCTCAAATCCCACTGCAGTTTTTTTCACAAACTCCCACTGGGTTAGAAACTCCAGACACTCTTGCACCGATTTTTCCGAAAGATTTATTTTCTTTGCGATCTTTTCTACCGTTCGTGTTTCGGGACACATCACCACCGTATGAATGGCAGAGAACACCCAGTCTGAATAATATCGCGCTTGAATTTCCACCGGAACAGTTGGCGTCGGACCAACCCGCGTTTTGATTTCGCGGCGGCCTTCCAGCTCTGTCTTGATTTTTGTATGATAGTAAGAGCGCAGCTCGGAAGAGCTCGCCCGCTCGTGGTGATAAAGATGAAGTAAAAATTCAGTCTCCTTGGCATTCAAATGAAGGAATTGAGCGGTCTTGAACACCATGTCCTCGTTGAGGTGCGCACGCTCGGTGAGAACCAAAGAAATAAGACTGGTTTGGCAGCTCAAGATCGCGGCCAGTTCCCGCCGCCGACCTCGGCGCTCACCTTTGCTCGGAAACATTTTTGCGAGAAATTCTCGATACTTATGTGAGGAAAATAGCTCGTCCATAAAATTAGTATACCTAATTTAATTTAATAATAAATTAAATCTTTCATCTATCGGGTGAGCCTGGCCCTAAGTATATTGACGCCAAGAGTCAACCAACCCAAAGGAGTTCAAAATGAAGCTTTCAAAAATTTCGATGGTTCTAATTATGTGTAGTGCAGCCTCAGCCGCAGTGGCATCCGACTATTCTTGTACGACAATAGGTCACGCCAAGCCCTTCGGCGACCGCAGCTCGCATAATCAAGACCTGGGCACAGTTACGGTCACGCCATCCGAGTCACCACAAGTGGTGTATGGCCCCGATGAAGACGGCGTTGTATTTACCTTGCACACAGAATTGAGGGGCCCAACTTTAACCTCTCCTCTGTTCCTAGCGATCCACGCCCAGAAATACGGGAGTAATCCTAACTATAATCTTGGCAGAGCAGAGACAATGCTTGGCAGTCTTATTGGGCTTGAAATCGAGCAATATGATTTAACTGTGGATTGCTTTCCTGAATAATCCTGAAACTTCAATGTATTAAGCTAATAAACCACAAACCATAAAGGAGTTCCCATGAATACATTAATTCTTTCCCTGCTTTCGATGGTCGCAATATCTTCTGCTGCAAAGGCAGATCCATCTTTGATTGCTGTGAAATCCGTGCAGATCAGCCATCCAATTCAAATCAGCATGTCCAATGACCAATTCGATAAGAATGAAAACTACGCATATATGCAAGACGGAAAGTTACTTGAGACCATGGATATCAATAAATCATTTTGCGTTGTTGTTGTGAATGCAGATCAAAATGAAGGAATGATTTTGCCCACAGCTCTGACCATTGTGTCTAGCGACCAAGGCGGTCATCAGCCCTCGATACAACTCGGTCAACGAGCCGTTAATTTCTACTTCTCGGATATTCTGATTAAGCGAATCATGTGTGTTAGTGCTCTTGCAGGTGCTGATGTTGTCCCCACCATTGAGAACGCACAAGAAGCGGTTGGCTCTTACATACAATTCTCTGAATAGATGGCACGCCCCTTGAACATAACAGAGACAGGAGAATAAAATGCAACCCCGACCTACGAAGACCATTAATCAGTGTCTAAGTATTGTACTATGCTCAGCAATTTTTGTTCCGCTGGCGGCATTGGCTCAGACTGATTCACAACAAAAGGTAGACCAGAATCCCTCATCTAAGATGGCTTCAATTATTAAGCAGTTAGATGGTAAAACAGATTTGCCGGCGAAAGCGAAAATGGTTCAAAATCCCACTCTCACAAAAACGCTAGATGCCAAAAAGATCTCTGACCAACAGATTCAAATTCAAAGTGTGGGTGGTGGTTCTACCGGCGGCGGCCAAGACACGGTCTCCGCATTTAATACCAACGTGTTAACAATTGTCGGCTGGCTAGACAGTGATCGCAACAAACTTCAGCCTCGGGTGACAGGCAGACAATTTTATTTAGCTGCCGATCCAAAGGATATTGTTGCGGTCAATGACCTTGCTGATCCCGAACGCGCAAGGAGCAGTTATTGGGCGGTCACCAAACAATGCGATGGGAAATGGACTGGCAACAGTGATGATCTCAGAACTGCTTGCTACAGCGAGAGCACGCACAAAATTTACTTGAGCATAAACAACTATTCCACATATCCATCGCCTGCGGTGATAGCGGTAACGGCACATGAAGTTTTTCGAAAAATGGGAATAGAGACCGACGCGTATGAGTTATCTCGTCAAATGGATATAGCCGTGGTTGAACCTAAGACGAAAATCACCGAATTCAGAGATTTGCTGGTCAGCAATGACACAGATAAGTGTCAGTTTTTTGTTGATTCAGAAGGCTACCGCCCCACGGGTCATGGTGATAGTGGACAGAGCGTTTTGATGACCCTGACTGTGGATCGCAAAGTTGTTTTCAGCGAGCGAAGAAACAATGCCTGTGGCGAGATGGAAAAGGAAAGCGTCTGGGCGGGGCAATATCGCGATTCATGGTGGGCGTTCCTAATATCAGGGAAACCTAGATGGTCCGGATGTATGGCTTACCTAGGAGAGGGCTACAATGAAAAACCTGATTTTGGGCTTCGCGATACAGTTCTTCAAATGGCAGAAAAAAATAACTGCTTTAAAAAGAAGACGACTCCGGAAAAGCCTCAGCCACATAGAAATGAAGATCGTAACGTCCTATTCTGCCAAATTTCATCGGCTACACCCGGAACGCCATGGTCATGGGACAATGGATTTGACCTTTCCAATGAGTTCAATGATGAATCGGATCATTTGGTCAAATTACCATCAGCGGGATATAGCGGTCACAATGGCAGCAGATATTATGAAGCTTCCTTTACAGGTCCATCTGGTTACTATCTGAAGGAAGGAGACCGGGCTGTATACACGGTTAATTTTGATGGTCGCACCGAAAAATATTTGTTAGCGGCCAGTGGCGGGAAAGTAACTGCGACTACCACGTGGATTGATGAAGCCTCTCCGAAGCACGAGAGCTATACGGCTACCTACTCTTGTCAGCAGTAGGCCAACATGATGATTTCACCTGTCGTGCGACAGGTGAAATCACTATAACCCATTGTTTTCATTGCAAACCCTGTGAATTTAATGCCTAAAATTCCCTCAAAAAACAATTCGACACCCCCACCGGGCTGTGTTAAATCCCTGGGCTCACTAAAACGCTGTACCGGCCAGATACTGATTGCTGACCGAATGGCAAGAAAAGGACTGCTCCATGAAAAAAGATCTTCACCCAAAAATGCATGACGTTGTTTTTAAAGACGTTTCTTGTGATTTTGCTTTTTTGGGCAAATCCACTCAAAGCTCTAAAGAAACTATCAAATGGGAAGATGGACAAACTTACCCAATGTTGAAAGTCGAAATTTCCAGCGCTTCTCACCCATTCTTCACTGGTAAACAGCGTGTGATGGACACTGAGGGTCGCATCGATCGTTTCAACAAAAAATACGGCAAAAAAGCTTAGATATTACATTTAAAAAATCTTGAAAGTGCGGTCTCATATTTGAAGACCGCATTTTTTTTGGAAAATTAGGCAGCGAAATATGTTTTCGAAATTGGACGAAGTTGAATCCCGCTACGAAGAAGTGAATCTGCAGCTGCAGAAGCCGGATATTGCGTCCAACCAAAAACAATATCGCACCTTCATGAAAGAGCTAGCTGACCTAGAAAAAGTCGTGGTTCTTTACCGGGACTACAAAAAAAAGAAAAAAGAATTTGAGGACAATAAAATTCTTCTGACGTCGGAATCGGACTCCGAATTGAAAGAAATGATTCGCGAGGATCTGAAGTCCCTAGAAACTTCGATTCAATCACTGCAAGAACGACTGAAGCTTTCGCTCATCCCCAAAGACCCCAATGATGACAAAAACATCATTCTTGAAATTCGCGCCGGCGCCGGTGGGGACGAGGCCGCACTTTTCGCCGACGAACTTTTTCGCTCCTACACTCACTACGCCTCCAATCAAGGTTGGAAGGTGTCGTTGATGTCCCGATCGGATGGTAACGTCGGCGGTGTAAAAGAGGTCATCGCTTCCGTGAGCGGGGAGTCCGTGTACAGCAAACTCAAGCATGAGTCCGGGGTGCATCGTGTACAGCGAGTGCCCGACACTGAAACCCAGGGTCGCGTGCACACAAGCACTGTGACAGTCGCCGTGATTCCAGAGCAAGAAGAGATGGAAGTGAAGATCAACCCTAACGAGCTACGCATCGATGTGACCAGATCTCAAGGTGCCGGTGGTCAGTCAGTGAATACAACCGATTCAGCCGTGCGAGTTTTGCATTTACCCACGGGAATCATCGTTTTCTGCCAACAAGGCAAATCGCAGTTGGGCAATAAAGAGATCGCGCTAAAAATTCTCTATTCTAAACTGGTGCAACTCGAAGAAGACAAGCGCACGAAAGAGGCCTCCGACGCACGCTTATCACAAATCGGTACAGGCGATCGCTCCGAGCGCATTCGCACTTACAACTTTCCCCAATCCCGAGTCACGGATCATCGCATCGGCCTGACCACACATGCGCTGAGTGATGTGATGAGCGGAAAAATGGAATTGCTGGTCGATCCACTGATTGCCCACTTTCAAGCCGAAGCGCTGAAAAACCAAACCATCAAATGACGGACGTTCAAAAAGCAGAACCTGTAAAACTAAAAGAGATTCTAGAAAAAACGACGCAGTTTTTTAAACAAAAAGATTTCGACAGCCCACGACTGGATGCCGAACTGCTGCTGGCTAAAGCCTTGAATCTTCGCCGCATCGACTTGTATTTGAAATATGATCAACCGCTGGCAGAGACCGAACTTCAGCAGTGTCGAGAACTGGTCCGCCGCCGCAGCAAGGGCGAACCGGTCGCTTATATTTTGGAACAAAAAGATTTTTACGGATTTAGTTTTTATGTCGACAAGAATGTTTTGATTCCAAGGCCAGAAACCGAACTCTTGGTGGAAGCCGTTCTTGAGCGAGCGTCCAAGCAAGAACCATTGTCGATCTTGGATCTGGGCTGTGGTTCCGGATGCATTGGACTTAGCCTACTCAAAAAACTGGAAAATGCAGAATTACAGTTACTGGATATTTCTTCGGCGGCCTTGGAAGTGGCCAAGAAAAATGCGGGGGCCCTCCAGCTGAGCGAGCGCTGTCAGTTCACTTGCGGTGACGCTAGCGAAATGCATTTCTCTGGCCAGCAGTTCGATGTGATCGTGTCCAATCCTCCCTATATCTCAAGCGACGATGAGCGAGTGCAAAAGGAAGTGGTGGAGTTCGAACCCCACCAAGCACTCTTTGCCACACAAAATGGTCTTGGTGCCAACTTCAGTTGGTCCAAGCAAATCATCACTCAGCTGAAACCCGGCGGCATCATGGCTTTCGAGTTCGGCATCGACCAGTCGCCACACGTGCGGAAGCACTTCGAAGACCTTGGAGTATTTTCAGAAATCAAAATCATCAAAGACTTTTCGGGAATTGATCGACATATTTTGGCGCTAAGAAAGGACTCTTAAGTCATGGAAAAAATGGTAGTGCAAGGAGGCCACCAGTTGAACGGAGAGGTCTCTGCCAGCGGCGCAAAAAACTCAGCGCTGATTTTATTGTTCGCCAGCCTCTTGGCTGAAGGAAAACATCGTTTTTCAAATGTTCCACAATTGATGGATGTCGATTCGGCGGCAAACCTGCTTCACTCGCTGGGCTGTGAAACCAAGCGCGACGGTAGCAACTTCGAAGTTCTAGTGCGCCGACCAAAATCCATGGAAGCCCATTACGATTTGGTCCGAAAAATGCGCGCCAGTATCCTCTGTCTTGGACCCCTGCTAGCAAAATACGGAGAGGCCGTGGTTTCCCTGCCCGGTGGTTGCGCCATCGGCACACGACCCATCGACCTGCATCTCGAAGGCATGAAGGCTCTAGGCGCAGAAATTATTTTGGAAGACGGCTATGTCAAAGCCAAAGCCAAGAAATTAAAAGCAGCGACCTTCCTTTTCGAAACAGTCACCGTGGGTGGAACTGAAAATATCATGATGGCCGCATCCCTAGCCGAAGGCACGACAGTCATGGAAAATGCGGCCAAGGAACCAGAGATCGTTGACCTGGCCAACTACCTCAACAAAATGGGTGCGAAGATCAAAGGCGCCGGCACTAGCGTCATCACCATTGAAGGCGTCAGCGAACTTAAGCCCGCCAATCACACCGTCATGGCCGATCGAATCGAAGCCGGCACCTTGGTCATCGCTGGAGCCATCACCGGCGGCGAAGTCACGGTGAAAGACATTCGCCCCGAATGGATTGACTCGCTCACGTTCAAGCTCAAAGAGGCGGGATTCAAAATTTCCATCACAGACAATTCGGTCACAGTTCACAAAAATAAATCCTGGCGTGCGGTCGACATCAACACCGCCCCCTATCCACTTTTTCCGACAGATCTTCAGGCGCAGTTCATGTCGCTGATGACCGTGGCCGAAGGCACCAGCGTGATTGGTGAAACGGTCTTTGAAAATCGCTTCATGCATGTTCAAGAACTTTGCCGAATGGGAGCCGACATCACTCCAAAAACCAGAGTCGCCGTCATTCGTGGAAAGCCCGGTGGACTCAGTGGAGCCCCGGTCATGGCTACCGACTTGCGCGCGAGTGCCTGCTTAGTTCTGGCCGGACTTGCAGCCCGAGGCGAAACTTCGGTTGGTCGGATTTATCACTTGGATCGTGGTTACGAAAAACTCGAGGCGAAATTGGCCAAACTGGGAGCCTCAGTCAAGCGCCTGGGCTAATATTTCTGATGTTACCCAGTTCAGTAAATATGTCGTCTGCGCCAACCTAATTCGATTTGATCTCAAAAATATCCAGAGAAGACCCTGATTTTGCCGAACTGGGAAAGATTGGAAAACCCCCAGGCACGCGCTACCCCCAAAAAGCAAAAAGCCCTGACCGGAGGGGGTTGGTCAAGGCTCTTATACAAGAAAAAAATAGGTCTCAGCCCGGAGGGGTTTGGGCTGAGACTCAAATATCGGTTTTCTTAACTTGTAAGAGACCGTTAATTGAAAAACACCAATCTACTAAGGTACAGCCACGTTTTCCCCACCAAATTCAGGGAGGGGGTCCTTGAGAATCAATAGGAAAACGGGCTAACCTTGACCGACGATCCTTCCACACTTCCAGCAGAAACTTCGGCTTTGGCCATGGCTGAAAAGCCAAGAACCAGCAGCACATAGATTCCGATGACAATATTTCTGATCGTCGTTGTATTCATACGCCCAGACAAAAGCAAAGGCTGTGCCATATTTAAGCACAGCCAAATCCCGCTCTTTTCGATTTGGGCATAGCTCCCGAGTAAAATTTGGTTCCATTGTGGGAGGGCGGTTCCAAGTTAGTACCAAAGTCCAGAGTTGGACAGAGGGCTCAAGGTTTCGCTGTTCTGGGAATACAATGGGAAGGCTATGGCTCAGCCGAAGGGTCCGAAAAGACCCACCAATGATCCCATCAAATGGCAATTACAAATCGAGGGTGGGAAATCCCTGGGCCCACTATCGACCGAAGACTTATTGCTCAGAATTTCCGAAGGGATTCTTGGCGGCAACGAAAAAATTCGAAAGCTTCCTGATGGGCCATGGACCGCGGTCTCGCGCGAGCCCATTTTTTACGACAAACTTCTTGAAGCTCTCTATGAAGACGGTGAAAAAGACGACGACAAAACGGTGATTCGGCCGGCCTCCGCAAACATCAAATCACCGCGCCCTCCTCTGCCAAAACCAGGCGCTAAAGCCGCCGTCCCACCGGAGGCCTTGGTACCGAAAGACAATATTTTAGTTCCATTTCAAGCAAGCACACCAGCGCTTCGTCCGCCCAGAGCCCCAGGCTTACCAGTGACCGCGCAACAGCCCATCCAGTTTCAAGCGCCGAAGAAAAAATCGCCGGCATTGTTTGTGACCATTTTGCTTTTGATTCTGTCAGTGGGTGGCTATTTAGCCGTGAGCGAAGGACTGAAGCCGTCCGAGCAAGAATACCAAGGCTTGCAAATTAAACTTCCGCGACCGAGCACGCGAACCAGCCTCACCCCAGAGCAGCAAAACAAGGAGCTCTCTGAAATTTATCAGCTGATTTTTCACGACAGTATTGCGGAATACGACCAGGCGCAGACGAAACTGATTAGCTTCATAGAAAAAGCTCCGCTGGTGGCAGAGCCTCGCGGCCTTTTGTGTTTGGTGCAACTAAATCTGTGGCCTTACGTGCGGCAAAATTCAGAGGATCTGGAAAATCTGAAACTGGCGAAAATCGCCGGAAGCCGCTTGGACCCTGTGGGTCTAGCCGGTGTCCACTGTGAAGTTTCCTTCTTGATGGTCATGGGTAAATATCGGGATGCGATGGGATTGATCGAGCACACCTCTAACCGCAGAGAGATCGCCGAAGAATCCCCCGTGCTTTACTCTACCAAAGCGGAAATTTTGGCATCAGAAAAAACTTATAAGGAAGCCGTCGGTTGGGCAGAGGCCGCGGCCAAGCTTTGGCCGCAGTGGGCGCACCCCTTTTATCAGGTGGGCTTGTACAGTTTTGAAATTGCCGAAAATGCCAAAGCTGCCGAAGCCTTTGAACGAGCACTTTTCCTAAACCCCAAGCACCGCCAGTCACTGATTGAGTACGGAGTTCTGATTTACTTGCGTCTAAAAGACTCTGCCAGGGCCGAGCAGTTTTTATTGGCAGCAACGAAAAGCGCCGATCCGATCTCTAAATTCCAAGAAGCGAAAATGTACTATTACCTGGCCAAGATTTCCGGCGACAAAAGTCAGAATGACAAGGCCTTAGAGTACGTGCAGAAGGCCTATCAGTTAAATCCCGGTGACTTGAAGGCCCGCGATTATTTGATCCAGCTTGGAGGCTCTCCGACGCAGCTGATACAGACCACACAGAAAAATGAGTTGGTTTTCTTGGGCGATCAGTACGCCAGAGCCGGGGATTTTCTGGCGGCACAAGCAGAATACAAAGCCGCTTTTCAGTTGGATCCGAAGAATGCATTGGCAGCCATGAAGGCCGGCAAAGCTTTGTGGCAACTGTACCAGGCGGAAGAGGCCCGACTGTGGTTGGGTAAAGCTATCACTGCCGATCCGAAGCTTTCCATTCCTTATTTTCTGATGGCGGATTATTACTCTCAGCAATTTAATTTCGCGGGTGCGGGTGAAATTCTGGGAAGGGGCGCCAGTAAGCTGCCGAACAACGTCGACATACTTCGCGGTTACGGATTGGTGGAGCTTCGTCGAAATAATCACAAGCAAGCCATTGTCTATTTGGAAAAAGCGCTGAAGATCACAGAAGATGTCGACACACTGATGCTGCTAGCGAAAGCATATTTGACCTCCAAAGACGCGCCCGATCCGCAAAAAGCGATGGCTTACGCGACCAAGGCCATTCAGCTCGAGGACGCCAACCCGGATGCGCAGATCGTCTATGCCAAGGTTTTGGCCGCGCTCAATGGAGTGCCAGCGGCAGTGACCTACATGAAGGAACGGATTCAAAAATTTTCCTACACCACGGACTATATTTTGGGTCTGGCTGAAATTTATCAGGAGGCCGAACGTTATAGCGATGCCCAAGCTGAATACGAAAAAATATTTTTGCTAGATAATAAAAACAAACGGGCGCTCCTGGGATTAGGCACCTGTTATCAGGCCCGGGCGATGCTGGAAAAAGCTTTGAAAACATTTTTATCGGCAGCGGTTCAAGATCCTTCAGATCCAGAGCCCGTGTTCAAGGCCGGAATGGTGTACATGGATGCCGGTCGGGCTCGGGAAGCACTCAACCAATTTCAGCGGGGCGTGAACATCAACAAATTTTATCCCAAAGGCTATATTATGTTGGGTCGCGCAGCTTTGGCATTGAAGGAAATTCCGATGGCCTTGGGTGCTGCAAACCAAGAAAAGAAAAATAATCCAAGCCTGGCCGATGCCTATATTCTAGCCGGGGACGTGTATAAAGAATCACACGAGTTCAGCAAGTGCGGCACCGAGTATCAAAACGCCGTTCGCCTGCGACCCAAGGGTGCCGACAACTATGTGAAAATGGCGCAGTGTATGATTTGGGCGGGCAATTTGGAGGTGGCAGAAAATATGTTGGCCATTGCTAAAGATCAGGAAAATGGATTTGCCGATATTTATAAATTACAGGGCGCGATCTTCGAAAAAAAGGGCGAAAAGCAGGAGGCCTGCCAGGCGTACCAGAATTTTTCTTCGCTAGCGCCCAACGCCCCGGACAAAAAGGACATCGAAGACAAAATAAGTCGTCTGTGCGGTGGCCGATAAGGCAATTTTACGTTAGAGTTCATTGAGGGAAGGAAGTGATGCATGGGAATATCGGACAAAGTGGGACAACTGGTGAACTCCGTCCAAAGCGGAGCTAAAAACGCTTCTTCCTCCGTTTTCGTCTGGATTCTGAAAGCCATCACGGCATTTTTCGTTGCACTGACCTTAGCGATGGTGGGGCAAGAGCTGGTGACCTACGGCACGCTCTCTTTCGTTTTAGTTCTGTTGGTGGCGGGCTTTGGCTTGGGGAAAATCATGTCGGGTTGGTCCCTGGGATCCGTCCTAATATTTGACTTGATCTGTGTGCTTGTGGCACTTCTGCTGCGAATGTACGTTCTTATCGCGCCATAATTTGAGGTAGAAATCATGATCGACATTAAGATGCTAGAAAGAAAGGCCGAGACCGGTCCTTCTTATTACGACGAATACAAAGCAAGCCTTATCAAACGCGGCGCAGACTTGAAGCCTCTGGAAGAGGTCATGGAACTCAATACTTTGAGAAAAAAAGCCATCACCGAATCTGAAACCGTTCGCGCGCAACACAATAAATTGGCGCAAACCGTAGGACAGATGAAGCGAGAGGGTAAGGATGCAACAGCGATCATGGCCGAAGCATCGGCTTTGGGTGAAACTTTCAAGTCCTTGGAACTTCGCACTAAAGAGATGGACGAAAAAGTGCACGCCATTATGGCGACCTTTCCGAACAAACTGCATGCTGATGTTCCGAAGGGCGAGTCTTCCGCACAAAACGTAGAAGTGAAGAAAGTCGGAGAAGCGAAGAAATTTTCTTTCAAGGCGATGGACCACATTGCCCTGGGAGAAAAATTGGGAATTCTTGATTTCGAACGCGCCGGAAAAGTCACCGGAGCCCGATTCACATTCTTGAAAGGTGCTGGCGCCCGACTGGAACGTGCGCTGATTCAGTTTTTCATGGACATTCACTCTGAGCAGCACGGCTACACGGAGATGATCCCCCCATACATCGTGAACTCTGCCAGCTATTTCGGTACAGGACAGTTTCCGAAATTCGTCGATGACGTTTTTCACCTAAGTGACACCGATTATTATTTAATTTCTACGGCAGAGATTCCGGTGACCAACTATTACCGCGAAGAAACTTTGAAGGAAGAGGACCTGCCGAAAAAGTTTTGCGCTTTTTCTCCAAGTTTTCGTTCCGAAGCCGGCGCTGCCGGACGCGACACCCGCGGCCTGATCCGCCAACATCAGTTTCACAAGGTGGAGCTCATGGTGTTCGCTCATCCCAGCCAGTCTTACGAGTTGCACGAGGCCCTCACTGGCCATGCAGAAAAGTGCTTGAGCGAGCTTGGCCTTGCTTACAAGCGCATGCTTCTGTGCGGAGGCGATATCGGCTTTGGCTCTGCCAAATGCTATGATCTAGAGGTTTGGCTTCCTGGCGCTGGTGAGTACAGAGAGATTAGCTCTTGCTCGAACTTCGAGGACTTTCAGGCTCGTCGGGCGAACATTCGCTTCAAATCGGCCACTGGAAAACCACAGTTCGTTCACACGCTGAATGGCAGCGGTTTAGCTGTGGGCCGCACCCTCATTGCTGTGCTTGAAAACTACCAGCGTGAGGATGGCTCCATCGAGATTCCGTCAGTTTTGCGAAAATACATGGGTGGCGCGACTGAAATTCGTGGCTAGACGGACACTGAGCGTCGCGCTGCAAAATCAGTAAAAGTCATTGCCTCGGCCCCCGCAAAACCATAAAACCGTCGACGGAGCGATGGTAGAGCGGTTGAATACACCAGTCTTGAAAACTGGAAGACTCGCAAGGGTCTCGTGAGTTCGAATCTCACTCGCTCCGCCAACTTCTTCCCCCTATTCAAATACTCAGACATACGGTGCTCGGCCCACGACCGCTGGTTGCTTTCAGCAACTTCGCTTGGTTTTGTGCTTTCGAGCATGTTGCTTTTGTTGGGCTCTGCGCTCCGAACTCGCATTTGAATAGGGGGAAGAAGTCGTCTTCGGTTTTGTGGTTTGCGAGACCCGTGAGCGGAAAACGGTCGGAAACCAAATGAATCCAAGTCGCGGGCTAACCATAAATGCGCTGACTTTTAGTTCAGCCGGTTCGAAAGTATCTCTATTTTCTTAGGCCGGAGATTCCAGGTTTATTGCCTGGTACAAACGAACACATCAGTTCGATAGGGAAGCTCGATCTCCCGCCGATTTTTTGTCATGGCATGATTTGCTAGTAGTTCCCTTACCTCGTTCAATACTTTGGCTTTTGTTTTTGGAGGAAGAGCCGAGATGAAGCTGATCGACGCCACTCGATCCACAATCATGTCCGGAGAGCCCTTTTGAACATATTTAAAGTTTTTTTCGCTTAGGGATGAGAAAAGACTGGTTTTTTTGAAAGCTTTTTTCCAAACACCGTACTTGTACCTAGGAGCACCCTTTTCATGGGGGTCAATGATATCAGTCAGCTTGGAAACCCAATCGACAGATTCGTCCCTGGCGTTCCAAATTAGCCCAAGTTTCCCGGCGGTCTTAAGAACTCGATAAAGTTCGGGAAGGGCTTTCTCTCCGTCAAACCAATGAAATGCCTGGGCAACAACGACAGCGTCAACGGAATGATCGGGCCGAGGAATTTTTTCCGCAGAGCCCTCTATAATCTTTATTTGTGGAAGCAGTTCAGAAAATTTTTTTCTCATGCCCTCGACAGGTTCTATGGCAAGAATTTCTGCGCCGGAAGAAACAATTAGTTGAGTGAATTTTCCAGTGCCTGCTCCCAAATCAAGGAGGGACTTTCCCGGTGCAATCCCAAGTTCCTCAGTTAAAAAGCGAATGGCCTCTGCCGGATATTCAGGTCGTCCTTTGTCGTAAGAGTCCCCGGCGGTTTGATAACCTTTGGATGCGGCTTCATGAATGGTCATGGGGCCTATCTTATTCAATGCTGACCTTCCCTGTCCATGGTTCAACTCAATTTTTACCATGATTTCCAGGTTTACTCCGGATGGATCAAAGACATAAAAAATGCGGTACTTGTTTTGTCCTCTTAAAAACTCTGAAGGGCCAAGAGGGGAATTCCTTGGCGGCATTGAGCGTGGTGACAAGCCCATTTTTTCTGCATGAGCAAGAAGGTCATTGAACCTGTCAAGGTCGTCCACCTCAAAAGCGAAGTGAGCGGGATTGGGCATCTTTTCGGCAGGAAATGGAATGATCAGCAATTCGCTACGGTCATGTTCGAGCACCTGACCGCCGGCGGCACCTGGATCGTCAGAGGTTTTTCTAAACCCCAAGAGCTCACAGTAAAAATTTGTGGATGCGTCCACATCTCCAGAGCCCACGATCAGATGATTGATGACCATGAGTCATTTTATTGTACTGCTTTGGCTCAAGTCAAAGGCAGCCTGATGCTAAGATTTCAATGCCAGCAATCTGGGGACACGTTCCATTAAAAGTTGGGACTGCGTAGTTAACCCGAGCTCTCACAAAGCAGCCATTGGTGGCATCAACCTCGTATTGCCCGGAAATATATCGGACGGCCGCAATGTCCTGACCACCAGATTTACGCAGCTCAGTCATAACGTCAGGTGATTCTAAAACAGCTCTATACTCGCTTGGTTGAACATAAGTCTTATTGGGTGGTGGTGCACATGCGAAAGCCTTTGTTCCCGAAGCCAAACTTAAGATAACTAAAAGATATTTCATCACTCTATTCTCCTCTGCGCTCATCGATGCAAAGAAGAGGCCATGGTTATGGAGTCATATCGACACTTGATCGGCCTCTCCAGACAGGAAGGACTGACCTGTAGCATGGAAAATGCTACACTTTGTAGCAAATTTTCTGGGCTATGAAGGAAATCTAGTCTATGTATTCATCGATGCAAAAGGCTGTGCTAACCCACAATACAGAGCAACCAGTGACAGATTTTCTGAGCTGGTTTCAGCGAGAGTACCTTCGTCGCCGTCAAAAGAACCAGAGCTACTCTCTGCGCGCGTTCTCTAAGTATCTCGATATTTCGCCGGCCACGGTTTCTCATCTGCTTTCTGGCAAACGCGTGCCTTCGGCGAAATTTGCCACCAATTTGCTGGCGCAGCTGGAGGTCAGTCCGAAAGAGAAAAAGATCATCTTGTCTTCTTTGGACAAGGGAAAATCCTTCGGCGATTTAGACACTTCGGAGCAGCCAAATTACCAAGTGATTGCCTTGGACTCATTTAAGCTTTTATCGGACTGGTATCACTTTGCCATCCTAGAGCTGACCTCGGCGCAAGATTTCACTTTCGAGTATCCATGGATCGCACATCAACTTGGAATTTCAGTCACCGAGGCCCGACAAGCAGTGGAACGGCTACTTCGTCTGGAGTTGGTCCAAGAAAAAAATGGCACTCTGGTAAAGACTCAAAACTTTGTCACCAACGGTGACGACGTATTGACAAGTTCCGCCCATAAAAAATTGCAAAAACATATTTTACAAAAAGCCCTGGACGCCATCGACACGGTTTCAGGTGACGAGAAAGACATCTCGTCCATGACCATGACTATTGATGAGTCTAAAATTCCTCAGGCAAAAAAACTGATCACGAAATTCCGCCGTGATCTTTGCAAGTATTTAGAAAATGGAAATCAAACCAGAGTTTATAATTTAGGAATACAACTTTACCCCATCTCCAAAGGGATGAGGAATAACTAGGAGTACACATGAATCCATCCATCTTAAACCGTATCTGTGGCATGACTGTCACTCTGATGCTGTCATCGCAAGTTCTTGCCGGGTCTGAAGGTCGCGGGGGCCGGCCCACTCCGCCTCCACCAATGCCCAGTACTCATCAAATTTGCCAGAATGAAACCGCCATCATAGTCGACGCAGTGGCAGAGTGTCCGCAGCAGCTGGCAGAGCTGAGCCAGCTTGGCCAAGCCAGAGCCTCTTCTCATGAATGGATTGTAGATCATGAGGTCTATACGATCAGTTTTGTTAGCCGACCACTTCCCCCGAGATTTATCGTATGGCCTGTTGGTAAACTGATTATCACGCGCACTTTTGTCCCGAGCCCCGGCCCAACTCCCGCCGACGGCCCCGGTGGAAAAAATGTCTATGAATGCACTGTCAGCAAGGAGGCTTTATGAAAATGATCATCGCAATTTTACTGGGCTTAACATCCGCAAATGCTTTCGCCCGTAACATGGACTGTTCGAATGCAGATCACAGCTTCAGTTACCGCTCGTTTAGCAGCAATGGCGGCGCGTATTGGGCCGGAAGCGGCCTGACTTATAATGACGTGTCGGTCGGATCGGACATATCTGGACGGAGTAACGGCAAATACTCAATATCTTTTGATTCGCAAAAAACGGTCCTTGTGGACAACGATGGCTATGGTGCTGAAATCTATTCTGTACTGGCCACTGGCAGCATAGAGAAGGACGGTCAAACCATTGCTATCTCAGAATGGGTGATCTGTAGGGAAGCTATATTTGTCCCTCGGCAATGTCCTTGCCCTCCGTTGAAACCCTAAGACACTTCTTCCCCCTATTCAAATACTCGTCGAACCATAGGTTCGCCTTTCAGGCGAAAACGGTGCTCGGCCCTTGGCGCTGGTTGCTTTCAGCAACTTCGCTTGGTTTTGTGCTTTCGAGCATGTTGCTTTTGTTGGGCTCTGCGCTCCGAACTCGCATTTGAATAGGGGGAAGAAGT
>JABDFK010000010.1:45680-53998 GCA_013286585.1 Deltaproteobacteria bacterium
TGCTTTCAGCAACTTCGCTTGGTTTTGTGCTTTCGAGCATGTTGCTTTTGTTGGGCTCTGCGCTCCGAACTCGCATTTGAATAGGGGGAAGAAGTGACGTGCGTAGCTATTTGGATGAGCTTTATGATATGTGATAGGTCCTATGAAACTTCCCCAGTCATTTTATCGCCGTAAGACCGAATTTGTTGCCCGGCAATTGCTGGGGAAGACGCTTGTGCGCGTTTACCGGGGCCAGCGTGTTTCTGGTTTGATCACAGAGACCGAAGCTTATCTGGGAATCGTGGATCCTGCTGCGCATAGCTTTGGTGGGCGCAAGACAAATCGAGTGCAGTCGATGTACTTGCCCGGTGGGCATGCCTACGTTTATATGATTTATGGTTTGCACTTTTGTTTCAACGTGGTCACGCGCACGGCGGGGCATCCCGAAGCTGTTCTGATTCGCGCGCTGCAACCACTCGAGGGAATTCCGCTGATGCAGAAATTCCGTCAATCCAAGGAACTGAAAAATCTGACCACGGGACCCGCTAAACTTTGCGAAGCATTGCACATCCAACGCACGCTGGACGGAAAAGACTTAGCTGGTGATGAAATTTTTATTGAGGATGCCGCGGTGGTTCCTCGCTCGAGCGTAACTGTAAGAAGCCGTATTGGTGTGGCTTACGCGGCGGAGGCCGCTCATTGGCCTCTGCGTTTTTATATTAAAGGCAACAGCTTTATTTCCAAAAAATAAGAGCGCCCAGTCATTTTTTTTAACACTTATTTTTTAACCATAAAGTTTTTTCACGCCGTCTATTCTCCGCGACGAGCCTGAACTTGGGCACCCACCAGACTTTGGTCCATAAAGGAGATTCATCAATGATCACTAGAAAACCAATTTTATATTTCTCTATTGGTACGCTTCTTTTTCTTATTAACTTCTTGGACTCCGTCGGAACGACCTCTGATGTGGCGATGGTTCGGTTACGGAGTCACGTTCCTAAAGCCAGCATCGCGAAGGCACGACACATCGGTCGACTCTTGGCGAGCCGACGCGTGTCACTGGGTATTTCCTTGAACTTGCGCGATCCAGTCGGCCTGATGAAATTTATTTCTAGGCAGCAGGATCCCAGTGATTCCGAGTATGGACACTTTTTGACTCCGCAACAATTCACGGAACGATTTGCGGCCAGCCAGCGGGATGTTGACGAAGTTTCTAGTTACTTTTCGAATTTGGGATTTCAGGTGACCGATCGCTCGCCCACGATGATTCATGTGGCGGGCTCTGCCGAGCAAATTGAGAATGCTTTGGGTCTTGAGCTTCATCAATATGCTAGCGAAGGCCAGGGTGAAGTGTTTGCGCCGAATGCAGATCCGCTGGTGGAGTCGAAAGTGGCGGCGAAAATTTCCGGCATTTCGGGACTCAATAACTTTCAGGTTCGTAAACCTCACTACGTTAAAAATGAAATCTCTTCTCTTAATAGTGGGAAAGGCCCTAATGGGGGGTTGGCTCCAGCAGATATTCAAAAGGCGTATGGTTTAAACCCTGCTACGATGGATGGCTCGGGGCAGACGTTGGCCCTTTTTGAGCTGGACGGCTACGTGGCTTCAGACATTGATTACTATAATAGCTATTTCAAAATTTCCAATCCGCCGCCGCTGCAGAACATCCTCGTGGATCAATTCAACGGTTCCGCCGGCGTCGGTATCGATGAAGTGACTCTGGACATCGAGTTGATGATCGCAGTGGCTCCGAAAGCGAAAAAAATATTGGTGTACGAAGGGCCAAACAGTGATCAGGGCTTCATCGATGTCTTTCAAAAAATCGCCAATGACAATTTGGCCCAGCAGGTGAGCACCAGTTGGGGAGCTTCGGAAACAGAGCTGACCCCGGCACTGTTCAATTCAGAAAATGCGATCTTCATGCAGATGGCAGCGCAGGGTCAGTCTGTTTACGCAGCCTCGGGCGACTCCGGCGCCTATTTGGACGGGACTAAGCTTGCAGTGCTGGATCCAGCTTCGCAACCGTATGTGGTGGCGACCGGTGGCACGACACTCACCTTGAACTCGGATGGCTCTTACGGAAGTGAGAAGGCTTGGAGTGGAAGCGGCGGCGGCGTCAGCAGTTTCTGGAAGACACCCACTTGGCAGGCCGGATCATCGACTGCGGCGAATAAGGGTTCCGCATCGATGCGCATGGTTCCCGACATCAGCGCCGACGCTGATCCAGGGACAGGTTATGCCATCTACGTCAGTGGCGGTTGGAATATTTACGGAGGCACCAGCTGTGCGGCACCAATTTGGGCAGCATTCAATGCACTGGTGAATCAACAGCGAGTGAGTGCGGGAAAAAGTGTACTGGGTTTTCCAAATCCTGCGCTCTATCAGGCGGGCGTCAGCAGCGTTTACAGTTCAATTTTCCACGACATCAAAGACAATAGTAGCAACGGCTACTATCCTGCGGTGAGTGGATATGATTTGTCGACGGGCCTAGGGTCGATGAAGGGAGCGGACCTTGCCTCCGCATTGAGTGGGGTCGCGACACCACCGGCAACTTTATTCAGCATTGCGATCACACCTCACAATCAGGTACTAAGCCTAAGTTGGCCCGCCAGCGCCGGAGCGCTCTCGTATTCGGTTTTTAGAGGCACCTCCAGTGGCGGTCCCTTTGTCCTTGTCACAGCCGGTGCGACAAAGGCCGTTTACGAAGATGTCAACTTAGTGAACGGTACCATCTACTATTATTACGTGGTCGCCGAAAATTCCGTAGGAATTAACACACAATCGTCTGTCGCATCAGCCGCACCCCAAGCGATGCTGCCGAGAGCACCGACCAATGTACAAGCACATTAATTAGGAGTGAAAGATGAAAAAAATAGCAAGCTGGACCGCGATTTTATTGATGACCATGGGTTGTGATAACATTTCGTCGAAGGCCGGATCACCAAGCTCTGGAATTTTATCCGATCCCACTCAGGCGCAGATCACATGGAATGCCGACCTAGGAGAGCAACAGGGTTTTTACGTTGAGCAATCCACCGACGGCGTCAGTTTTGCGCAAGTTCTGTCAGTGACGAATGGTGTGAACGCAGCAACAGTGAGCGGGTTATCGACAGGGCACACCTATTATTTTAAGGTGAGAGCTTACAACCAAATAGGGAGTTCCGCTGATTCTCCTGTCGTGACCGTGAGTCGCTGAAAATCTCATTTTGAGACGAAACTAACTATACTTTAGTCTCAAGACAATCCACTAAATGCCGATAAGTGATCGGAGGCTTTAGCATCCGTTACTTACTCATATTGATCGCGTTGAGCGGCATCACTATTGCGTTCCAGAACTGTGGCAGCACCGGCTTCTACAGCTCATCTGCTGTGGGCTCACGCGAAGTTGCCGCTGCCACCAGTTCGGCTTCAAAACCTCTTCAGCGAATGGTTTTTGCACACTATATGCCGGGCTTTACCGGTGGCGTCGATTATCCAGCTAGAATTTTGGATGCAAACTCCGGAAAAAGCAAAGGTGTGGGAGACGCCCCACTCTATGCACAAAGTTTTTTCCCTGGTGCCACCCCGTGGGGATCCACCTTAGAAGATTTTATTCGCTACGAAATTCGCACCGCCATGAGTGTTGGCGTGGATGGCTTTAGCTTCGACTATGGCGGAGGAATGAATCAAGGCCACCAGGTTTATCTGCCAACCATCGATGCTTTCTTTTCCGTTGCAGAGGCCGAGTTTCCAACTTTTCGGCTGGCAGTAGCTCTTGATGAGGCCGGCCACGGCGGGGAGCCATCGATTCGACAGAATAGCATTCAAGAGTTTTTACAAAAACACCAGAACAGCCCAGTGCTGATGCGCGTGGGTGATCGTCCGGTCTTTTTCAGCTATAGGGCCTCTGCCCTGGATCCCTACTCGCCGCCGGCAGCAGGATCATCACCGAACGACTTTGCGTTCATCGAACAACAGCTGGAAGTGATCAAAAGCTGGCAAACGCTGTGGAGGAATCTCAACGTAAACCCGGTGTTCATCACCGATCTGCCCAATGCTTGGCAGTGGCGCCAATGGGGATTTTCGGAAGCCACCATTCGCACCATTCTTTCGAGCTGGGCGGATGCATTTGATGGACTCAGTGTTTGGGGCGGGACGGACACTTTGGATCAAGCTCGATGGCTGTATCCAATCATGGGTTCTATTTGTAATTCACGACATAAGATTTTTATGGCACCCGTGTGGTGGGGATACTTCGCCAGCCACGGAAGAATTCTGATGAGCGGCGCGGACATGGCATTAGGCACTTGGACATTGGCGCAAGATGCCGGAGCTCAGTGGATCACCGTCAACACCTGGAATGATTATTCCGAGCAGAGCAATTGGGATCCGTCGATCACCCATGGTTATGGTCTATCTGATATTTTAAAGGCGGAATCGGCTTGGTTTAAAACGGGACAGTACGCATTCCCAGAAAAACCACAGGTCATATTGTTTTATCGAAGGTTTTTGGCTCCAGCTGCGGGCATCAAAACATGGTTGCCGTTAGATGATACTCTGGATGTGGTGACACTGAGCTTGCAACCCGGAGAACTCAAGGTGGGCAATCTCTCGCAGAAAATCAGCTCTGGGATAGAAAGTCATCGCTTTCCATTGCCAGAAGGTCATGTTGAGGCTGAATTTTCTTCTGAAAACCAAACTGTGATAGCTAGCGGAGAGGTCGCGGTCACGAAGCACCCACTCACGTTTCTTTGGGGCACCTACATTGCGAGCTCTAATTTCGACCAAGAGATCGCAGCACAGTTCGGAGCGCCTGCTCCGAAAGATGATCCAATGGTATTGGCTTGGAAATCCACATGGCTACCTTGGATTGATCCAGCAGTGATTCCTCATTAGCAGTTGTTACCTAGGTCCTGACATTGGAATTGGGCTTCTCTTAGGCGCATCTTTTGCTACGCTTAAGAACTGTAGGTGAACCGTTGACTCGAAATTTATTAAGAACTGTCTTTTTGTTTCTGGGTGCACTTTCCTTCCAAAGAGTTGCATTTTTATTTTTCTTTTCGGATCATTGGAAAAATCTACCATGGAACGATGTGGGCGTGAGCTTGCTCACCGGTCTGCGTTTTGACCTGATGGTGGCCGGGTATGCCCTCAGTGTTTTCGCGCTGCTGTGGTTCCCACTGAGCTATCTGATTCTGCTACGCCTTGGCGTCATTAACTTCCTAACCAAACTCATCCTGGCTGTAGAGATGGCCATACTATTTGTCGTTTCGTTTTTCGATGTGGAGTGGACCCATATTTTCGCCGATCGTTTTAACAGCGGACATTCATGGGGAGAATTTGTCTCTGTCGCTCCGTTCGATTTTTTTGGGCTGATGAATATGAATGTTCATCTCCTGTTTTTGTGGTTTTTTCTGAGGATGATTTTTCGCTTGGACTTGGTCTGGCCACCGTCGTTCAATTTTTTTCGCTGGGTGGCTCTGCTTCTGGTTTTGGGCCTGATGATCCGTGGGTCGCTGAACGAGTATCATTTGGATTTACGTCATTCACGCGTGACGAATTCGACATTTTTGAACACCGCCAGTATTTCCAGCGCCTATGCTCTGGATCAGGCGCTTCGTCAGCGCCGCTAGAGCGCCCGGATTTCGGACACCGGATCTTGCGCTGACAGCAGACTTTGATTTTGAGCTAGGCGACGAGCTTGCATTCCTCCCAGAACATCGGAGGAAACCCAATGAAACAAATGATCAAGAATAGATTCTCGTGTTTAGCAGTCCTTATTTTCGGAATCGTCGGTCTAGGGATAACCGCCTGCGGCCCCACGCCCAGCGATGGCTTGGACGGAGGCGACCAGCGAGAGTCCATCACTCACGGCAAGGCCGTGAAAGCCAGTAGTGACCTCAGCAAGGTGGTGGTCGCAGTGGTGGCCGAAAAGACAGAGGGACAGGCACTTTGCACGGGATCCATTCTTTCAGAAAATTTGATTTTAACGGCGGCTCACTGCGTGGATGGCAATCCCACTCAGGTTCGCATCGTGTTTGCTACCAAAGTGAAGGAAGCCTCAGCCGAACAAATTCGCGTGGCCAGGGGTGTGTTTCAAAATCCCTTTTGGAAAAATCCGAACACAGAAAAACAGGGTGACCTGGCGATCATTCAGTTTTCTGGTGGCTTACCCGAGGGCTTTACTTCCGTTAGACTGGTTCCCAAAACTTACAAAGTGACCACCGGAGACAGTGTGATTTTCGTCGGCTATGGTGTGACCGACGGACTAGAGCGAACTGGCTCAGGTGTTTTGCGCACGACCAAGAGCACTGTCACAGGCCAACAGTCGCCCACAGAAATTCTGACGGACGGAAAAGAGACCAGCGTTTGTTTTGGTGATTCTGGCGGCCCCGGATTTGCTGTGATAAAAAATAATTTCGTCCAGTGGGGAGTGGCTAGCTCTGTCCTCAATCAGGAATGCAATGAGGCTTCCATTCATACATCTGTGATGGCCTATGAACCCTGGATTCGCGAGATCATCCACGAATTCTCCACGCCCAAAAAATCCCGTAAGCCCAAGAAATCGCCGACTACTTTGTTCTTGGGCCCTTCTCAGGAGTAAGACCTTTTCCAGTGGTGAGCAGGCGCTTCAGCCAAAATGCAAAACCGTCTTCTTTTCCCGGAAGACGGCTAGCCAAGAGCCTTCCCTCGGAATCAAGAATTTTGACCAAATGTTTTGCTAGGCGAATAGAGCCCGGGTTGTGTTGAAAGCGCAATCCGAATCCAATGGCATCTTGGTTGCCATGGCGAATGACCTCGCCAGTGAAATGGTACTTCGTACCCTTGAACTCAAAATCTAAGGGGATCTGCTCTGCATCGTTCGGTAAATATTTAGATTTCAAGAACAGTCCACCGATAGAAATATTACCGATCTCGCCGGCTTGAATTTCATTTTGTGATTTGAAGGTCACCGGCAGATCGGCGCGATATCGGTCATCGGCTTCCCACCAGCGCAAGCGGGGGTTAAAATAGATTTCGCGAACGGCAGGAATCAAGAAGTACCAAACTAGCAAAATGTTAAATGTGTACGCCAAAAAAAGTTCAAAGCCAATGCCCTGGCCAGTGCGATCATGAAATCCCAAGTAGCTCGAAATAAACAGCGAGCCCATGGCGGTCACGTAAATAAAAAAGCTCCAGCGTTTACAGATATAAATGGCTGCAGCGGCAATGACCGGAAAAACCCATTCGGCCCAATTTTTTTGAATGTTGGCCGGTTGAAAGGCAATGCGAAGATAAAAAGACATCGGCATCGGCGACCAAAGCGCATTGAAAAACTGATTTCCGATAGGAGCGAAAAGATGTCCTAAAGTTAGAATGATCAACGACCAAGGCTTTCTTCTCATACCATAATCATCCGTCCCGACCTCGCGTTAGGCAAGAACTACATGCAATAGTTCAACGTCACGGAACTGCTACCCACCGTGGCCGAGCCGCAGGACGGATTGAAAGTGACCGTTTCAGAGCCTGATTTTCCGGCGCTGAAGGTGGTGGTCATGGACCCACCCGTGGGCACGCAGCAGTTGCCGGAAAAAGTGAGGGACTGATTGATGCTGGAAGTGGCGATGAAGTGGGCCAAATTGTGTTGCAACATCAGCTGTCCTGCGGTGACTTGCTTCGCGGCACCTGTTCCTGTGATTGTGAACGCGATCGGTGTGCTAAGAGTGTGATTGAAAAGAGTGGTTCCGTTGCCAGAGAGAATCCGACTCACTCCCAAAATATTCACTGTTCGCGAACTGGCACAACCGCCACCACCGCAAGTGATTTGGATGCCGCCGCCCTCAGCCACCGAAAATCCGCTCGAGGCCGAACTCATCGACACCGTCAAACTGTTGGCCGACAACGATGCGTTGGTGGTGGTGATCGTCACTGAATTTCCAGCTCCCATGTTGATAAGTCCGCTGCCGGTGGCGTTGGTGCAGGCTGCTGCGGAATTGAAAGTAAGTGTGTAAGTTCCATTCCAAGTTCCCACAAGGCCACTGCAACCACTCATCGCGAGAGTCATAACTGCGCCGGTGCATCCAGCTCCCAATACCGCCGCAGAGGTGGCGCAGGTGGATGCGTAAATTTTTGGCTCTAATAAAATATCGACCAGATGTTCCGCCATTAAATGCACAGATTTTTCTGATGCAGCTGGCTGATTTAGACTCACCACAGAGCCTCCGATGTCAGAGGAGCTAGCCAGGCCGGCGACAGCAGCACCAATCACGGCAGAGGACGAGGTGTCGTAGATGGCAGGAATACTGGCTCCATTGCCACAGGCGTTGAGAACTAGCAGAGCAAGGGTAGCAACAATGAATCGCATTTGAGGACCTCCAGGT
>JABDFK010000011.1 GCA_013286585.1 Deltaproteobacteria bacterium
TTGATTCCGTTTAAGTAGTTAGTGGTTGATATAGCGGTATGAAAAATCGATGTCGAGCTCTTCCGTCGGTGCGCCGATGGATGGATTGGGCTCCCAACCGATGGCCACAATGCCAGTGAAACTCTCCCGGCAGGTGGAATCATTGGATTGTTCACAGAGTTGACTCATAGGAATCTGAATTTTCGCGGTTGTGGCTCCCACCGTGGCGGCCGGCACTTTCAGCCAGGAACCATCCGGGCCACCGACATATAAGCTGCCAGAGCTTAGGCTTGCGTGCTTCGGCGGCACCACCACTGTGAAGGTGAGCAGGTCCGCGGAATGGGTCTCGTGATGACTGCAGATTTCTTGTGAATCCTTGCAGCTGTCACAAAACAAACCCGTGCAATTTCCGCTGTTGATGGATTGTTCTAGGTGAAGAACTCCGTTGTGATCCAGAGGTACTGGCCCTTGAACGCCTATGTATTTGTCTGCTGCGAAAACAGAAGTGGAAAATAATAGTATTATGTAAAACATTTTGTACATGGTCTTGCCCCGCCGGTTATATGATGGCGCAATCTATTGGCGAGCTTCTTCCCTCGTCAATATGTAAAAAATCGCCGATCGTTCGAGAACCTCGTCCGATGATCTGCCGCCTGAATAAGCTGAGCTAATGAATATTTTTCTTACTGATTCAACTCTGGATAGTACGTCGATAGCATCAACTGCGTGTGAGCCTGCAAATTTGGATATTTCCGTGCCAACTCAGTGAGTGGCGACGCCATCGGTTCTTTCAGAATATTTCCGATGACTCCAAAGACGACGCAATCAAAGCTGCTCACGCGGTCGCCGAAGAGGAATTTCTTGCTGCCCAGAAGAACAGACACAGCTTCGATGTCCTTTGCGGCGAAATCTAGAATCTCCTGGCGAGTGTGCATTCCCATTCCGCGGATCTTCAGTCTTTTTGCGGCTCTTCGGTGCAGCATCCCTGGCACGATGGCCATCACCGGTGCGGGCAATCCTTTGAAAATAATATTGCGGAAATTGGGCCAGACTTCGGCATCCACCCAGCGAAAATAGGACAAACATTGCGCCAGGTGATCTTCCATCATCGTCTGTATCGCCACACCTTGTGCTTTTTGTTCAGCCGAGAGGTGCCCATCCAAAGGATTGGAGAAGTCTTTGTTCAATTGGTTCACCGCCAGAGTCGAGTCACCAATGATTTCATTTTTGTAACCTAGGTAAGGAATGGAACCCTTTGGATTGCGTTTGAAATTCCTGGTGCTCTCGGTTTTGTAATCGATTTTTGATGCCCGCAGGAAAGTTTCTAGCTTGCAGCAGAATGGGCTTAGGTTGGGGAAATTTTTAGCTCTGGGGAATTGATAAAGTGTGATCATGTGTTTGGACTCCGTTGAAAAGAATGTTCTATAAATTCATCATAGTGATGGCCCTTAGGCAATCGGCATCCGGTGATCGGACGCTACTGACGGAGAGGAGCAAATAGGGCATTCTTCCAAGCTGGCCAATGCCTTGCTAGGTTTCAGTATTACATGAGGAGATTTGGATGGCGCAGCGCTTCGCAGGCCCTGGGAAAGTGGGAAAATAAATTGGACGACTGACTAGTGCTCGCAATTTTTTATTTTGCCTACAAGATCCGTGGCATATTTAACTGTGTTCCACGAATAGCTCACAATAGAGCTTGTTTGATCATCAGATTCTAAGACGATACCCTTGGGCGGACTAATATAAAAAGTTGTCGGCCGAAAGTAGTGACCACATCGACTTAGAGGCACAGTCACGTAATCGGAGTCTGGAAACAGGTGCTTCAACAAGTAATCCAGTTTAGCTTCTGGGCCGTCAGCCCTTGGAACTAGCTCAAGTTCAACAACTAAACCAGTGTTCAAATCAAATGAAACCGTGGCATTCCGAAAACGATTCTCGTCATGATTGTGATAAAACCAATCCTTTGAATCTCCCCCAGTCCTCACTTCAGTAGGATCTCCCACAATTTTTCGCACGTCAGACTCTGATTGCCCAAGATGTACTTGATCTAAATGATTCACATCGGCGCCACTGCTCATAGACGATGGCATAGAACCACAGGACTCAACTAGTACAGCCCAGCATATTAAGAATAAAATCTTAATTATTTTCATTTTTGCACCCATCCTTAAGTTTAAAATTCGCAGTAAATTTTTGAACAAGCCAGCCGTAGGCTTTGGGAACTTTTGATTTCAAAATATCTCTATTTAATAGAAAGAAACTAAAATTCTCAGCAAAGTCTTCATTGACGTCATCTTTTGCCGTCGAACTCACAAACTCACCAGGCCTTATAGCTCCTTTTTTATTCCAGCCCAAAACATCGATATACTTTTGTTTTTCGGCCGCGCCCATACTCTGGAATACCATATGTCCAAGCTCATGGGTTACAACACTGCTCAATGACCAGAATGGGCTATGAAAAGCCCGGTCATAAATAGCGATCTCTTTTCCATCATCAGACGTTGATCCTGGATTAATGATATCCACCGACTTTTTCATTCGATATATGCCGTCAAGTGGAAAACTCTCGAGCTGGTCAGGCAGCTGATTCAGGATGGTCATCATTTGCGTCATTTCCAAATCTGTCCAATTCGCAGGCTGTTCAGTGGGAAGATTCCAATTCTTTGGAGCACCGTTCTTCAATTTATTTTTCCAGTAGGGATTTGGCTGGCATTTTTTTGCCTTACAGAACTCATCGCAGCGATCGGAGCAATCAAAGCTCGACATGTCTTTTGGGATAAGATCACAACTAATCAGGCATCCCTTGCCGTCTGACTTTACGCCCGAGGATTGAAACCAAGTTAGACAGGGATCTTCCGCAAATACCGTTCGCGAAAAAATGGCCAGCACAAATGAAAGTAGTTTAACTATATTCACATCTAAAATGGTCACTGAGACCAACCTCCATGTCAACCTCACCCCAAAAAACAAAAAGGGCCAAGATGACTCTTGACCCTTTTTGCGGAATTTAATTTCTGAATGATATTACGGCTGAGTTGTTGTCGCTGTTGCCGAGCCGAAGCCTGGCAAAGTAGTGACTGTAACAGGTTCCTCGTCCACGACTTCGACTTTCCAACGCTTGTAACTGGTCAGACCAGTTCCTGCTGGGATCAATCGACCCATGATGATGTTCTCTTTCAAGCCACGCAAAGAATCTGTTCGGCTGTTGATGGCCGCTTCTGTCAGAACCTTTGTCGTCTCTTGGAAAGAGGCCGCAGAAATCCAACTGTCCGTGCTCAACGAAACTTTCGTGATACCCAGAAGTAATGGACGCGCCGTTGCTGGCTGTCCGCCTTCGGTCATCACTCGGTTGTTTTCCACTTCGAAGGCAATCTTTTCAGCTTGCTCTCCGGCTAGGAATTTCGTGTTGCCGGCGTTGTCGATTTCCACTTTACGCAGCATCTGACGAACGATGACTTCGATGTGCTTGTCATTGATCGCCACACCTTGCAGACGATAAACTTCTTGGATTTCGTTCACCAAGTAGCCGGCCAAGGCTTTGTCACCTAGAACCGCCAAGATATCATGTGGGTTCGTTGGTCCGTCCATCAAAGCCTCTCCGGCCTTAACGTACTCACCTTCCCGAACCGCAACGTGTTTACCTTTAGGGATGAGGTATTCTTTTTGTTCGCCCACTTCTGGGGTCACGATCACACGCTGTTTACCTTTAACGTCTTTACCGAAAGTCACATAACCGTCGATCTCTGAAATGATCGCCGCTTCTTTAGGTTTACGTGCTTCGAACAATTCCGCTACGCGAGGCAAACCGCCCGTGATGTCACGAGTTTTGGAAGCCTCACGATGGAGTTTCGCCACCACGTCACCGGAGTGAACTTCTTGCTCTTGAGTCACCAGAAGCTGTGCGCCCACTGGAATCAAATAACGAGCAGGAATTTCACGGCCCGGAAGATTGAGCGGATTGCCGTTGGCATCAGTTACGCAAACCGCAGGTTTCACATCCGACTGTTTGGATTCAGTGATCACTTTGGTCGCGAAACCAGTCACCGCATCCACTTGTTCCGACATGGTCGATCCTTCATCGATGTCTTGGAACACAATTTTTCCAGACACTTCAGAAATGATCGGATTGGAATATGGATCCCACTCAGCAACAGTGGCGCCTTTAGCGATTTTGTCGCCGTCTTTAAAGTTCAAAATCGCACCGTAAACCAACTTGAAGTGTTCACGCTCACGACCGGTTTCGTCGATAACGATGGCATCACCATTTCGATTCATCACAGTGTATTTACCATTGCGGTTAGGCACATGGTGGACATTGCGAAGGCTCAAAGTTCCATCGTAACGAGAAGCATGAACGGATTGTTCAACCGCACGGGAAGCCGCTCCACCTAAGTGGAAGGTCCTCATGGTCAGCTGAGTTCCAGGTTCACCGATGGATTGAGCCGCAATGATACCCACCGCTTCACCCAAGTTCACCGTGTTACCACGGGCCAGGTCACGACCGTAACATTTCACGCACACTCCGCGTTTGGCTTTACAAACGAGGGCTGAACGGATTTGTACTTTTTCGATTCCCAGTTCATCGATCTTGTTGACGTTACCTTCAGTGATTTCTTCGCCCGCACGAACCACGACTTGGTTGGTGTAAGGATCCATGATGTCGACCAAAACGGTGCGACCCAGGATACGATCACTGAGTGGCTGAATGATTTCGCCACCTTCATAGAGCGGAGTGATTTCCAAACCATCCGTAGTGCCGCAATCGGGCTCTGCCACGATCACGTCCTGCGCCACGTCCACCAGACGACGAGTCAGATATCCTGAGTTCGCTGTTTTCAGAGCGGTATCGGCCAAACCTTTACGCGCTCCGTGAGTGGAGATGAAGTACTGAAGAACGGTCAAACCTTCTCGGAAATTCGCCGTGATCGGAGTTTCGATGATCTCGCCCGATGGTTTCGCCATCAGACCCCGCATCGCCCCCAATTGTCTGAGCTGAGCCGCAGAACCCCGGGCTCCGGAATCCGCCATAACGTAGATCGGATTGAAGCTTGGGCCGATGGACTCTTTGCCATCGATGACGAATTTTTGTTTTTCAATTTTGTTCATCATCTCTTTGGCGATTTTGTCACCAGTCTGCGCCCAAATATCCACGACTTTATTGTAGCGCTCACCATCCGTGATCAAACCTTCATCGTACTGACCTTGAATCTCAGAAACCTGAGCTTCAGCATCACCTAACATTTTCGGTTTGTTCTCTGGGGAAACCATGTCATCGATACAGATCGAAAGACCCGCACGAGTAGAGAATTTGAATCCCATTTCCATGATTCGGTCAGCTAGGATGCAAGTCGCTTTAGCGCCTGCCACGCGGAATGTTTTATCGATCAAGTTGGCAATCGCCTTCTTGTTCAAAACCACGTTGAAGTCTTCAAAAGAAACTTCGCGAGGCACCACTTCGCTCAAAATCGCGCGGCCCACAGAAGTGTCACGCAATTTCGCATTGATGCGAACTTTACATGCCGCTTGCAGATCCACAAGACCTTGCTCGTAAGCATAAGACGCTTCTTGCACAGAAGAGAAAATTCGGCCAGTGCCTTTAGCACCAGGACGAATTCGAGTCAGCCAATACAGACCCAAGACGATATCCTGGGACGGATTGATGATCGGTTTTCCATTCGCCGGAGAAAGAATATTGTTCGTCGACATCATCAGTACCCGAGCTTCCACTTGCGCTTCCACAGAAAGCGGCACGTGCACGGCCATTTGGTCACCATCGAAATCGGCATTGAACGCGGTACAAACCAGCGGATGCAATTGAATGGCTTTACCTTCATGCAGTACAGGCTCGAACGCTTGGATACCAAGTCTGTGAAGAGTTGGAGCACGATTCAGCAGAACCGGATGCTCTTTCACCACGTCAGCCAGGATGTCCCAGACTTCCACGGTTTCTTGCTCGACTAGTTTTTTGGCTTGCTTGATCGTCGTGGCAAGGCCTTGCTCTTCCAATTTATTGTAGACGAATGGTTTGAACAATTCCAAAGCCATTTTCTTTGGAAGACCACATTGGTGAAGACGCAAGTTTGGACCTACGACGATGACCGAACGGCCCGAGTAATCCACACGTTTTCCCAACAGATTCTGACGGAAACGACCTTGCTTACCTTTCAGCATATCGCTCAAGGAACGCAGCGGACGTTTGTTCGGACCAGTGAAGGTCTTACCACGTCGACCGTTGTCCAATAACGCATCCACGGACTCTTGCAACATCCGTTTTTCATTGCGGATGATGATGTCCGGAGCATTCAGCTCTTGCAGACGTTTCAAGCGATTATTTCGGTTGATCACACGTCGATAGAGATCATTTAGATCTGAAGTCGCAAAACGACCTCCGTCCAAAGGTACCAGCGGACGCAAATCCGGTGGCAACACTGGCAGCGCTTCCAACATCATCCAATCACATTTGTTGATGGAGTTTTTGAAAGCCTCAACGACTTTCAAACGCTTAGTTAATTTTTTAATACCGGCATCAGATTTGGTTTCTTTCAAATCAATGCGCAGTTTTCGCGAAAGATACTCTGGATCGATTTTTCGCAGCAAATCGCGAACGGCTTCGCCGCCCATGCCAGCTTTGAAATTAGGGCCGTACTCGTTGAGAGCCGCTTGATACGCTTCCTCTGTTAATACTTGACCTTCTTCCAACGCAGTTTCCATTGGATCGATGACCACATGCGATTCACAGTACAGAACCTTTTCTACTTCTTTCAAAGAAAGATTCAAAAGGTTACCGATGCGCGAGGGCAATGATCGCAAGAACCAGATGTGCGCCGTTGGCGTCGCCAGTTCAATGTGACCCATGCGTTCACGGCGGACTTTGGATTGTGTGACTTCAACGCCACACTTTTCACAAATCACGCCGCGATACTTCATACGTTTGTATTTACCGCACAAGCATTCGTAGTCCTTAATAGGACCGAAAATCTTAGCGCAGAACAAACCATCGCGCTCTGGTTTGAAAGTACGATAGTTGATCGTCTCTGGTTTCTTTACTTCACCAAAAGACCACTCGCGGATCATTTCCGGGGAAGCCAACGAAACGCGAACGGCATCAAATGCCAATGGATCTTTGGGTTTATCGAAAAAGTTTAATAAGTCTCTCAAGGTCTAACTCCTTGTAAGTTGTTTTTTACTTGAACCACCACTTGCAGGCCTCCGTCGTTATCACCGAAGCCCGCACTTAAAGCCCGAGGCACCCTCAACTCAATGAGGTTGCTCCGTCGAACCACCACCTGCTGCCGGAGGCATCGCACCAATCATACCGTCGCCGTCATTGTGGCCGGGCTCATCATCCACTTGATCCGTCAGAATGTCAGACTCCATGAGTTCAACATTCAACGCCAAGGCTTTCAATTCGTTCACTAGAACGTTGAAGGACTCTGGCAATCCCGGTTCAAGGATGTTTTCACCTTTCACAATGCTTTCATACATACGAGTTCTTCCCGCAACGTCATCCGACTTCACAGTGAGGAATTCTTGCAATGAATAAGCGGCTCCGTAAGCTTCGATCGCCCAAACTTCCATCTCTCCTAGGCGCTGACCACCGAACTGAGCTTTACCACCCAGAGGTTGTTGCGAAACGAGAGAGTAAGGACCAATAGAGCGAGCATGGATCTTTTCTTCCACCAAGTGATGCAGTTTCAGCATATACATGATTCCGACAGTCACTGGATTTTGGAAGGCTTCACCAGTACGACCGTCAAACAGAATGGCTTGAGCGGTCTCTGGCACTTCAGCGCGTTTCAACATGTCTTTCACATCCAATTCGCGCGCACCATCGAAGACCGGAGTCGCTACGTGCACACCATATTTCATCGTGTTCACTAAGCGTTTCAACGAAGCTTCGTCGGCGTTTTGAATTTTTGCGGAAATTTCTGGATCATGAAAAGCGTGCTCTAGCTCTTTACGAGCTGTTTCAGTTTTCCAATTGTCCATCAACAGACCAATTTGTTTACCCAAATTGTGAGCGGCCCAACCCAAATGAACCTCAAGAATTTGTCCGATGTTCATACGAGAAGGAACGCCCAACGGATTCAAGACCATATCCACTGGAGTACCATCTGCCAAATAAGGCATGTCTTCCGCTGGAAGGACTTTTGAAACCACACCCTTATTACCGTGGCGGCCGGCGAACTTATCACCGACTTGCAGTTTACGCTTAATCGCAACGTAAACTTTGACCATTTTGATCACGCCCGGAGGTAACTCATCACCTTTTTTCAGACGATCGATTTTCTCATTGAAAACCAGTTTAACGGCTTCCAGCTGATTGCGCGATCCATCCAAAATTTTGGTGACTTGATATTCTAGCTCTTGCTCCAAAGGAATGTACTGCAAGAGTTCAAATGGGATGATTTCCAAATCCGCGATCGTGATGTCTTGGCCTTTGTTCAAAAGTTTTTGGCTGCCATCTTCGTTCAAAAGAACGCCAGTGGTTTTCTTGCCAACCAAGATATCACGCAGTTTTTCGATCGAGTTATTGCGAATAACGTTTTGTTCGATCGACAGATCTTTTTCTAATTTACGACGTTTTTCCTCGATGATGACAGCCAATCGCTCGTCGCGATCAGAGCCTTCACGAGAATAAACTTGAGCATCGATCACAGTTCCGTAAACACCCGATGGCACGCGCAAAGACGTGTCACGAACGTCACCGGCTTTTTCGCCGAAGATCGCGCGCAAAAGTTTTTCTTCCGGAGAAAGCTGAGTTTCACCCTTCGGAGTCACTTTACCCACCAAGATCGTACCAGGTCTGACATCCGCACCAATGCGAATGATACCTGATGAATCTAGATCCTTGAGCGCTTCCTCGCCGACGTTGGCGATATCACGAGTGATCTCTTCTTTTCCAAGTTTAGTGTCACGAGCCACGCACTCGAACTCTTCGATGTGAATGGAAGTGTAAACGTCGTCTTTCAACATACGTTCAGAGATCAGGATGGAATCCTCGAAGTTGTAACCTTGCCAAGGAGTGAAGGCGACCACCACGTTTTGTCCAAGAGCCAGCTCACCAAGTTCAGTGGATGGACCATCGGCGATGATGTCTGTTTTCTTCACCTTTTCGCCGACGTTGACGATCGGTTTTTGATTGAAGCAAGTGTTTTGGTTCGTGCGTTGGTATTTGGTCAAGTTGTAGATATCGACGTTAGCGCCGAGCTCTCCGCCTTTGGCCAAACGACGAACCACGATTCGAGAGGCATCGACCTCTTCAACGATACCATCATTCATTGCTACCACTGAAGTTCCAGAGTCACGAGCGACCAAGCGCTCGACACCTGTTCCAACTAGTGGAGCGCGACTGCGAAGCAGTGGCACCGCTTGACGTTGCATGTTCGAACCCATGAGGGCGCGATTGGCATCGTCATGCTCAAGGAATGGAATCAAAGACGCGGCGATGGAAACCAGCTGCGACGGACTGACGTCCATCAAAGAGATTTTCTCTTTGTCAGTGACTTCGTACTCTCCGTCATGGCGGCAAACCAAGCTTTGCGTGACCATTTCCTTGAGACCCGAGTTTTCGCGAGTCGCCGGAGCGATCACGTGGCCAGCCTCTTCCAACGCAGACATATAATTGATGTCGGCGGCGATTTTGCCAGTCTCTACCTTTCGATAAGGAGTTTCGATGAAACCATGTTTATTAATACGAGCATAAGTCGCCAGAGACGCGATCAAACCGATGTTTGGTCCCTCTGGAGTTTCGATCGGACAGATACGTCCGTAGTGCGTCGGATGTACGTCACGAACCTCGAAGCCCGCTCTGTCACGAGTCAAACCGCCGGGCCCTAGGGCCGACAATCGACGTTTATGCGTGATCTCAGAAAGTGGATTTGTTTGATCCATGAACTGAGACAGCTGAGAAGATCCGAAGAATTCTTTGACCACGGCGTTGACTGGTTTTGCGTTCACCAAATCATGCGGCATCATGGTTTCTACATCTTGCAAGCTCATACGCTCGCGGATAGCGCGCTCCATACGAACCAGACCGATGCGGTATTGATTCTCTAGAAGCTCACCGACGGAACGAACACGGCGATTGCCCAAATGATCGATGTCATCGACCACACCACGACCGTTTTTCAGATCGATCAACATTTTCACTGTTGAAAGGATGTCTTTGTTGGTCAAAACACGGTGCTCTGGTGGACACTCTTCGAAGGAAATACCGAATTTGTGGTTGATCTTGATACGACCAACTTCAGACAAATCGTAAGTCTCTGGATCGAAGAACAGGCGATGGAAGAACGTGTTCGCGGCTTCCAAGGTTGGTGGTTCACCAGGTCGCAAGTGTTGATAAATTTTCATCAAAGCTTCTTCTTTAGAATTCACCTTGTCGACGAGCAACGTATTGCGCAGGAACGGACCTACCGTCAGACCGTCGAAGAAGATCAATTGGAATTTATCAATTCCAATTTCCAAAGCCTTCATCACGCTGGCTTTGTCCAACTCTTGATTGGCATCAGTCAAAATCTCACCCGTTGATTCATCAATGAGTGGTTTTGCCAGTACTTTTCCTTCCAAATCTTCCGGAGTCACTTCGATCTCTGTGAGGTTCAAAGCTTGAACCTTTTTGACCACAGCGCGAGTGATACGACGGCCGGCCTTCACCAAAGCTTCGCCCGATTTAGGATCGATGATGTCGACCAAAGCCCGTTGACCGGACATACGCTCGATATCGAGTTTACGATAAAGTTTTTTGCCTTTAACGCTGACTTCATCAAGGTCATAAAAATATTCAAGAAGTTGTTCGTTGCCGTAACCCAAAGCCTTGAGCAAAATGGTCACTGGGAATTTACGACGACGATCGATTCGCACATGGATCAAATCTTTTTGATCGAATTCAAAATCCAACCAAGAACCACGGTATGGAATCACACGGGCAGAATAAATTAATTTTCCAGAAGCATTGTTTTTGCCACCATCGTGGTCAAAAAACACGCCCGGAGAACGATGCAATTGAGACACGACAACGCGCTCAGTGCCATTGATGATGAAAGAACCGTTGGCCGTCATCAGAGGGATTTCGCCAAGGTACACTTCCTGCTCTTTCACATCGCGGATGGAACGAGCTTCAGTTTCTTCATCCACATCAAACACGATCAGACGAAGTGTGACTTTGATCGGAGCCGCGAAAGTCATTCCACGTTGACGACATTCGTCGACGTCGTACTTGGCTGGTTCCAATGTGTAAGACACGAATTCGAGTGAAGCGGTGTTATTGAAATCTGAAATTGGAAATACAGATTTAAAAACCTGCTGCAGACCGGCCTCTAAACGGCGGTCCAAATCAACATCCTTTTGCAAGAAGGCTTCATATGAGCTTTTTTGCAATTCAATCAAATTTGGAATGTCGATCACTTGTTTATTTTTTGCGAAAGATTTTCGAATCCTAAGATTCGATGCTACGATCGGGGTTGTTGTTCCCATTCTATCTCCCTAGTTCCCTGTTAACTGACCTACTTTTCCGCACCTGCGGAAAAATTTATTTTCTCTCGTTTTTTCATTCAAGAGCGAATGCGAACTCTTTGTGCGGAGGAAGTTCGGGGACCCCACTAGGTTGGTGCGAATACCGGGAGCCGGCCTAAGACCGACTCCCTTAAAACAGTCAGATTATTTGATCTCGACTTTGGCGCCAGCAGCTTCCAAAGCTTTTTTGATTTTCTCAGCGTCTTCTTTAGTCGCGCCTTCTTTAACAGTTTTAGGAGCGCCTTCAACAAGGCCTTTTGCTTCCGCAAGTCCCAAACCAGTCACAGCACGAACTTCTTTGATCACGTTGATTTTGTTAGCGCCAGCTTCTTTAAGGATAACGTCAAAAGCTGTTTTCTCTTCGACAGGAGCGCCACCAGCGCCGCCAGCCATGACTGCAACAGGAGCGGCAGCAGAAACGCCCCACTTCTCTTCCAGCATTTTTACGAGTTCAGCAATTTCGATCACTTTCATATTTGAAAGTTCATCCATCAGTTGTTCTTTAGTTAGAGCCATTTTTTATTCCTTTATCGTTTAAAAAAGTTAATTAAATTATTACTTAAGCTTGTGGTGCTGCAGCGGTTGCGCCTGCGCTCTGCTTCTCGACGTACATATTCAAGACGCGCGCCAGTTTGGCAGACGGTTCTTTGAATACAGCCAATAGCTGAGAACGCAATTGATCTTTTCCAGGCAATGTAGCCAAGAATTTGATCTTTTTCGCATCCAGTGCTTCACCATCCATCATGCCTGACTTGATTTGCAGGATTTCTACATCCTTAGCAAATTCAGACAGTGCTTTCGCTGTGGCCGTCACTTCTCCATAAGAGAAGACGATCGCATTTGTGCCCTTCATAGAGCCTTCAAATGCTTTTGCAGCCGCAGGATGGTTAGCAAATGCACGCTTCGCGAGCGTGTTTCGCACGACCTTCATCTCTGACTCGGACTTGTGGAGTTTTTTTCGTAGGCTTGTGACCTGCTCCACTTTGATGCCCTTAAAGTCAACGATGAAAGCCCCTTTGGACTTCGCAAATTTCTCTGCGATGGCTTTGACCTGAGTCTCTTTATCAGCTCGTGTGATCATCAGCGGACCTCCTTTCGTGAGTTCGATCAGTTTTTCTAATACTGATCCGGTTAATTGTTGGCTGTCTTGCGACAGCTTTGGTTAACTCGCGTTCAGGGGTTCGCACCCGTCTCGGTAGGCTTTTCTGTTCGGTGAAATCTCTTAGAAAGATTTGACCTCGTAGAAAAATTAAACTTTCGAACCTACTGTCTCTGACCGCAAGGTCAGGGACTCCCCTTACGAAGAATCCCTTCAAAACAAACTAATACTATTCTTTATCTTCAGAACCGGCCAACGCCACTGCATCCAGCTTAATGCCAGGACCCATTGTTGAAGATAGAGTGATGGTTCTCAGATAAGTTCCTTTAGAAGCCGCTGGTTTTGCTTTTACGACAGAACCCATCAGCGCCATGAAATTATCTTTCAATTTGGCATCACCCATGGATTTTTTGCCGATCATGGCGTGAACAACTCCCGCCTTATCAACACGGTAATCCAATTTACCTTTTTTCTCTGCAGCAACAGCTTCGCCGACATTCATAGTCACTGTTCCAACTTTAGGGTTGGGCATCAAACCACGAGGCCCTAGGACCTTCGCAACTTTTGATACAGTGGCCATCATGTCAGGGGTCGCGATCGCTTTATCGAAATCCAACCATCCACCAGTGATTTTAGCCACCAGGTCGTCAGAACCAACAAAGTCAGCTCCTGCATTTTTAGCTTCTGCTTCTTTGGGACCCTTAGCGAACACAACTACGCGCACGGTTTTACCCATTCCGTTAGGAAGGGCAATGGCACCACGAACTTGTTGATCACCCTGCTTAGGATCTACACCCAAGCGAATCGCCACGTCGATGGACTCATCAAATTTAGCCGTGGCAGATGCCACCACCATTTTGAAGGCCTCATCAACTGTGTACTTTTTCACAGAGTCGATAGTTTTTCGAGAATTGACTAAACGTTTTCCTTCACCCATTTTAATTCTCCATCACTTCTAGGCCCATGCTCTTAGCAGTGCCTGCGACTTGTGACATAGCGGATTCAATTTTGAGACAATTCAAATCGGGAAGTTTTGTTTCCGCGATCTTTCGGATCTCCGCTTGTTTCACTTTTCCTACCTTGTCTTTCTGAGGCATTTTCGAGCCAGACTCTAGCTTCAAAGCCTTTTTCAGCAGATTCGACACAGGAGGCGTCTTGGTAATGAAAGTGAACGTGCGATCCTGATAAACAGTGATGATGATAGGAATAACATTATCCCCCATCTGCTGCGTGCGAGCATTGAACTGTTTACAGAACTCCATGATGTTCACACCATGTTGTCCAAGAGCCGGTCCCACGGGTGGAGCTGGATTAGCTTTCCCTGCCGGAATCTGCAGCTTGATCATACCTGTTACTTTTTTTGCCATAGGCAATCTCCCTGCAATCAGAACTTCAGCGGTTGCCGAAATTCACTCTGTTTATTTCCGTCGGGCCCATCCCTTCGGAACGTTAATAACTAAGTCGAATCAGGCTTTTTCCACCTGAACAAAATCCAACTCCACTGGAGTTGGGCGACCAAAGATAGAAACAAGCACTTTTACTTTGCCTTTTTCTTCATTGATCTCTTCCACCGTACCGTTGAAGTTGCTGAATGGACCGTCAACAACAGTCACACTTTCGCCGTGAGAGAAATTAATTTTAGCCCGTGGTTTTTCAGCACCCACGGTCATTTGCTGAGTCACACGCAACACTTCAGCCTCTGGAACTTCCGGAGGACGAGTTTTTTGTCCACCGACAAAGCCAGTCACTTTGGAAGAGTGGCGAACCAAATGCCAAGTCTCATCGCTCAAAACCATATTGACGAAAATATATCCAGGGAAAAACTTGCGGGATTTGGTTTGTTTTTGTCCCTTCACCAATTGCACAACGTTTTCTGACGGAATTAGGATTTCACCGAAAAGAACTTCTTGTTTTTGAGAGCGGATGCGCTCTTCGATGGCTGATTTTGCCATGGCCTCACAGCCCGTGTGAACATTCACAATGTACCATTTTTTAGCTTGGACAGCTGTCATTGTAGTCCCCATTCTATTTCATCAATCCGCTGATGACGAATCCTGATACGAAATCAAAACTAGTCACAATCACGCTAGAAATAATCACCATAACGATCACCACCAGGGTCATCGCCGTTAAATCTTTTTGCGAAGGCCATACCACTTTGCGGATCTCTAGAACCACGTCGTCCCCCCACTTCAAAACCCGGGGATTGAATTGCAAAACTGCGAAAACTAAAAGACCCAATACCACCGGAAGTCCGTGGCGAACCAAGTCCGAATCAGACATTTTCGCAACAAAACCAAAGGCACCAGAAAATGACTTCAGCAACATGCTGATGGTCAATCCAGTCAACGCGCCCAGGAGGGCAAAGCTCAGTGTGAGTACTTTCGAATTTGTTTTATCCATACCGTTTCTTTCCTTCTACGTACGTCTACAAAATTTGGCAGGGGCGGAGGGATTCGAACCCACGACCTAACGATTTGGAGTCGTTCGCTCTACCGCTGGAGCTACACCCCTGTACATCGGAGTCTCTCCAAGAGAGACTCCATTTCATTGGATTCTCCCCGACGAAGACTCCCTTCTAAAGTGGAGGGGATCTCCTTTGGTGAAACTTCGATTTTTCCTGCCTTAAACCCGTACCTTTTTAAACAGCTATGGGGACATCTTTGCAGACGTCCCCACTTCCGGCTTTAACTGCGTTTTACCGCACTTAAAACTTTATTGACTACTCGGTGATGGCTACAACCACACCGGCGCCAACAGTTCTTCCGCCTTCGCGAATCGCGAAGCGAAGTTCTTTTTCCATCGCTACCGGTGCGATCAACTCGACGTCGACCTCAACGCGGTCACCAGGCATCACCATCTCAGTTCCAGCTTTCAAAGTTACGACGCCAGTGACGTCAGTAGTTCGGAAGTAGAATTGAGGACGATAGCCGTTGAAGAATGGAGTGTGACGTCCGCCTTCTTCTTTAGTGAGGATGTAAGCTTCTGCTTTGAATTTTTTGTGTGGCTTAATAGATCCTGGTTTCGCCAGAACTTGACCACGTTCAACGTCTTCTTTTTTGGTACCGCGAAGTAGGCAACCGCAGTTGTCTCCGGCTTGTCCTTCATCCAACAATTTACGGAACATTTCGATTCCAGTAACAGTTGTTTTTTGAGTCGGACGGATACCAACGATTTCAACTTCATCATTCACTTTAACGATTCCGCGCTCAACCCGACCGGTAACAACAGTACCACGGCCAGAGATAGAGAAAACGTCCTCAACAGGCATCAAGAAAGTTTTATCAACAGCACGAACTGGAGTTGGGATGTATTCATCCACGGCAGCCATCAAAGCTTTGATGGAGTCTGCGCCCAAGGCACCTGCGGCACCTTCAAGACCCAATTTGGCAGAGCCACGAACGATAGGAATTTTGTCGCCAGGGAATTCGTATTTAGAAAGAAGCTCGCGAACTTCAAGTTCAACGAGGTCCAAAAGTTCCGCATCTTCAACCATGTCGCATTTATTCATGAACACAACCAGAGCCGGAACACCCACTTGGCGAGCCAAAAGGATGTGCTCACGAGTTTGTGGCATAGGACCATCGGCTGCAGAAACAACCAAGATACCACCGTCCATTTGGGCGGCGCCTGTGATCATATTTTTGACGTAGTCGGCATGTCCCGGGCAATCCACGTGAGCGTAGTGGCGATTCGCCGTTTCGTACTCAACGTGAGTGGTAGAGATCGTGATACCACGCTCTTTCTCTTCCGGAGATTTATCGATTTGATCGTAAGACAAAGCCGTTGCTTTACCTTCTTTTGCCAAAACTGATGTGATGGCGGCAGTCAATGTTGTTTTACCGTGATCGACGTGACCGATTGTCCCGATGTTCACATGCGGCTTATTTCTGTTAAACTTCTCTTTTGACATGTTGTCTATCCTCCTCAGAATGGACTTTTTTAGCTTTTCTTAAACTTCTTCAAACTCTTAATCAAAAAAACAAAACCACTTCATTCCCCGCGCTAGTCCATCATCCGCTGATGGAGCCCGTGATCGGAGCCGAACCGACGACCTCACCCTTACCAAGGGTGTGCTCTACCACTGAGCTACACGGGCATCAAGTTTGGAGCGGGTGACCGGTCTCGAACCGGCAACCCTCAGCTTGGAAGGCTGATACTCTAGCCAATTGAGCTACACCCGCCCACGTAGTTTCTAAAAACTCTTGCACCCTAACAGTTCTACTGTCCTCGAAACTTTGGGCCCCTAAGCCCTTCGGGCTTGGTGGAGGAGATAGGATTCGAACCTATGTAGGCGTGAGCCAGCAGATTTACAGTCTGCCCCCTTTAGCCACTCGGGCACCCCTCCAACACTGCGATCTCTCGTGAGAGAAATCGCAACTGGGAATACAAAGCTTCTGATCAAAATTCTTCTTTTCAGAAGCCTTTTAACCATTAGGACGTAAAACAAAATAGTTGGAGCTGGTTATGGGACTTGAACCCGCAACCTGCTGATTACAAATCAGCTGCTCTACCAATTGAGCTAAACCAGCACAAAAATCTTGAGACACGACCGGATTGTTCTAGTCGAAAAAACGAGATTGAGTCAAAGCCTATTATTATATTTTGTAGAGACCTATTTACGAGTCAAAATTTCCTGTTGCCGATGAGTCTCGATCAGAGCCATCGCTGCCGCCACAGAAGCATTATAGCTGGCTGCGGCATCCACCTGAGGAATGCGCACAATCTCATCACAAAGTCGCTCGGTGGTGATCCGCAATCCCTTGTCCTCGGCACCCACGCACCAGACGACCTTTTCGGGGATCTTCAGATCAAAGAGCGTCCCCTTGCCTTCATGGCCAAGGCCGAAAATCCAGTAATCCTGCTTTTTCAGCTCTTCCAGAGTTTTAGCAAAATTGGACACGATCTGCACCGGTACGTGTTCTGCGCCACCGCAGGCCACTTTGTGCACGGTCGGAGTCAAATGCACCGAGCGCTCCTGAGGAATCAGGATCACGTCCACCTTCATCAACCAGCCCGTGCGCAGGATCGCGCCCAGATTGTGAGGGTCCTCGATGCCGTCCAAAACCATGATTTTCGACGTTTTTTTCGCCGCCAGCGTGGACCAATCCAGCTCCGGAGCGCGATTCAGAAACAAGGCTGCGCCTTGATGTGAGTGCGCCAGACGATCCAGAAATGCCTCGGCCTTGATTTCAATTTTTGGGATTTTGTTTTTGTATTCCAGATGCAATTTTTTAAGATCTTGGGAGGATTCAAAACCTTGCTTCAGCCAAAGGCACTCGACCCAATCTAAATGCAGGCGTAGGGCCTCAGCGATGGCGTGATCACCGACGATCGCGCGCCAGTCGCGAGGGAATAGAGGGCCACTTGGCACTTTGGCTGATGGGGCCTGCGGCGCTCGCACCACAGGCTTTGAAGGCTCGCCACGTGGAGCTCGCGAAGTCGGAAACTTAGAATGGTTTTTTGCCTTTTGAAATCTCATTGGAGGTTGGTGTTTGTAGCCCTAATCGGATGAGAGGTCACCAATTAGTGCCGTTGACCGCTCAAAGGATGTAAACCTTACTCATTCATATAGATTTCACCAGCAACAGACATGGATTGTGCTCACCCCACAGGGTCTTAAATTCCTCGAGGGGCGTAAATCCAGATTTATGATAAAAATTTCTAGTTTGATCGTATTCTTGGTTCGGCCGGGACTCACTCAAAGTTTTTACGCTTAGAAATTTGTATTCTTGCCCGCGAAGTTCACCTTCGATGGCCTTAAGTAATTGATGACCGATACCCTTTCGGTGAAATTCCTGTCGAATTCCCATCACATGAATTTCTGCGGACTTAGAAAAGTGCCTGCGGATACTTGCAAAGCCAATAACCTCATTGTTCTTATAGACAGCCCAGGTATCCATTGGCCGCACGTCGTTGACGTAATCCACAATTGCAGACTCGATACCAAACCAATGCGGAAGACTTCGCAAAATCGAATTACAAATCTCACTTTTCAAATTCGGATCGGAAATTTTTAAGATGTTCATCCATTCAAATCCATGAAAGTCTTCTACCGACCCACCATAGTCAGCGAAATCTCGAGCGCGGCTTTCATAGGATCTGTTGCCGCAATGATCGGTCGCCCGATCACCAGCGCCGAGGCTCCAGCTTTCATAGCCTCAAAAGGAGTTCGCGTTCGCTGTTGATCGTCCTTAGAAACGCTCTCTGGACGAATTCCTGGCGCCACCAAGTAAAGATCTTTTCCCTGCAGAAAATCCAATTCTTCGGGCGAGCAAACCACTCCTGATAAGCCAGAGCTCTGCACCAGTTCCACCAAGTTTTGCACATGCTCTGCCACCGGAAGACTTTTGAAGTTGGCTGGAAAACTTTTTTCGTTCCAGCTGGTCAAAATAGTGACTGCCAATATTCGAAAGGGTCTTTGCTCATTCAATTTCTTTTCTAATTCCGCCAGTCGCGTGAGCGCCTCACGCCCGGCCATCGCATGCACTGTGACCAGCGAAGCTCCGCAATCGAAGCTGGCTTGCACCGCCGATTCCATGGTCGAGGGGATGTCGAAAAATTTGCAGTCCACAAAGAGTGGCGCGATCTCGGCAATTTTGGCGACAAATTCTGGACCATAGCGATGAATCAACCTTGGGCCTAGTTTATAACCTCCGGCAAAATCGGCCAAATCCACAGCCAATTTCAAGGCCTGGGTGTCCGAGTCCACATCCAAAGCAATCACTAGCGGGTTTTTTAAGGGTGAGAAGCGATCCATTATCGATTTTTTTTGCATCAGGGTTTGATCTTTCTGTCAAATCTGTCCCATTATATAGACCAAGTGGATAAAATTGAAACAAGAAAAATAAAATTAGGCGCATTTAAGCTGACGAAAACGGAAAAGGAAATCGTCATCGGCAGCAGTTATACCCATCTGACATTTAAGCTAACGGCATGGCAAGAACAGTGGTTAGCGCAATTGAATCAGGGCAAAACCCTGGAAGAGATTGCCACTAATCATATCACTGCGCACAACGAATTTTCATTCACCGGCTTGTATGGACTTCTGGAAATACTGATCGAGCTGCAGCTGATCACCGATGCCCTAGTTCTGAAAGACCTGAGTGATTCAGAAGCGCAGTCGGCGGACGCTGACAAGAACGCACGAGTCTCTATGGGAAACACCGAAGCGCTGGTGGGAAATTGGAGCACTCAGCATCTGGCAAACCTGCCCTTTTTTCGAAATATTTCCGCCGATCTGTTAAAAACTTTTTTAGCCTATGCCACCCTTGAAAAATTCCCCGAGCGCACCAAGATCATCACCATTGGCGATAAGAGCCGCGATCTTTTCGTGCTCTTCGAAGGCGAGGTTTCGGTTTACGTTCCCGGCGTTAAGCACCGACGACTGATCACCACCATTCCCGCCGGGTCTATTTTTGGCGAAGGGTCTTTTTTCTTCGGCAAACCGCGTTCGGCGGATGTGATTTCTAATTTTTCCTGCATCGTGGCTCGCATCAAGTATGACGAGAAAGCATTTCACTCACTGATTCATTCGTCGGGCACGGGTCAGTTGCAGCAGCGACTGTGGATTTTGCATGGTTTGCTGTCTTCGCCGCTGTTCCAGCATGTTCCCGCGGACACCATGGACCGGTTCGTGGTCGCAGGTAAGGTTCGCACACTAGGTCCCGGAGAGCTTCTGTTTAAACAAGGTGATGCCGGAGCCAGTTTTTTCGTCGTCATCCAGGGCGAAGTCGCGGTTTCCCAGGGCGAAAAATTGCTGAAGACCTTCAAAAAAGGGGATATTTTCGGAGAGATCGCCCTGATGATCAATCAAGGACAGCGTACAGCTTCAGCGCGGGCCTCGACCCAGGCACTGCTGCTGGAAGTCCACCGCTCCGAATTTTATAAAGTTCTTTCGAAAAATCTGCTATTAGCCAAAGAGATCGAAGAAATCGCCCTTCGTCGCTACAAAGACCTATAAGGCCCAGGAGTTCACATGTCACAAAATGCCATTCAACCCACGCGCGCACAAAATTATCCAGAGTGGTATCAAGAGGTCATCAAGGCCGCAGACATGGCTGAAAATTCTCCAGTTCGTGGTTGCATGGTGATCAAACCATGGGGTTTTGCCATCTGGGAAAACATGCAGAAGGTCCTCGATCGAAAATTCAAAGAGACCGGCCACAGCAACGCCTATTTTCCCCTCTTAATTCCGCTCAGTTTTTTAGAACAAGAAGCAGCGCACGTCGAAGGCTTCGCCAAAGAGTGCGCCGTGGTCACGCATCATCGGCTGAAAGCTGATGCCAATGGAAAACTCATTCCCGATGGAAAATTGGAAGAGCCTTTGATCATTCGCCCAACGTCCGAAACTATCATCGGCCACATGTATGCGAAGTGGGTGAAGTCCTACCGCGATCTGCCAGTGTTGATGAATCAGTGGTGCAATGTCATGCGCTGGGAAATGCGCACCCGTCTGTTTTTGCGAACAGCTGAATTTTTATGGCAAGAAGGTCACACCGTTCACGCCACGAACAAAGAAGCGCAGGAAGAGACTTTGCGCATGCTTGATGTCTACGCCGATTTCGCGCAAGACTACATGGCTATGCCCGTGGTGAAGGGCATGAAAACTTCGGACGAGCGTTTCCCCGGAGCCGTCGACACCTATTCCATCGAAGCCATGATGCAGGATAAAAAAGCTCTGCAAGCGGGAACGTCGCATTTCTTGGGACAAAATTTCGCCAAGGCTTCCGGCATTAAATTTTTGAACGCCGAAGGCAAAGAAGAAATTGCATGGACCACTTCTTGGGGAGTCTCTACCCGCTTGATCGGTGGACTCATCATGAGTCACAGCGATGATGATGGCTTGATCCTTCCGCCGAAACTGGCACCAATTCACGTGGTGATTCTGCCCATTTTTAGAAATGATGAAGAGAAGTCCCAAGTCTTGGCCTTCGTCGATTCCTTGACCAGCGAACTACGCGCACAAAGTTTTGACGGCGCACCCATTTCCGTGAAAGTCGATCTGCGCGATATGCGCGGCGGAGAAAAAGCCTGGCAATACATCAAGCAAGGCGTTCCACTCAGAGTCGAAGTCGGACCTCGCGATATTGCCAAAGGTGAAGTTTTCGTCGGCCGCAGAGATAAAGCCGTGAAAGACAAATCCAGTCTTTCCAAATCCGCCTTCGTAGAAAGTGTCGCAAAAATCCTGGAGGAAATTCAGGGAAATATTCTGGCCCGTGCGAAGAAAAATCTAAAAGAAAACACCAAAGAGATTAATTCCTTGGAAGAGTTCAGCGAATTTTTTGGTGGCAGTGAAGAGTCCCAGTCCGGCGGTTTTGCCATGATCCACTGGAACGAAGCCGCCATCGGACATGAAATTTTGGCGAAGCTGAAGGTGACTCCAAGATGCATTCCCTTGGTCGGCAAAAAGGAATCCGGCAAATGTATCTTCACGGGACAGCCCTCGAACCAGAGAGTGATTTTCGCTAAATCTTATTAGGCGAATGCGAGTTTTCACCATTCGACATAGACAACCCCATTGGCACCACTACCCCCGGTGCCTGCTGTGCCAGCTTGTGCAGTTGGTCCTAAGCCATTGATCAGAATTCCGCCACCACCACCACCGCCAGCAAAATTGTCGGTGCCATCTCCGCCGCCGCCGCCAGCGCCGTAACCTTGGCCCCCACCGCCGTCCGGAGTGCCAGGAACTCCTCCGACACCACCTAAACCAGAACTGAATGTGGCTAAATTAAACGTGATTCCTAAAACTGTGGTGCTGGAGGTGACAATTGGCCCCTGCCCCGAACCTCCTGCCATTGCACCGTTGCTACCATTGGCACCGCCGGCCCCAGAATTGAACATAGCTGTCAGACCGCCACCACTTCCCCCTGCTCCGCCAGGACCCATGCTGCCACCTGAACCCCCAGACATCGTGAGGTAACCTCCGAAGCTGGATGAACCGCCAGAATTAGCCGCGGCAGAGTCAGGCACGCCGAGCCCTGCGGCAGCTATCGTGATTGGCACTACGGCTGGGGTATTCAGAGTGACCTGTGCAGCTCCGACAACACCAGAACCCGCACCAGAACCTCCGGAACCACCTCCACCCGGAGCTCCACCGCCACTTCCGACCACCAGAACGCGCACGTTGAGTGGATAGATCGCGCAAGAGGGCGGAACGAAAATGTCTGAGGCCGTGAAGATTTGAAAACCTGATAGGCAGTGGGCACCATTGATCGCCCTGTCAGAGCGGATCAAGCCGGTGACAGTCACGGTCGCAGGACTGCAAGCAGTGATCGCCAGCATGATCACTAGATAAGCATTTACTTTCAACATACGTGCAACATGCTTCATCACGGATACTTATCGGCATTTAAATGCCTAGACTTAAGTCAGAGTCTCTTTATGAGAAGTGTCCCAATTTGAATCGCTCTAAATCTCTTCATTGCCTTTTTGCACTTCGATACCGAAGGCTTTGATTTTTCGATGCAGGTAACTGCGCTCAAGGCCAATGACCTCTGCCGTACGGGAAATGTTCCCGCTGTTTTCCTGAATCTTCTGTAGCAAATATTCTTTCTCAAAATGCGCGCGGGCCTCACGAAATGTCGCCAGTCCATTGGCGGCATTGGCGCCGCCTGGTCCGGGAAGTCCCGCGAATCTCAAATCATGCACGTCGACAAACTCACCGGGGGTAAGAATGTACACCCGCTCGATAAAATTGCTGAGCTCACGCACGTTACCCGGCCAAGAATGTTGGACCAAGGCCTCTAAGGCATGCAAAGAAAATTCTTTCTTACTGAAGCCGCCCTCTTTGGCGACTTGATCGCAGAAATGCGAAACCAACGCGGGAATGTCCTCGGGCCGATCGCGAAGTGCTGGCACCTGCAAAGTGACCACATTGATGCGATGATAAAGATCTTCACGAAAGCGAACCTGCTCGATTTCTTTTTCCAAATCCTTGCTGGTCGCGGCGATCAGGCGCACATCGATTTCGATGGGATGAGTTCCACCCACCCGTAGGAACTTCCGTTCTTGCAACAATCGCAGAAGCCGCTCTTGTGCCTTCATGGAAAGGTCCGCAATATCATCTAAAAATAATGTTCCGCCAGCGGCCAATTCGATCTTTCCTTTTTGTGCGCGATCAGCTCCCGGAACGGCACCTTTTTCGTAACCGAAAAGTTCAAGTTCAATCAAGTCATCAGCCAAATTGGAACAAGTGAGCTCCACAAAGGGCCTACTGGCCCTGCTGCTGAGGTAATGAATGTTCTGGGCCACTAGCTCTTTGCCGGCACCATTTTCCCCTTGCAACAGCACCCAACTTTGGGTCGGGGCTGTACGCGCGATCATCTGTTTTAGATTCACCATTTTAGCGGCCTCGCCAATGATGGCGATATTTTTTCGAAGCTTGTTCAGCAAAGCCTCTTTTTCCATTTTCTCTTGCTGATAGTTAACGATATTTGAAATCACAATAGAAATTTTATCCATAGAAAGAGGCTTTTCAATAAAATCCCAAGCGCCAAGTTTGGTGGCCTTCACCGCAGTCTCAATAGTCCCATGCCCAGAAATCATCACAAATTCCAAGTGCGGAAAAGATTTGCGAGCCTCTGTCAAAACCTCAATGCCATCCAAACTGCCCGGCATCCAAATATCCAAAAACACAACCTCCGGATGAAACTCACGCATGGCTTTCAAACCAGTGTCAGCATCATGAGCCGTCTGAACAATATGCCCCTCATCCCGCAAACTCGCAGAAAGCACCTCACGAATAGGCAACTCATCATCAATAATCAAAATCTTAGCCGCCCGAACCGGCCCCGAGCTTCGCAATGTATTTGTCATAAAAAAATCCTATTCCTTTTCACGGTAGAGCGCGTGCCAAAATGCCCGCAGCCGAGGCGCGAAGGAGCGAGCGCGGAGGCGTGCTAATGCACGTCGCACAAGCGACCGACGAAGCAACGAAGGATCCGGGCATTTTCGCACGCGCGGCCATCAAGAGGGTTTATCAGAACGTTGGGGGGGTTTCCAAGCCCCAACATCATTGACAGGCAGTTCGATGACCATCTTTGTGCCCTGCGGAGTATTGGCCAGTGCCCGAATAAAGCCGCTGTGGTCCTCGATGATCCGTTTAACGATGGCCAAACCCAAGCCAGTGCCCTCTTCCTTGGTGCTGAAGTAAGGTTCAAACACTCGGGCCCTCTGCGCACTTGGAATTCCACAACCCGTATCTGACACGGTCAGTCTCAAAATCCGCAGGTCAGCGTCGTATTTGGTCGAAACGTGAACCTGTTTCAGGGCTTCGCCCTCCACCGCCGAAACCGAATTATCGATGAGGTTCACCAATACGCGATTCATCTGATCGGGATCAAATTTAAATTCGGGGACTTTCTCGTCCAATTCGGTGACCAACTCCACGGATGCGTGGGCTGGCCGAAAAAGAGCCATGGCCTCTTCCACCGATTTATTGATCGAACCATAGACTGGCTTGGCCTGCGGCAATCGCGCAAATTGACTGAACTCGTTGACCAGATTTTTCAAATCTTCAGTTTGGCGAATGATCATGGTGGTGCATTCAGAAAAAGCTGGATCAGTAATGCTTTCGCCAAACTTACGTTGCAATCGCTCTGCGGAAAGCTTGATCGGTGTCAGCGGATTTTTAATTTCATGAGCAATCCTCCGCGCCACGTCCGTCCAGGCGGCAGCCCGCTGGGCATTCACGATCGGTGACAAATCATCGAAGACCAGAATTTTACCGATCTCTTCACCGCGATCGTTTTTCAAAATGGAAAGGGTCATTAGTAGAGGCAATGTTTCGCCAACAACACTGATCTTGATCTCTTTTTGAATGCTTTCCACTTTGTGTTCGGCCATGGTTTTCAACAACTCAGAAAAAGTGCGAAAATATTCCAGAGTCAAAAGTTCGCGCACCGGACGCCCGACGAAGTCTTTGGGTTCAATCTTAAGCAGGCCACCGGCATGTTTGTTGACCGTAGTCACGCGACCCAATTTGTCCACGGAAATCACGCCAGCAGAAACACTCCCCAGAACCACTTCGATGTAACGAGTGTGCTCATCCAGGTCGGCCAAGGTTTTGCGCATGTTTTGATTGGCCTGCTTCACTTCAGTTTCAGATTTGGAAAGGTTGGTGGTCATTTGATTGAAGCTCTCCACCAAAAAGGCGATCTCTTCAGAGCCTGTGCGAATTTCCACTTTCGCGTAATCCCCACCAGCGACCCGTTTGGTGGCCCGCCCCAATAGAACCAGCGGCGTCGATAGCTGCTTGGCCAGATAGAATCCGAACCACGTGGCGGCCAGCAAAATCACCAAGGTCATCAAAATAAAAATAATCAGGTAAATCGATTTCAGCGGATACTGTAGCGGATTCACATCGCGAAAATCATCATAGGCATTGGCGATATCGGTCATCTTCGATAGCAGCGACAGCGGTACAAAGCTAGAAACCACGACAGCCCCACGGGAGGCCCCCTCTTGCACCGGCACAATCACGCGCACCAGATTTCCGTCACCGAATTGATGGATGGTGCTGGCGTCGACTTGCGCTCGAATTCCCTTCTGTAGGAATTCGAGTGAGGCCTTAGGAATCAGCGGGATAATCTCGTCCGTGGAAACCACCAACTCGCGATTGCCGAAAAGACTGGGATAATATTCGACCGCATCCAAGTTGTAGAGCTTCAGATCTTTTTTCAAACTGGCTCGCAGCAAATCCTTGGAATGAAACCGCTTCACCTCCTCGGCGATTTGATGGGCGAAGTGATAATTCCGTTTTTTGGCATTGAAATAATAGGCGTTGGTGACTTCCAGCGAGCTTTTCAAAACGCCGGCCATTTTCACACTGAACCATTTATCAAAACTGGAATTGATGTAAAAAACCGAGGTCACCATCAGCAGCACCGTCGGAATCGAAGAGAACGCCACGAAAGCCACAATGAGCTTGGACTTCAGGGAACTTCCGAAGATCCGACCCCTTCGTTCAACGAAGGTTTTGACGATGTTCCTGAAAATCATGAAGGCCATGAACAAGAACAGGATGATGTTGAAGTTCACTAGGCCAAAGAAAAAGATCGAATGCACGAAGGGCAGCTGTTGCGAAATGCTGAACAGCCGGACTTCAAACCAAGTCAGCAGCAGAAATAAAAAAGCGACGAAGAACACCAAAACGAGTTCTCGACGTCGCTTTTTACTTTCGCTGACAGCGGTGGTCTGATTTTCCAAATCTTGATCCGACATGGACCAAATTCTCTATCAGACAACCGTCCTACATCAAGTATTCTTTGTAAATAGCTTGTCCCACCTGGAATGCGGGTCCGCCTTGATTAATGAGCTTCAGGCACAACGATTTGGCCTGTTCATTGGTCAACTCGATGCCATTTTCGGTGACGAGTCCTGTTGAAATCTTGGCTGAGTCCAAGAGCAATTTAGCGTTGTTCAAACTCACTTTTTGCTCCAGTCGAGTCAGAATGAGCTGGGCAGTGATGGCTGGTTGCATGAGGACCTCCGGGTTAATTCGGTTACAGGAAACCTACTTGATTATTTTTTCTTACGAGCGGACTTTTTAACAGCAGATTTAACAGGCGAGCGCTCTAAGCGCGTCAGCGGAATTGGTTTCTGCAAATTCTCTAGCAAACCAATCATTTCAAGAACCACTTGTGCACAGTCAGCGCCTTTATTGCCGTGCTTACCACCGGCGCGGTCATGCGCCTGCTCTTCATTTTCGGTGGTCAGGACTCCAAAGCCGATGGGCTTTTTGTGTTCCAACATCAATGCGGTGACCCCACGTTCGACACTGTTGCACACATAATCATAGTGTGATGTCTCGCCACGAATGACGGCACCCAGAGCGACCACGCCTTCGCAGCCTTGCAGAAACAGAGCCTGGCAGGCCAGCGGAATCTCTACAGCCCCTGGAACACGCACGGACAAAATCTCGATGTCGAGATCCACCGCCGACAAGTAGTCGAGAGCAGCGTTTTCCAATTTACTGGTGACCTCATCATTGAAGCGAGAGGTGACCACTCCGATTTTCAAACTCATGTTTCATTTCCTCGTGGTGTAACGGAACTACGTCTAAAATTTCGATATCAAAGGCTTTCAGGCCTACACGGCGGTCGGGCTTGTTAGAAATCAAGTGCATCTTGCGCACACCGAGCGAACGCAAGATCTGTGCACCGATGCCGTAGTCCCGGGAATCCATTTCCTGGCCTTGCTCGCCTAGCAATGCACGCACTTCCTGAACCAGTCCTTGAGGGCGGTTGCTACCGCGCAAAAGCACAAAGATTCCAGACTCGGACTCTGCAATTTGCTGAAGAGCCAACTGCGCCGGAGTTTCATTTTGTCTCAAGCTTGCGAAGAGATCGCGAGAATAAGAATCTAAATTCACCCGCACCAAAACTGGAACCTCGGGCTTAACCTCGCCTTTTTGCAAGACCAAATGTTCAACACCATCAATTTTGCTTTTGAAAACTCGCGCACGAAATCCTTGGAACTCTTCAGGTAGCTTCACGTCCAGTAATTCTTCGACCAGCACGTCGCGCGAAAGACGATACTCAATCAGCTCAACGATGGTGCCGATTTTGATTCCATGTTTGCGGGCAAAATCTTTCAGATCGTGCACGCGCGCCATCTCGCCGTCGTCTTTCATCACTTCGCAAATCACCGCTGCGGGATTTAGACCCGCCAGCTTTGCCAAGTCGACACTGCCTTCAGTGTGACCGGCGCGGCGAAGGACTCCGCCGTCTTGAGCGCGAATCGGGAAAATATGTCCCGGCATGTGAATGTCATGAGCCTTCGCATCTGGGCGCGAAGCTACACGCACTGTGTGAGCCCGATCCGCAGCCGAGATACCAGTGCTCACCCCCGCCGAAGCCTCGATGCTTACTGTGAATGCCGTTTTATTCGGAGAAAAATTCGAATCATCACGAACCATCAGCGGCAACTGCAAGCGATCAATCTGCGACGCCGAAAGCGCCAGACAAATCAAACCGCGCGCTTCCTTGGCCATGAAATTGATCGCTTCAGGAGTGACGTGATCCGCAGCTAAAACTAGATCGCCTTCGTTCTCGCGATCTTCGTCGTCGATCAAGATGACCATTTTGCCATTGCGAATGTCTTCGATGAGTTCTTCCGGAGAATTGAATCCTTGATTTTTCACGGATGGGCCCCTTTCACGCTCGCCGCAACCACCGCCCGAGCCATATAATCGGGCTCGACAGTGACTAGGTCACCCAGTTTGAGCTCACCTAAATTGGTGCGCTTCTGAGTTTCGGGAATTAAGCAGACTGAGATGGTATTGCCCGCAACTTCGTTCACAGTCAAACTGCAACCGTTCAGCGTGATGCTTCCTTTTTTCCAAATGAAGGGACGCACTGAATCTTTGATTTCAACTTTTAGAAATAACGACTCGCCCTCGAGCAATCGCTCTACGACATGACCCATACTGTCCACGTGGCCTGTGACCAAGTGGCCATGAATGCGGTCGCCGAAACGCAGCGAGCGCTCTAGGTTCAGCTTTTGTCCCACCAACGCCGGCACTTCGGTCGACTTCAGCCCCAGAACCTTCAGGGTCTCTGCCGCCAAAGCAAAGCTGATCTCTTGTTGGCTTTGAGACTCCAGCGTCAGGCAAACTCCGTTGGTGGAGATGCTGTCGCCGATCTTCAAATCATTAAACTCGCTGGGTTTTTGTAGCTGGATGCGCACCACACCGGGTGCCTGGGATGCTGACAAAATGGGAGAAACCGCTTCAACAATCCCTGAAAACACTTGGACCTCGCCTGGTGGAGGATGAGTTGTAGCAGGGACTGGGGTTTTTATCAATGGAGGAGGGGAAAGCGGGTAGAAATTACCGACAATCAAGGCCGACATCACCTGTCGCGCGACAGCCAAATTTTTCTTTAGATTTTCAAGACTTTTAGACTGGGGAAAACCGCCCCAGGAGGCCAGGACTTGGCCTGCCCCCGCGAAATAGCGCCTACTTGTTCGAAGCCGTCTTAGTCACAGCAGGAATTCCGCAAGATCCAGCAGAAATCCCAGCAGGCAACTGACAAACTCCGTTGCCACCGGTTTTTTGCGCCAACTGTAGCGCAGCGACAGTTTCAGATGTTTGGTACATATAAACCCGTGCCCCAGCAAAAACCGAACTGTTCTGCTGCGGATAAGTGGAGTTGCCCTTGATGATTTGGGCCGCCGCCAAGTTGTCGCCAAGGCTCACAATCTGAGCGTAAGACACCGGTGTCACATCAGGCACATCACCCAATGAGTTGGAATCACAGACAGCTCCGTCCCAAACGTAAGTGACATTTTTGATCGCCAGCACGTCGCCGACTTTTAAGCCTAAGTCCGAAGAACCGTTCACATAGATATAAGTACCGCAGGATTTCAGCACTGTGGTGTACCAAGGATCTTGTGCCGACCATGCCGAGGACAAATCACTGGTTGCTGCTGTCAGACCATTCATAGTGATGGTCGATAGCGGAGTCTGATAATACCCAGATGGTCCCAGTGACAACGCACCGATATTGAATGTGGCCGACAAACTGCCGCTGTAACCTTTGGCATTGTTGATGGCGCTGACGAAAGTGAAATTGCCTTGGTCCAGAGGTCGCTTCGCGGTCATCTCCACCTGCATGGTGTAAGACTGGAAGCTGAAATTCAAACTTGGCATCAATGCGATGTTGGCCAAGGAAAGCGACAGACCACCGCCACCCACCAAAGTGAAATCATTGATAGAGCCATTCACCACCGCCTGAGGCAAATTGATCGTGCAAGAGTTCGAGTAAGAGGCGGTCTCTGTCAAACCACTAGCACTCAGAGTGGAAGGAGTCACACTCTGGATCACCACCTGATTCGGGTCCGAGGTGCAATTATTAAAGTCATTGGTGATATCGCTGGCAAGACCAGCCGGAGTGAAAGCCATATTAGGATTCATGTTGGCCGTGGAAAATGTCTTCGTGGTGTTCAACACGTTCTGCATCTGTTGATTGGCCACGTACCCGAAATTAAATTGTTGGTTGCTCACCGAAGCAGGCAAGGTGATCGCCGGAGCCGTGATCTGTCCAAGTAACACTCGACGGGCCAAGACCCGCGATTGCACCGACGACGAAGAGCAGCTTTGATTGCCCATCAGCATAGCGCCCATACCAGTCAGTATCGCCGTCTTTAACAGCGTGCCAAGTCCTAGGCTCTTTGAATTGTTACTCATCGCGACCTCCCTGTTATAGGAGTCGCTCCTGGAGCGGCTCCCGTATGGTTCACATGACTTTTGTCGGTGATCCTGGAATTTAGTATAGTCTAGTTTTCCAAGAGGGCCGCTGCGGAAGGATTTTTCAAGAATATCAAGACGATGAATTGCAAATGCCCAGAATGAGACAGCCTAAGCTCTTGAAATAAGAGCCTCGCATATTCAAAACAGTATTCACAATTTTTTTCAATGACAAGAATTTGCGCAAAATCAAAAAGATGATTTCATAGAAATTGTCGAGCAGATGGTCAGAACGATGATCTCCCCGTCAGTTCGAAGTGAATTTCCATCTCGTCCTTCACATTGACGACACCCCCACCGGATGGGGGAGTAATGCCATAGTCTGACATATGGAATTTAAATCCACCGGCAAAGTGCGTGGCTCCGTCTTTCTTCTGGTCAACCTTGATGGGAATGCCGCTGATATGTTGAGTTTTGCCATGTAAGGAAAAATCCCCCTCGATGACAAGCCCTGATGATCCGGACTTTACGCCGGAGCTTTTGAAGCGAATTTGTGGATAGTGTGCGACGTCTAAGACGTCGGGTCCTAGCATTTTTTCCTTCACCTTGGCGCGGTCTTCTTCGCTGGGTCCTCCAGCATCTAGTCCCGCCATCTTTCTGGACTCAGGCGTATCAACTATCAGCGAAGCTGCCTCTACGACAATCTCGACGCTAGAGGTACTTTGCGCATCAGGATTTTGTACAACCGTCGCCGTCCATTCATTCGCGGAAATTCCGTGCTCATGACCGACGAAACCGAGCAGGCCCGAGCGATGCGTGGTTGCCGCAAAAAACGAGCTGGTCTTATCGATACTCAGCGGTCCCGCGTTTGCATATAAGTTCATCAAAAGCATTGGGAGTACTAGTTTTATAGTCATGAAAAGCCTCTCGTACTCAAAAACAATCTGAGCTTATGAATGACCAAGGTTCTCACGAAATTCTTTTTTAGCCTATGTAAATATCCCAGGGTCTTTAGACGGTTTAATTATTTAGATTCAGCTGAAAACTCTCCAGAACCCCCGGTGCCTGACCAGCTTCCACGAATGGTTTTACCACCCATAGAGTTACGAACTAGCTGACCCCGGAAATCCTGAGCACCTGGAGGGCGCGTGGTCACACGAGTAAAGGAAACTTGGTTGTCCCGACATTCCAAGTTGATGATTCTCTCTTCATATCCAATAGCATCAAATGTCACAGATCCACCGCGATAGCCTTGATTGAGCACCAATTGGCCGCGGAAGCCACCGGCGTCGATATAATATTGACCAGCGCAATTGAGGTCGGCCAATTGTTCTTTCATACCCTCCAAAGAAATCAGCGCGTTTCGTCCATTGTTTGGAGTGTCGGCATCCACTAAAAAGCCCGTGATACAACGAGTAGAGCCATCTAGGTCCTTCCAGCCTGAGTTGGTACCTGGTGCATAGAAATCTCTGAGATTCAGTGTTTGCTCTTGCAGGTCTCCGAAGCGAACCCGCAGCCGGTCAATCCGAGCATAGTCATTTTCCACCCGGACCTGGACCGAAGTGACTCCGCAGACGGCGGGCTTAACATCAACGAAACGGCGACCTTCAAAATCGCCGATGCGCGCAGACCCCAACAAAACATGCACCTTTTGATTTTGCGCTTGGCCGACAAGCGGCAAAAACATCATCGCGAAAATGAGCAGAGCAGACTTTTTCATGTTAGTTCTCCTTGGTGTTTTGGTTTTTTGATCCCACCCAGGCTATATAAGCATATTGCGTACCAACCAAATGGTGTCAGAGGGGCACCGAATTTTCAAATATCCAGAATTGGGGGATTTATTGGCCTGGAAAAAATACTCGTCAGCTATTTGATTTTCAAACCGGACGAGTCCGCAGTTACGGTGACCTTATCACCGGCTTTGATCGCACCCGCGATGATCTCCCGACTCAGTGGATTTAACAGATCCGACTGGATCACCCGTTTCAGCGGTCGTGCGCCGTAAACAGGATCAAAACCCTTCTTCGCCAAAAAGGCCACGGCCTTGTCATCAATGTCGATCTGGATACGCTTGGCTTTCAGACGCTCTTCGACCTGCTTCAACTGAACCTTCACGATTCCAGCAATTTGCTCTTCGCCCAATGGGTTGAAGATGATGGTTTCATCGATGCGATTGATGAACTCTGGGCGAAAATGATCTTTCACCGCTGCTTGCGAGCCTAAGTTCGAAGTCATGATGATCACCGTGTTCTTGAAATCCACGGTGCGGCCCTGACCATCGGTCAAGCGACCATCATCCAAAACTTGCAGGAGCACATTGAAAACATCGACATGGGCTTTTTCGATTTCATCAAGCAGCACCACACTGTAAGGTTTTCGGCGAATGGATTCCGTGAGCTGTCCGCCCTCTTCATAACCCACATAGCCTGGAGGCGCGCCGACCAATCGAGACACGGAATGCTTCTCCATATATTCACCCATGTCCAGGCGAACGATGGCTTGATCGTCATCGAACAGAAATTCAGCAAGGGCTTTGACGGTTTCGGTTTTACCAACCCCAGTTGGACCCAAGAACATAAAGGTCCCGATGGGTCGATTGGGGTCAGAGATTTCGGCACGCGCGCGGCGAATGGCATCGGCGATCACTTTTAAGGCGTGATCCTGACCGACGACCCGCTCACCCAGTTTTTGCTCCATAGACAATAACTTCGCAGTTTCGCTCTCTAGCATTTTTTGCAGAGGCACTCCGGTCCACTTGGCGACCACTTCAGCCACGTCCTCAGGACCGACCTCTTCTTTGAGCATGCGTTTTTCGGTGACACTGGGACCTGCTTTTTTCGAAGCCGATTTTTCCTCTAGTTTTTTGAGCTGAGCTTCAAGTCCAGGCAACTGACCGTATTTGAGTTCTGCGGCCTTACCCAATTCGCCCGCGCGCTCGGCGCGCTCCATTTCCTGGCGTGTGTTTTCGATCTGTTCTTTCAGCCGCTTGATTTCGTGGATGCCGCCTTTTTCGAACTCCCATTGTTCTCGTAAGAGCTGATTTTTGGCGGAAAGATCCTTGATCTCGGCTTCCAGTTTTTCCAGGCGATCTTTAGAGACCTCGTCCTTTTCTTTTTTGAGCGCCTCGCGCTCGATGCGAAGCTGCATGAGCTCGCGCTCGATCTTGTCGATCTCTTCAGGTACTGATTTCGATTCGATGCCCAGTTTGGACGCGGCCTCATCGATCAGATCAATGGCTTTGTCGGGTAAGAATCTGGAGGTGATGTAGCGATGGGACAATTTCACAGCAGCTACGATGGCAGAGTCCGTGATGCGAACCCCGTGATGAACTTCGTATTTTTCTTTAAGGCCGCGCAAGATCGTGATGGCATCGTCCACTGAAGGTTCGTCCACTATCACGGTTTGAAAACGGCGCTCGAGAGCCGCATCTTTTTCGATGTACTTGCGGTACTCGTCTAAAGTGGTGGCACCGATGCAATGCAATTCTCCACGAGCCAGGGCCGGCTTCAGCAATTGTCCGGCATCCATAGCGCCTTCCGATTTTCCGGCTCCGACCAAAGTGTGAATTTCATCGATGAACAAAATCACCTGACCAGCGGCGGTGGTGACCTCTTTGATGACAGCCTTCAGACGATCCTCGAATTCGCCGCGGTATTTAGCGCCCGCGATCAAAGCCCCCATGTCCAAGGACAAGAGTTTTTTACCGATCAAATTTTCGGGAACATCTTGCTTCATGATTCGCAAAGCTAGACCCTCTGCTATGGCAGTTTTGCCAACGCCAGGCTCTCCGATCAAAACTGGATTGTTCTTGGTGCGACGAGAAAGCACCTGAACCACGCGGCGGATCTCTTCGTCCCGGCCAATCACGGGATCCAACTTTCCTTCGGCCGCCAGCTCTGTCAAATCACGGGCGTACTTGCGAAGGACCTCATATTTATTCTCTGGATCGTCGTCGGTGACTTTTTGCGAGCCCCGCACTTCCTGCAAGGCCGTTTTCATGGCCTCTAATTTCACACCTGACTTTTTCCACAGCGACGCCAGGTCCGAATCGCTGAGCTTGAGCATCGCCAAGACAAAATGTTCGGTCGACACGTAAGCATCACCGAAGGTGCGAGCCTCGGCCTCAGCACCGGTGAAGACATTCACTAGGCGCTGACTTGGAGAAACCTTCACCGAAGAGCCTGACACCTTCGGAAATTGGGCGATGCGGGACTCGACCTCACTCTGCAGCGATTTAACATTCGCGCCCGCTTTCTCAAAAAGACGGGGAACGATGCCCTCTGACTGATTGAGCAAGGCTGACAGCAAATGTTCAGGCTCTACCGTGGGGCAGGATTTGGCCTCTGCCATAGAGGCAGCAGCGGACATCGCTTCTTGGCTTTTTCGGGTCATTTTGTCCATGTCATTGGCCATATGGGGCGGTGCCTCCGTCGTATCTAAATTCTGGGTGTTATTCCAAAAATGTCAACGTCAGCCGGCCTAGATGAATGACCCCTTTTCCAATCTTTCCCAGTTCAGTTTTTTAAACCTCTTCTGTATGTCTATTTGATCTCATCTCGAACGCATCCACAGGGAAGGCTAAAAAACTGAACTGGGAAAGATTGGAAAACCCCGCCCCCTGTGCTACTTATACCCACCACATGGCCAAACTCCCGACTCCCAAACGCATTCAGCCCAGTATTCGTCACGACGCTATTAAGGCCAGCGACTATTTGAAGTACAATTTACCTTGGTCGTGTGAGGACTGCTCCCACTACAATTTCGAGCAAGACCTCTGCTCTTTTGGCTATCTGGTGAAGTGGCATAAGCGGGAATATCAAAAACATTCCTACGAGCTCGGCGGAAAAGTTTCGCTCTGCCGTTTTCAAGAAATTGACTAGTCCAAAGACCCCATCACAGAATTTTTCAGCGTCAAAATTCCCTCTGTCACAGCCATTTTCCAGCCTATCGTCGCAGGATTAATATCTGATCAAGGTCTAATTCTAAATTTATTTCCTCAAATCAGGTCTACAGTCCTGTCAACTCCACGACGCTTCTGTCGATCAGTCTGGTGTCACACATTTGACTGTTTTGATAAAGGGTGAAGATAGAAGCCCCCAAAAAGGGATTCTACGAAAGGAGGAGTTCAAGGAAGAGTAAAAAAATACTGATGCAGTATTTGTTTAAAAATTACAAGAGTGAGAACGAAATGGAAATCTCAAACTCACTCTAGGCTTGGAAGCCGACCCCGTAGCAGGGAATTAACCAAGGAGGAACTTTGATGAACTTAAAAAACTTTTAACTAAATCTTTTAACGGAGGATTTTAAAATGGGAATGCGAGTAACGACAAACATGGCAGCCATTAACGCCCAAAGAAATTTGGTGGGCAGCCAACGAAGTATCCAAAAGAGCATGGCGCAAATGGCCAGCGGTAGCCGAATCAACATCGCAGCAGATGATGCTGCAGGTTTGGCGATCAGCGAACGTTTGAAAGCCGGCATCCGATCAGCACGCCAAGCTAATCGCAATGCGAACGATGGTATCTCGATGGTGCAAACTGCTGAGGGCGGTTTGAACGAAGTCGGAAATATCGTCACACGATTGCGCGAGCTAGGAATCCAAGCATCATCTGACACTGTCGGTGATACAGAGCGCGGATTTATCCACAAAGAGGTGGCTCAACTAAAAGAAGAGATGCAGCGTATCGCTACCACTACTTCTTGGGGCAAAACCAAACTGTTGGATGGCACAACCCAAACTTTCGACTTCCAAGTTGGTCTTTACAATAAGCCAGAAGAAGATCGAATCTCTTTCAAAGCGTCTGAAAACAACGCGTCTTTGGATAACTTGGGTCTTGCTGACATTGACTATACATCTAAAGAGGGCGCGCAACAGGCGCTGGCTCAACTAGATACAGCGCAAACCAACATCAATGGTTTCCGCGCCAATCTGGGAGCGCTACAGAATCGTTTGGCATCCACTGTTGATAACTTAGCAGTGTATGAAGAAAACATGAGTTCAGCGAATTCACGTATCCGTGACACTGATATCGCTCAGGCTTCTTCAGAGATGACTCGCAATAACATCTTGTTACAAGCTGGTACTGCGACTTTGGCTCAGGCCAACCAAGTGAACCAAATGGCACTTAAGCTTTTAGGTTGATTCTGGTTCTTAATCAAAAATGAAATGAGAGGCCTGCGGTCAAACGCGGGCCTTTTCATTTTTGTGCGGGCTCTGGGTTGTAAACGTGGGTGTTTCGGGGGCCACCCTTCCTTGGGTTCACGCTTGCAGGACCGCCCTCCATTAAAGCACAAGGCTCCCCCGAAACACCCGGTTCTCAACAGAGTTCGACAAAAATGAATATCTGGTTTTCAGCTGGATTTTTTTTGTTGAACTATCGGTCAGTGGGTTTCTGAATTTTGCGTATGATTTTTTCAGGACCTCTGCGAGTGGCTCGAATGTTTTTTTAAGTGTCTAAGTTTTTATCAATAAAATCAGTTATTTAGCTAAAGACTTTGGTCGGGGGTTCCGTTATACTGGGTGTAAGTTCAATGAAACTCTATGGAGGGGTCCATGAAAACACTCACTGCTCTCTTTGTTACTTTGTCTGTATTGATGCTGACCACGGCTTGTGGTTCGGGCACTCAGTCTTCGGCTCATGGTGCTGTTGCTTCTAATAATTCTGAGTCTTCGGGTGGGGTTACTCCTGGTCCTGTGGCTCCTACGGCCAACTGGAAAGATGTCACTGACGAGATGAACTCCAGTGTTAATGGTGGGGTCATGAATCAGTATCCTTTGATTCAGATCAACGCTGCTGCAGAGACCATTGAACTTTTGATTCCTTTCAGTTTTGGACTTGGTCTTGGTGTTAGCCCTATTCTTCCTGGCGGCTTTTCCTATGCTGGTTTGCAAGGAGTGACTATTGGTCCTGTAACCTTGCCAGATGGTTCTTCGGGCTGGGCTGTTTCTGTGCCCTTGAAGTATTTGCTTCAGAAGCATGGCGCAGGGTTGCAACCGCTGGGAACTTTACCCAATGGTCAACCTCTCCCCTATTTTCCGTCGGCCGAAGTGGATGGGGTGGCTATCACTTTACCAGCTCAGCCCAAATATCAGGTGACTTTATACGTTGCGCTTAAAGCTGTTGCTGTTTTTGTTTCAATTCCTGGCGTCAAGGTTCCTTTTGGTTTTGGCTATAATATCGTGAACAAAGCCCAGACTCGAAACATTGGTTATGTTGCTTTGATTCCTAACTCCGGAACTTATGCCGCAGGACTGTATGTGGCTGCCCAAATCCCCACGGACGTGGCATTGGCACTCAATAGTCTAGTTAGTTTTTAATTTGCGAAATCTCACGATTGGTTTTACTCTGATTCCTCTTTTACCAGAGTAAAATCTATCGGGGGACTGTATGGCAAAGAAAAAGCCTGCTAAGAAAGCGGCAAAAAAAACTAAAAAGGCAATTAAAAAACCAGCGAAAAAGGCTGCGGCCAAATCAAAAGCTAAACCAAAAAAATTGGTCAAAAAAGCCAGCGCTAAAAAAGCGGTCAAAAAAACGGCCGCCAAAAAAACTACGAAAAAACCCGCAAAAAAAATCAATAAAAAAGCTGTATTGGCAGGAGCCGCCGTGGCGACCGCAGTCGGCATCGAGCACGAACCCCTACTTGAAGAGCTGGACGAGTTTGGTGACGAAATGGGTGCCCTTGGAAGCGCAGAGGAAGGCGAAGAGGCGTCGCTGGACGAGGCCGCCACTGGCACTGCCACCACTGAAGAAGAAGGCTGGGAAGAGGCCGATGAAGCTGAAGACAATGCCTTTGAGAAACTCAGCGATGATGAGGACGATGAAGATGACGAAGATCTGGATGAAGGCGACGAAGGTTACTTCTGATCTAGATTCGTTCTGAATAGAAAATAAAAAACCCATAACCTTTCAGTTATGGGTTTTTTATTTTCGCTGCCGGATGATTCTCTATTCTTTGATGGGCCGGCTGTGAACTGCGAATTTATCGAACTCTCCATACTCATGAAGCTTGTTGTACAAAGTCTTGATCGTGATTCCTAAAGCATTGGCTGCTTGAGTTTTGTTTCCTTCGAAGTAGTTCAGCGCTTTGATGATGAAGCGTTTTTCTAGCTCCGCCAAAGTCATACCTGGATCGTATTCCCCGGTGTTGTCTTTTTGCTCGGGGCTGCTGATATGCTCAGGAACATCATTCAACATGATGGTGTGACCTTCCGACAAAATTTGCAGACGTTCACAAACGTTTTGCAATTCTCGGATGTTTCCCGGCCATTCGTAGGCTTGCATCAGTTTCATCGCTTCGGCATCCATGGTGCGACCGCGGTTCAAGTTTTGATATCCGCCCACAGTCAAAAAGTGGTTGATCAAAGCCGGGATGTCTTCTTTGCGACGACGCAAAGGTGGAACTGACACGGCGATGGTGTTGATGCGATAGAAAAGATCTTCGCGGAAATTTCCCGTCGCCACTTCTTTTTCCAAATCACGGTTGGTCGCGCAGATCACGCGAACATCCACTTGAATTGGATCTTTGCCGCCGACGCGATAAATTTCGCCCTCTTGCAAGAAGCGCAAAAGTTTGGCTTGCACGCCTTGGGCCAGCTCGCCGATTTCGTCGAGAAACAATGTTCCGCCGTTGGCCGCTTCAGCCAGACCAATCTTTTTAGTGTAGGCACCGGTGAAAGAGCCTTTTTCATGCCCGAAGAGTTCGCTCTCTAATAAGGCTTCGCGAAGAGCTCCGCAGTTGATCGCCACGAAAGGACGATTGCGGCGATTGGATTTATCGTGGACAGAACGCGCGATCAGCTCTTTTCCTGTTCCAGATTCTCCTAACACCAGGACGTTCGCCTGGCTTGGTGCCACACGCTCTACCATTTTCATGAGTTGATTCATGACGTCTGATTGGTAGACAATGGTTTTAGTCTCTGCGGGCTTGGTGACTGGAGTTTGCCACATCACTTGCTTGGAGTTCTGGGACGCGGGAAGAATAGGAGCGCTCATATTATCGGACACAGGGACCACCTTTCGTTGACGTACAACTTTAGGCAGCTAATTAGGCTCCGACCCCCGCCGTTACCCCGTTACACCCGATTCGGTCTGAATCGCTGCTTCTTCAATGCACTGTGTTATATGAAATTTCTGCAAATTCCGCAAGGGAAATTTTTCCAACCCCGGGTAATTTTTACAGTATTTTACCAGGAAACAGGGGTTTAAGATGGCATTGAGTCTTCCCAGAAACATAGATAAATTCTTGAAATATATGGAGTTTATAGAAACTTGCTCCCCCCTAACGATTAAATCTTACAAAAAGGATCTGGAACAGGCATTCACGACGACTCCTCTTTTGAGCGAAGCTCAGTTATTGGCCACGGCCCGCGAAGCCCTGACCAGCTGGGGCGACCTGAGCCCAGCTAGCCGCAACCGAAAGGCTTCCACTTTGAAGAGTTTTTTCGGCTATCTTTTCCGTGAAAAAATCATCGCCCGTCCTCTGGGAGACTTGATCCACGCAGGAAAAGTTCCAAAAAAAATTCCCAATTATTTGAGCGTGGATGAGGCCGTTGCAGTGCTCAAAACGGCTGAAGGCAAAAATCGCTTACTGTTTCTTTTATTGTATGGAGGCGGCCTTCGCGTCAGTGAAGCTTGTCAGTTAAAATGGACCCACGTTGATTTACAAAAAAACTTGTTAAGAATTCTTGGCAAGGGCGGCAAAGAACGCCTGATCGCGATCCCTGAATTGACCACTGCCGAACTGAAAAAACATCAGGCACATGAACCCTACATATGGGGAAAGCAAGAGCTCAACCAGCGAACGGCTTATTCTCTGATTCGAAATTTGGGAAAGTCCGCAAACCTGCTACGGCCGCTGCATCCCCATGCTCTTCGCCATAGTTTCGCCACGCATTTACTCACCAGCGGTGCCAACCTTCGAACACTCCAAGAACTGTTGGGTCATCAGAGTCTTGCCGCCACCGAAAAGTACACCCATCTCAGCGTCGATCATCTAGCACGAGTTATGGAAAGATCACATCCACTAGGGGATATGGCCGAAGAAATGAAATCTAGAAAAAAACCTAGACCCTCTCGCTAAGCATCATCATTTGTTTGCACTCAGAACTTAATTATGGCTCAATTTTAGTAGCAGACCTAGACCGACTGGGACGACACGCACTTTTGATTATGTAATATTTTGAGTTTTACAAAGATGATACAACGAGAAGGAGACACAAAGTGAAAAGCAACATGATGAACAGAATGACAGCGAAACGCCGATACGGCTGGCTTAAAGTCATTGCAGTGTTATCGGCTGTGATGGTCGGCGCACTGGCACAAGCCGCCGACATCGACGCGGTAGAAATTTTTTGTACAATTCGTGATTCCGGAAATCACTTGAACTGTCAATGGGTGGGTAAAGACCAACGTCGGTCCATGTCCCCAGAAGAGACCGCCATCTTCATCGATAAGTCGCAAGTGGCAAGTTATATATCCGTACGTAGCCGCAAAGGCATGGAGCGGGTTTTCGCCATCGATCCTGAATCCCCGCAGTTCAGAAAGCTGAATGAGGTCATTAAGACCGGAGCGATGTCTGAAATTGCCAAAGCTAAATTAGATCTGTTTTCTGAAATCGAAAGAAAAGCCGTGAAGATTTCGGACGACTTGGACGCGGCCTCAGTCACCATGGAACTTGTGAAATACGATGACTCTATCGCGGTGGATAAATACAAACGCGAATTGCGCCGCATGGACAAAGACCTGGTTTCTCTGAAAGACAGCGGCACCGAGAACAAATCCTTCGATGAAGGGCCTAACTCCGTTGATCAGAACAACAATCAAGGCCTGAACGCTGACGCTTTTGATGCTAAGTATTCTGCACAACTGGGATTCGGTATGGGGATCAACACGGTCCAGTCCGGCGCCAACCAAATGCCTGCGGCTCTCGCCACTTGGGACTTAGCTTGGAGAGCCAACTGGGATTTCCGTTGGCTGACTTATACAGAAATAGAAGCCCGCATTGGTGCTTCACCCGTAACTACCTATCTTTCTAGTGCGACCACCAGCCGCTCCAGCGCGAATGTGTACAACGCAAATCTAAAAGACGGCAAATGTTGGGGTCCTTACTGCGCCGAAATTGATGTGGCTCAATACCAATTCATCGGTCTGGGCGCCAAAGCCAACACCGGCGTTTTTGACAGCTATGCCGATATTTTCTATGGTGTCTCTCTAGTTCACCGTGAAAAAATGAAAAATGGTCTGCTGATCTGCCGATTGGGATACCTGGTCGGAAGCGGTACTCCCAATATGGACAACAAATCGGTGACCAATGAAACGATGATCGTGGGCACAGTGAACTACGAACGTCACCTCTTTGGAAACCACGGCTTTGGAGCTCAAGGCGGCATCGAGTACATCACCGCAAACACAGCCACGGGAAGTGCGACCACTCAAAATGCGCTCTTCACCAATTCCGATATTATAGCTAATGCTTATTACAAGTATTCATTCTAAGTGAACTGAAGTCTTCTCTCTAAGTAAAATAAAAAAGCCTGCTGAAGAGCAGGCTTTTTTATTTCTATTTCTAAGTTGGTGATTATTCTGAAAAGTGTCCGCAGCTCATTGGCACATACGCTGGACGGCCTGAAGAATTCAAAATCTTCACGTAGCCACCACCTGATGGCGCCGCAATCAAACGATCGTTCGCATGCACAGAGCCCGCCACATCACCAGTGGAAGCTGGCGTACGAGTGATTTTACAAACCTTCGAAGCCACCCATGGTTTATGTGCGTCGCTCATGTCTGAACCTTCTGCCGCAGAAGCCAAGCCGCGAAGTTTGATCGCGGTAGCATCGTTTTGTAACTGAGAAGCCTCGTTCACAGCGAGCTCTTTGGTCAAATCAGCTTTGGCAGTTTCGAATGCCAACCTAGACTCCATAACAGTGCCTTGTGATTCAGAATCTTCCGCATGGGCATCCATATTTCTTTTCTTCACATAAGCAAGATCGGTTTGCAGTTTTTCAATTTCTGCGGCTAAGCGAACTTTCTCTGCTTCGGCATTGGCTTTTTCATTGAAGGCCAATGAGGAATCTGATTCCAATTTTCGCATCTCAGTATTGATGGCGGCCTTTTCTTTAGCAGCCAACTGAACGGCATCTTGTTTCTCTTTTTCAGCCCGTTGCCAAACTGCATGAATTTCTTCGTAATCTTTTTTCGCGGCTGCCAGTCGAGTTTTCATGTCAGTCAGCTCATTGAGCACGCGCACTTTATCATCGCGCAGCGCCTGAGCCCGCACAGAGAGTGATGACCATTGTCCACGAACTTGCAACTCTTCGGCCTCGGCACGGGAACGATCGTTATCCGCACGAGCAATGTCGGCCTCGCTGGTGGCGATGTCCGCACGAATTCGCTGCATTTCAATCAGATAGCCGTTGATCTTTTTAGAGGCCTCTTCGCGAGTCTTACGTAAATTCTCGACGGAAACTTGCAAGGTTGCCTTGGTCTGTTCGAGCTCACCTTTGGATTCATTGAATTTGCCTTCATGAATTTTTGCGCGCTCTTCTGCTGAAGTAAGGTCTTTTTGCGCCTCTTGAACTCTTCCGTTCATTTCCACGACTTCGGATTTCATGCGCTCGATCTCTTCAGCGTACTCTTCTTGTTTATTTTTATAATCGTAAATTTTCTTTTGTTTCTGAGTCAGCTCGTGTTGGGTTTGATATTTCGTTCGTTCCGCTTGATCGCGTGCCTGAACGGCTTGGACTTCGGCTTCCTCATTCTTTTTAATGGCATCCAATTCATCCAGCCAAGCTTTGCGTAAGGCCTCGTCCGCATTCAGTCCATCATAAGAAGGAACCTGCACCTGCTGCACCACCTGAACGGTCTGCTTAGAAGGCTTAGCGGCCTCTTTGGATGCAGCAGAAGTAGAAGAGGTCTCGGACTCTTCTGGCACAGCGACAAAACCACTAGGTTTTACGCTTTTCTCTTCGGCTCTGCCTGTGATCGGCGCGATCAATGCCATAACCACAGCCCACTTGATAAAAAGTCCATCAGTTTTTGAGGATCTCATAATCGTACTCCCTTGAAAAAAAATAAACCTCTACGACAGCTGTTTCGGAAATTGACGGCAAAACTTTAGGCGTGAACAAAATTTAAGCAATATTTTGCGCAGACCCCGCATGATGGATCTGAGACAGTACCTATGTCTCGTATAGGTACGTCACAATACCGGTACCCAGGAATACCTGTTAACCGGTATTCCTGGGTACCGGTTCTTCTGTTCCGGCCCGTGGAGGGGTGGCCCCCGGAATTGAAACATCAGAGCCCTTCCTGGACCCACGTTTACAATGACGAGCCTTCTATATAGTTGTTTAGGAGTGTCTCAATCCAATGCAGTTTTACCGTGTCTATTGGAGTGGTTTCTACTTTTTTATTTTCGCCCATTGGGGTTTGTAGGTATGGGGCCATCCACGGCTCTTCTTCTAGGACTCCTTGGAGTCTTAGAAATCTTAATGCGAAATGCATTCGGAATGGGAGTAATTCTGCTTGTGATGCTAATACTTTTAGGGCGCTGCCTATTAGATTGTAGACGGACTCAGCGTGGGGGTCGCCGGGTTGGCTGACTCTGGCTGCTACTTCTACTATTTTTAGAGCGGCTTCTATTCTTTCGTAACTGTTTCTGATTTGGGCGAAATCATTGATGAGGATTGCGTCTTGTAGTGTGCACAGTCTTTCGCTGTTGGTGGGGCGTTGGAATTGAGCTTCTATGTGGTGGGTGGGCTCTAGGATTCCCCCGCCGAAGCGTTTTTTGGATCGGAGTGCTCCTCTGGCTAGGAAAGAGATTTTTCCTTCTTTGGCGGACAGGGCTTGCACGATGAGGTCGGCTTCACCGTACTTGGTTTTTTTTAATAGGATTACTTTTTCACGGATAGAGGCCGACATTTATAGCGCCAGGTTCTTTTGCGCCTGAATCAAAGAGTTCAATATGAGTTTCGTGTCTTTCAAAGCTTGCGCATCGATGGCGATCATTCCGCGCAGAGCTTCTGGGCTTAGCCGGTGCTCCCACCAGTCGTAAAAATTCATCACAGAATTCCAGCGCTGGGGATTGATCGTTTCAAAAAAATTGAATTGTCCAGGAGCATGCATCTCTTTTTGCATCAGCTTCGAAAGACTTTCTACTAGGGCGCCGCCGTGAATGGACTCGTTGTAAATCAGGCTGCGATCAAAGAGACGATTTTGTACCTTCACGACCGGAGTCCACCCCGAAGGCAACTGTTTTTCAAATTGCTGGACAGCGGCCATGTCCTCTTTGAACTGCTCTTGCGCCTGTTGCAAATCTTGTTTCACTTGGGACGAAGACCAAGGCATTTGGTTGGCGATCACTGACGGAGATTTCACTTTTTCGCCGACGATGGACAATGCCAGTCCCGGATGCACACTGATGAGCAACGCGGAAAATGGCAATACAGAGGCGGTCGTCGCCCTCACGTCCCTGAGCCAATCGCCGTGCGACACTCGCACCGAGAAAATTTTCTTTTCATTCGCTGCCAAATCTAATTCTTGCCAAGGATAGAACTCTCCGGTGATCGGATGATCGCTGGAATAGAGCACAAAATTCGTGTCCTTTTTTAATCCCTCAACCCAGGCCTTCTCCCCGCCGTAAGGCCAGCCCACTTGCGGCTGTACTTGGTAGCCATCTTTGTACAGACCCGGAAGCAGCTGATTGAAAATCGGAGTCTGACCCCGGACTAGACCCAAGCCGCGTTTGTGACTGAAAAAATTCGACGCGCCCTCGCAGGTTTCAAACACCGCGTGTGCAAGCCCTCGATAAGCCTTCACACTTATTTTTTCTGGCAAGCCCAACTGAGCCTTCAAGGCATCGTTGAGATCTTCCCAAGTCTCTGAATTCGTCAGGTCAACTCGCATAAAGTCAGGCTAGCATGTTGGTATAAATTTAGACTAGCTAAATAAACTGAGGTCGTTTCATAATGAAAGGATATGTCCATCGTATTTCAGATGCTCGTTTTGAGTCTTAGTTTGCATTGTTTGGCCCAGTCGCAAGATGGTGAAGACTTCATTGATACGGAAGAGTCCATGTTGGCCACCAACGTATTCGAAAAAGTCAGCAAAATGAACGATCTCTGCAACCCGAAAACCTCTTGCTCCGCAGGTGGTATGGAAGCCTCTGCGCCTCCGGCTGACCATTGCGATGACAAGAATAGATACTTTGAAAAAGAAATCGCTAAGGTGGTGTCGACCGACAGTTTTCGAGAGCTAAGAGATTCAGTGCCGCTTGAGTGGACGAATAGCCTACAGCTGACCACCTGCCTGCGCGAAAGTCAGGAAGCTCACGGTGGACCTTTCACCACGTGCGATGCCAACGGCAAAGGACTTGCTCTCCGCGGTAGGCAAGCCCCGGTTAAGACCAAGCACTCTGGTAGAGGCAAGCATCACGCGTCCGATAGCAAATATCCGTACGTATCCGCTGAAAAAGCCTGTTCCTCTCCGAATGAACTCAGCTTAATGCAAGCCAGTTATTCCGCGGTCGTGGATTGCCTTTCCCAGTATATGACAGGCTCTGATGAACCGATGCCGAAACATGTCTTAAGCGAAGATATATTTTCCCTGATCTCATGGGAATCCGGTTTCAATATGAATGCCGTCAGCAGCACCGGCGCCGGGGGAATCGGGGAATTCACCCAAGGCGCAGTTCAACAGTTAAATAAGGGTGTTTGGCAGGGCATGATCAAACAAATCAGTGACTCGCCAAAACGCTCTTGCCAGGCCATCATTAAAATGAACCCCAAGCCTTACAATGGTAGTAGGGCCAATCGCTGCGAGATGATCTCTCCGTCAAAAGGAAATCCGTTAGAGAATTTGCTCTATACATTCGCTTATCAGAAGGACACAAGGATTCAAGTTCAGAGCGCCATTGATTCGCTCAGTAGCCAGAACCCCGGAAAAATCGCTTACGACAAAACCAGTGATTATTTCAAACAGCGCCTGATCGCCGAAATTTCCATCTGGGGCCATAACGCCGGTCCCGCTGGAATTCGCGTTCCACTGAAAAGTTTAATGAGTTCTCCGGAAGGTCAGAAATGCCTTCGGACGAAGGTTGGGGACGGCATGGGCGACCTTGATTGTTTGGAAAATCGACTTGAGGCATATGTGGTCCAATATCAAAAAAATATTGCGGCCAAAGCCGCCCGTATCAGTGAAGTAAAAAATTATATAAGAAAAATGAAAGACAGAATGGACACGATCAATCAACATTCAGGATCGAATATTAAATGTGGATTTTAAAATGCAGTTTTTTATTTTGCGTGCTAATCAGTCATGCATCGGCAGCCACCGAGCCCACCTCTTGCACCGAAAAAAAATTAAACGTCAACGCACTCACCGACAAAATGAAGGTGCTTCAAGATCATCTCAAGGACAAAAATCTATCCTCCAGTGACCGTAAACAAATGGTCAAAAAAACCCTGGATGAAATGAATTGCCAGCTCGACATCACAGCCAACGAACCCAACCTAGCCAACTCCCCGTCACGCTGGAAATCCATCCAATACCAAGACCTACTCAGCACCGCGCTGACCACCGACTGCGATGAAGACAAACAATCCTTCGCCATAAAATCCGCCGGAGCCGGCCAAGAACTCCTATCCACAGAGGCCACAAAACACGCCGAAGATTTCCTCAGCACCTACTGCGCCAAGAAGACTTCTAAGTAAGGCTTTCTTGTAAACGCTGGTCATTGGGGCTGGGGGTTGTCCCTTTTCAATTCCGGGGCCCACCCGTCCTTGGGTTCACCTGAATTTTTCACTGGGTACAGTGAAAAAACGCGTCACGCTTTCAGGAGCGCCCTCCATTGAAAAGGGACAACCCCCAGCCCCAATGACCGGTTCAGCAAGATATCCTTGTTAGAATAATTCTGGTCGCTTGACGAGCTTATATTCCTGCTTTGTGTCTTTCCTCATCATCAAGGAAGCTCTGAATTCCACCCTTCAATTGCGGGCGGTAGGCCAAATGCTGAATGTCGTAGATGAAGTTGTCGCCGGAAAGCCCTGGCACTTGCCACTCTGGTCCCATTCTGACTGCATCCACGGGGCAGGCCTCTTCGCAGAATCCGCAGTACACGCATCGTAGGATATCGATCTCGTATTTGATCGGATATTTTTCGACGCTAGGATCTTCGTGCTCGGCCGCCACGATCTTAATACAGTCGGCCGGACAGTTCGTTGAACACAGCATGCAGGCCGTGCAGCGAAGCGAGCCATCTTTCTTTACTGTTAAAACGTGATTGCCCTTAAAGCGTGGTGAGTATTCATATTTCTCTTCGGGATAATTCAGCGTCATCATCTGCTTTCGATTCAGCAGATTTTTCAGCATATGGCGGCCCGTGATCACCAGACCACCGAAGATTCCCAAGAGATACCATTTACGTGCTTCGCCGGTTCTTTGAACTACGCTCATACACTACCTCTTTTGAAAACAAATTCGTTTTTCTTTCGATGCTCTAGCATGACCTGATCCGCTGGACGCGAAGCTTCGGTCAGTAGTTGCGAGTCCAGGCGAATCGTCAACTGATGACCCGCC
>JABDFK010000012.1 GCA_013286585.1 Deltaproteobacteria bacterium
CGTCAGCGCCTAGCAGGAGTGATTTCCAAGGGCCTGTCTAAAGAAAGCTTGGTCTATTTACGCCAAGAGTTTGGCGATTGGAGTGGCACGGAACACTTTTTGGACAATCTTTATTCTGCTGGTGGTTTTCTCGGAATCCCTGGGTCGCAGTTGATTCAGATGTTGAAGAGCAGTGATCTTGGCGGAGTGAAAGAGCTGCAGGCGATCGTTAGCGTGTCGCCGGCCTTTGTGCTGGATGACAACCATCGGCTGATCTTAGCCAAATCCGATCGAGATTATGATTTGCGCTCTGCGGGCCACTTAAATCTTTCCCGGTTGCTCGCCCGGCTGATCACCAATGGCTATGTGATGGATCTCCAGCGGCTGCAGGCGGGTACGGGAATGACCAAGGATGAACTCACTGTCATGTATTTTGATGTTAAGCCGTTGATCGTACAATTTGGATTGGTGCAACCCACCAACATGAATTTTGCCACTAGTCGATTCACTGAGGCCAATCTATTCACGCCCTCGGCCAACGGCGATGACTATTTGGATATGAGTGAGTTTTCGCAATTGGCCAGTATGATTTTGAGTGGTTTGCAGTTAAACAACCAGGTGCAAACGGAGCTAGGCGAACAGTGCATTGTCAAAACTGGAAGCATACCTGCACAGGACGTGATGAATGTGGACTGTGTGATCGAGTTTTACCGAAAAAACTTCACTCATATTTTTAGTTCGATGCCGGATTTGACGACTTACGTTTCGACGAAGACCCCAGAAGTGTTCCATCATATGGCCTATGCTTTTTTAAAAGCTGCCGGCTGGATTCCCAATGCGCAAAACACAGCCTATCGGGCAGAGACAGGACTTCTGCCCCACGTATTTCAATATTCGGAAACCGCGCTGCAGAGATTTGATGCAAAAAAAGTGGGAGCGTTGGACGACGAGGACGCAGCCGTCGCTTATCCTGTCTATAAGCCGTTACTGGCAAGGTTCAGCGGCCATAAGCAGGATATCCTCAATCGCGCTGGTTTTTATTTTATCCTTAAGACCGGAAAAATTCCCTGCGGATTTGGGGACATTAGTGACTACATCTGGAATATCTGGACACATCATCCGATCGGCATCAGCACCGACCGAGACCGCATGTCAGATGTGTTTGATGCCATCGCTGACGCTATCAACGGCGCCGCTGGTTCTTGCAAGAAGGCTCCGACTAAAGATTCGTTCAATGATCCTGGCGGACCTGGACATCTCGAGAGTCCTTGAGGAAAATCCTCTTCCAAGGTGTCTTCATCCGATTCAAATACTCAGACATACGGTGCTCGGCCCTAGCCGCTAGTTGCTTTCGCAACTTCGCTTGTTTTTGTGCTTTGAGCATGAGGCTTTTGTTGGGCGCTGCGCTCCGAACTCGCATTTGAATCGGATGAAGACACCTTGGAAGAGGACTTTCCATCACGTCCAGTCGAAGATTAGGTAAGTTTTGCTCGGACATTTGAATTTGTTCTAGGTCGTTGGTCCTTCATGCTCATCCGAATATGGGATTGCTGTTAATGTCGGGGGGCACAATGCTTGATAAAACCAGTTCTAAAGCGTCTTTGTCTCTTTCAAATGCGAGTTCGGAGCGCAGGCCTAACAAAGGCCTCATGCTCAAAGCACAGAACCAAGCGAAGTTGCGAAAGCAACTAGCGGCTAGGGCCGAGCACCGTATGTCTGAGTATTTGAAAGAGACAAAGACGCTTTAGAACTGGTTTTTCCACATCATGGATTCGACTGGGCGTTGGATCTTTTCGTTGTACTTGGCGTTCTTTTTTAAGTTGTATGGGGTGATGAGTTCGCCTTTGACGTCGAAATATATTAATTGTCCGATGGGCATTCCGGCGTAGATTTTTACCGGCTGTTTTACGGAGATTTCTAGGGTCCAGTAGTTGCAAAAGCCCACGTCGCCTTTTCCGGCGGTGGCGTGGATGTCGATTCCTAGGCGGCCTACGGATGATTTTCCTTCTAGGAACGGGACGTGTTTGAGGGTCTCTGTGTATTCTTGAGTGATTCCTAAATACAAAATATTGGGTTCGAGGATGAAGCCCTCGGGTGGAATTTCAAAAGTTTTGATCAGGTTGTGTTTTTTCGCATCTAAGACTGTGTCCACGTAGGTGGCTAGTGTGGTGCCCAGATGAACATCGTAGGAGTTCGAACCAAGACAATCGCGACTGAAAGGGGCGACTTTGATGTCACCCTTTTCCATTGCGTTGAGGATTTCTTGGTCCGTTAAAATCATCTACCGTGTGCCGCTTATTTGGTTTCGCGGTGAACAGTGTGACGTTTCAGGTTTGGATTGTATTTCTTTTTCTCCATACGGCCAGGAGTTTTGGTTTTATTTTTGGTTGTCGTGTAGCGAGAAACGGGCTTGCCTTCCGTCTTTGCTTCTGTGCATTCCAAAGTTACAATGATTCGTCCGCTCTTTTTTGCCATATCCAGCCTCGTTTTAAGTTTGATCTTAGGACAGGTAGGGATAACAAATTACGCTCTTAAACTCAATAGACAAAATGCGTAAATTCCTGAAAAAACTGGTCTATTTGGCGATTCGGCGGTCTTTTGGTAAACGGCTGAAATTATTAGACAATATGTGACATCAGCCATTCGTCGATCAACGCTCCAATGGTCTAGGCTGGATTCAAGATCAGTTGAATTCCCCAGTAATTCTCTCCAGACTAGCATTACGAGGGCCTGATGATTCCTGCGGACACCAAAATTCTTATTGCCGATGATATGCCTACGATTAGGGATTTGCTGAAGACACAGCTCAAGGGCATGGGTTTCAAGCGCGTTCTCGAGGCCGAGGATGGCGCGCAGGCGATGAATCTGCTGATCGAGCATGACCTGACCGATGATAAAGTAAAAATGATCATTTCAGATTGGAACATGCCGAAGATGTCGGGGCTAGAGTTTCTGAAGCAGGTGCGGGCTTCGGATCAATGGGCGAATCTTCCGTTTTTGCTGCTGACATCAGAGTCCGAGCGCGATCAAGTCACCGAGGCCATTCTGGCCGGTGTTTCCCAGTACGTAGTGAAACCATTTGCGGGAAAAGCTTTCGAAGAGAAAATGAACTTCGCTTGGACGAAGCACCAGAAGAAATAGGGCGCTCTCTGCTCTAAGCCGTCTTTTTCAACGCAGAAATTTGGGAAAAATAGGGGACTCGGATAAATAGAGTCGATCCCACTCCCACTTTTGATTCCACCCAAGCCTTGCCACCCAGTTGACGGGCGGCATAGAGGATAGCGTCCATTCCCACTCCGCGACCGGAAGTCTGGGTCACCGCTTCTTTGGTGGAAAACTGCGAATCAAATACATGTTGAATGATCTGTTGATCGTCTTCGCCCGCGTGGGGGATTCCCTTCGTGCTTAGCCGTGCACGAATTTTGGCTGGATCGATACCACCGCCATCATCAGAGATTTGAATTTGCAGCCAGGAACTTTGTTCGGCGCCTTCCACAGAGAATCGTGTCTGAATTTTTCCTGCGCGCGCTTTTCCGGCGGCTTCACGAACACTGGGGACTTCGATGCCGTGATCGACGGCATTGCGATACGCATGAATCAGGGTACTGAAAAGCGTTTCATAGGGTTCAGGAATAATTTTGATTTCGGAATTTTGCAGCTCTAAGGGCAGAATGTCTTTGCCCTCCGAGGTCGCCACCTGTTGCACCACTTCGCTGTAGTGACCGATGAGTCGGTGAGCGGGCTCCATCAAAAATTCTTCGGTGAACTTGGCCTGCAATGAACTAGGAAATTGTGGCGCCGATATGAAGTTTCTGAGGGAATCCACAGAGGCTTCAACCCAGCGCTGTTTGGAGTGCTCGGGGTCGCCAATGATGGCCCGGTTGTCTGTCAGAAACTGATTGAACTGCAGCGGAATTTTTGCAGAAATTTCCTTGAGCTCTTGAAAGCGCGCCAGCGTGCGCTCTTCTTTCCAGTGAGTGAGTGCGGTCTCTGCCTCGTGGCAGATTTCCGCAACTGCATGAATGGAAAATGTGGCAGAGCCACCCTTCATCGTGTGCAACAGGCGGAATCCGGCCTCGGCATCAAATGTGGGTCGCTGAAAGACAGCTTGAAGTTCTTTGAGAATCTCTTGGGCTTCCCGTAAGAAGCCGGTGAAATGAAATTTATTTTTCACCAGGGTCACGATCATTTTGGCATGCGCGCGCTCGTTTTCAGCGGCCTGTTGGGCTTGAATCAAACTGGTGATGTCTGAGGCCACGACGACGATGGCCTGCATCGAGTTTTCCTTGTCGCGCAGTGGATAGTATTGCAACTGAATGTGCTTTTTTTCACTGTGAGGAAAATTCTGCGGTGCCAATGGCGCCATATCTTCAAAAGGCAACATTTCGGCGTAGGCGGCATCCATCCATTTTTTAAATCCAGCAATTTCTTTATCTTGAAGAGCCAAAACTTCCCAGATTTTTTTTCCTGCTGGGGCCATTTCGACGGTGTTCAAACAGGCCTTCGAATAGACTTCCAGACAAACACCAGCCTTATCAAAAAGGAAAAAGCCTTGGCTAAGACTATCTAGCAGTGCAGACATTGTTTGGTTCAAACGGGACACTTCGGCCGTGCGCTCTGCGACCATTTTTTCCAGATTTTCAGAATAGTTCTTTAGTTCGGCCTGAGCTTTACGCAGGTCATTGATCACGTCCTCTTTCTGTTCCAGTTCAGCCCGATACTTTTTTTGCAGAGTTTCTTCCAGAGTGACATCGCGAAAATACACCAGCCATGCATCTTGAAGCGGTTGAATCGTGATTTGCACTTTGCCCGATTTTCCAGAAAGCGTGTCGAAACCCAGTTCCTGATAGGAGGTCGCTTCGGTGACAGATTTCAGATCCGACAGTCCTTGAACAGTTTCTTTGAATTTGAATAACTCGTCCAATGGGGTTTGACTGCGCTGAACTTTTCTTGCAGAGACATCGCAGATTAGGGCTGCAGGCTCATTGCAATAGATGACCTTCTTGTCGGCATCGATGACAAAGGTGGGCTCCAACAACGTATCAAAAATTTTTGGATCTATGGGTTGACTCATATGAATTCAATTCCCCCCTGCAGTGCGACCCGCAAAGATATTCATTTTTCTTGAGGCTGACCAATCAGAGACATGTTCTCCGTTGATGGCGCGCACTCTCCAAAACAAATCGCCCATGGGCAAGGCCTCTGTGACAAGATATTTATTCGTCTTAGATGTAGTGCTCAGGACGGTGTTTTTAAAGGCGGCATCCGTCGCGATTTCAATCAGGTAGTGACGCGTGTCCTTCGAGCTTTTCCAGGTTAAGAAAAAGGGTGTGTCCATTTTCTTCTGGAAAAAGAGTGTCATATTTTCCGCGGGCTCGATGAGTGCCGGCGTGGCCAAGGGATGATCGAAGAAATATTTGAAGCTGCTGGCGACGGAGAAACCACTGAGCGGGGTTCCGTCATGGGCCAATGGTTGGACTCTCCAAAAGTATTTGCCTGGCTTTTCTATTTTGACATTGGTTTCTGATGCAGGAACCTCATACTTTAGGGCATTGGAAAAGCTAGCAGTATTAGAGACCTCAATCTGGTATTTTTCCACTTGCGGGATTTTTTCCCAGCGATTGATGAAGTCCGTGGGCGGGCAGTCTTCCGTTCCAGTCTTTGCCCAGTAGCGTTTGTCGGCGGTCTCTGCCAGCTTTGGGGGGCGAACCAATGTATTGATTTCGCCAATGACACCATGAGGTCCGATTTCCTTTTCTGCTCCTATGGCGGCCACCCAGAAGTAGCTAACGCCAATCGACAGATCTTTCAGCGAAAAATTGGTGGGTTCAGTGGTGAAAGTTTTAGCATCTTTCATTTTAGGATCCGCAGAGACTTGAACCACATAGGATTTTGCGTTGGCCACAGGCTTCCATTCCAACAAGACGGGTTTCTGATCGTTGACGTACTGCTGAAAACGATCACTTTTGTAGATAGGAGCCGTCAGCGCCAAAGTTTGTTTCGGGCGAATGTAGGCGATTTCGATCTGGGACACTTTCGACCAACGAGCTTTGCTGGGATCCGCCGCACTTTCGCGAACTCGCACAAAGTGAGAGCCTTCGGTGAGCGCCGGGGTTTGTAGGCTGAGCTCTCCGACCACTTCGGTTTTTTCAATTTGGTTGAACTCGTTGTCACTGGCAATTTGAAATTCAAACTGCGCTTTGGGTTTGTCAAATGTCCAGCGCACGGTGACTGTTGCGTCCTCTTGGGAGGTTCCATCGGGATCCACATGCAGTTCTTTTTTCATATAGGACCTTGGGAAGCGAATGACGGGGCGGGGTTCTTCCACCACCACTTTAGTCTCTTCGGCGGGGGCTTGCTGATCTGTCTGATTTTCCACTTTGATGTTAGCCAAGTCACCGCGCACATGACCCTGTTTCAGAATGATCTGCACTTTTTTGTCGGTGGTGTTGGTATTGAACACGATCATCGTATTCTCTTCGATCTTGATCACGGATCCGTCTTCCAGCTTAATGGTGGCTTCTGATTTAGGGCCGGTGAAGATGGTATCGCCAGTGTGAACTTCTCCATGAAAATCGTTGTTCCAGCGGAAGTCCTGTGCGTATTTCAAGCGCACGTCTTCTCTGGTCTGACTGACTTCTGCGACGCGGGCTCCATGAGAGGCCACCCAGGTCATCAACATGTGATCGTCGTAAAGCAAATATCCGAAAAGCAGCAGAAAAAATACCGCTACCGATAATATTTTACGATCGAATGAGTTCAATTTGCTCGCAGCCATTCAGTAGTTACATCGGAATAAATCCAAAATTAGATTATGGACCAAGGCCCAGGCTTCCTGTGAAATACCGTGAAATTGAATCACTTGGACTACACAAAGAGGTCGGGGAAGTCCCATAATGGGGCATGGTCATCCGCAAGGGCATTTCGCTGCGCTATAAGATATTGTTTATGCTGACGATGTTGCCTTTGGTGATGCTGGGCATCTACCTGTTTGTGGCACTCAATGTTTTTAAGACGGACAAGTTGGCTTACGTTTACGAAAGCTCTACAGCCGTGGCGAAAACGCTGTCTTCGCAGGCCAGCACCGATTTGGCCTCGCTGCTCAACTCCGCAAAACCGATCATGCAGGAATTTGTTTTACGCCGAAATTTTGCGCAAGTTTCAGAGGGGATTTTAGACACCGACGGTCCCATTCAGTGGTTGGCCGTTTATTCTTTGGAAAATGAACAGACCGGTGAATTCAAACAAATTGGCACCACGGAAAAAGATGGAACCAGTGCTGTCAATGATTTGGCTTCGATGCCAAACTTGCAAAGCATTTTAGCGTCCACCACCGCAAAGCCGCGTCAGGTGAGTGTTCCGTTCAAAGACGATCGCATCTTGCTGGTCGAAAAAGTGCCAGGCACGAACGGCGACAAAACTTTGGTTTTTTTGATTCTGGCACGAGTGCCAGAATTGGCCTCTGGCTTTCATGGATCATCAGGCACAGAAAATTTTCTGCTCACCGAAGAGGGCAAGGTTTTGTTCGGCCCCTCCGGATCCGTGGATACCATGTTGCCCGACCGCCTGGGCACAGAATTTTTCAACAAACTAAATCGACAAAAGTTTTCTTGGGGGGCTGAATCGATTCGCTCTCCAGCGGGAGAGAACCTTCTGGCGGGATATTCCATCGCCGGTTTCGGTGGCACCGCGGTGCTGTCCTTAGTTCCACAAAGTGACGCGCTGAAAGCGGTGAAAGTTTTGGTCATCCGCTCTCTGCTTTTTGTCATGGTGTTGATCAGCGCTACTGTGATCGTGAGTTTGTTTGCCTCTGGCAATTTGACTTCGGCGATTTCGGATTTGTTTCGCGCCACCCAAAGTGTGGCAGAGGGAAATTTCGATGTGCACGTGGACGTCACCAGCCAAGACGAAATTGGCTCTTTGGCGGACAGTTTCAATGCCATGGCCGGCGAGGTCGCGCGCCTCATGGGAGAAACCGCCGAGAAAGCTCGGATGGAATCCGAGCTAAAAACCGCTCGCACAGTGCAGGAAACTCTTTTCCCTCCGGAAAATGCAGAGATCGGTCGCACAAAAATTTCTGGATTTTACGAGCCCGCCAGCGAGTGCGGTGGTGATTGGTGGAACTACTGCAGCGTCGATGATAAAATCTGGTTTTGGATTGGTGATGCCACTGGGCACGGGGCCGCGGCGGCTTTGATCACGAGCGCCGCCAAATCGGCCTCTACCATCATTGAAAGATTAAACATTGAGCCTAAGGCGGCCATGGCTCTGATGAATCGCTCGATCTACGGTGTTTCCCATGGAAATGTGATGATGACTTTCTTTTTGGGTTGTTATGATCGCACTTCCAAGAAATTCACCTATTCGAATGCCAGCCACGAAGGTCCTTACCTGATAAAGAAGAGCAGCAAGCCCCCCAAGAAGAAAGATTTGATTCCATTGAATGACGTTAATGGACCACGCCTGGGGCAGAACAAAGAAATGGAATACGAGCAGATCACTATTGATTTGGAAGCCGGGGATCGAATTCTTTTCTATACTGATGGCATCCCTGATATTCAGAATCCTGATCTGGAAGCTTGGGGCGAGCGGGAATTCGTCAAAGGGATTCTGATCGCTAACTCGAATTATCCCGAGGTGGATGTGGCGGTCAAAAATCTGGCCACTTTGTTTTCCACTTTCCGAAATGGCGCGCCCCTTAAGGATGACATTACATTTTTCATGTTTCAGATTCTGGGTGACGCATGAAAATTTTGAGCCAAGGTTCAGAATTACTTAAGGGAATACCGAAAGAGATTTTGGATTTGGCGCCGACGACCCCGCTGATTGATATCAAAGATATTTCTACAGCGAAGTCTCCGGCCACGAGCATTTTTGTCGCTTCAGAGCTAGAGCCGCTGCAAATTGTCGAGCACATTTTAGATCAAAGTATCTCTAGTGTTCTACAAATGAATAAGAAATATTTCCTCGAAGACCTGAAAATGCTGGCGCGTCTGAAGCAAGATTCTGAGGGCTACTTTAAAAATTATGCGGGCCATTTATTTCCCGACACCGCCGAAAAAATCATACTAGAGTTTGGCCATGCCAATGAAAAAGAGCAGCTAAGGGCGAAAATCCTAGAGTTCGCGCAAAAGACAAAAAGTCAGAGCGTGGTGGAGTCCACTCAAGCCATTTTTGAAGAACTCTATATGAATGCGATCCTCGATGCGCCGAAGGAAGCTCTCAAAAGAAATCAAAAAATGAATCATTACGATCAAGGAGTTAAGGCCACCTTCTGTTTGGTGCGTTCGGATTTGCAGCTGGCCATTTCCTGTTCGGACCCATATGGATCACTGGACTGTCAGAAGTTTCTTAAGCGTCTGCGAGAGATCTATCAAAAGGGCGCCGGACAGGTGATCAATTTGAAGAAGGAGGGGGGGGCCGGAATTGGCTGTTCCCTAATGTGGGAGAACTCGGCCAGTATCATCCTGGGTGTCATTCCCAACAAGAAAACCGTCGTGACCTGTGTCATACCACTTGGACTAAGTAATAGACAAAGGGCCGAAGTGAAAAAAAGTCTTCATTTGGTCGAGCTTTAGCGAGATATTTAAGAGGGGGATGGGAATGGGTAAATTTGAAATTAAAATTGAAAAAGCCGGTGCTGCGTTCACAGTGCAGGTGATTGGTGTGATCGATGAAGACGTCGATTTTAATTCTTATTCACTGGCCGGTGCGACCAGCTTGGAGCTCAATCTTGAGGCTGTCAAAAGCATCAATTCCTGTGGCATTCGTGAGTGGATCAAGTGGATTGGTACTGCCGGAACGGCTCAGGTGACCTATTTACTATGTCCAAAAATCATTGTCGATCAAATCAACATGGTTCAAGGTTTCCTACCAGCCAATGGTAAAGTGAAAAGCTTTTTCGTGCCGTACTATTGCGACGAATCCGGCGAGGAAAAGAACATTCTTTTCACGCATGGCAAAGAGTACACTGACAGCACGGTGACTCCTCCTGCTGCCGTTAAGGACGATTCCGGCAACGAGATGGAAATGGATGTTGTCGAAGCTAAGTATTTCAAGTTCATCAAGAAATAATCTCAGTCCAGAGTCCACGGTGCTCGGTCCTCAGGTGAGGCAACTGTCAGGGGCTTGGTATCTGGGCTCCCAAACATATTGTAGAGAATTTAGCACTGCCTTCGCAATGCCAACCACCGTTGCCCGACCCGGGCCAGAGGACTGAGGACTGAGGACTGAGGACCGAGGACCGAGGACCGTGGACTCTGGACCGAAGCTAGATCATCGTCCAGACATCTCTGTGGGTTCTTCAGCATCCAAGGCTTTCTGCCGATAGTTAATCCGGAGGAATCTTGGCCGGACTACATACGCAAATTCTTATTTTTGAGGACGACAGCACACTGGGGCTGGCGCTAAAGAAAGCTTTCGAAAAAGAGGGCTTTGTGGCGTATTTAACCTCGAATTTGTCTGAGGCCAAGGCCATCCTTGATAAGAATCCTATTGGAACTTTGGTGGTCGATTGCCTTCTTCCAGAGATCAGCGGCGTTGAATTTGTAGAATCCATTCGCGGAAAATATCCCGTCGGAGTGTTGGACGTAATTCTTATGAGCGGAATTCTGGGCGATCCGGCCTTCATCAAGGAATCTCTCAGAACTGTTTCCGGAAAGCATTTTCTTAAAAAGCCCTTTGAACTTAGCAAGCTCATTTCACTGGTGGAAAAACCGGTAGCACCCGGAGGAGCCGCAGAAGTTTTGTTGAATCCACGAATGGCTCTGTACCATATGTTTGGTCAGAAAAAGATGACCGCCAGAGAAAAACGCAAAGCCATCGAGGCGCTCGATGAAATTTATGGTTTTGATCTTCCCTTTATTTATAGTTTGATTGTCGAGTCTCAAATCTCTGGAAACTTGAATTTGATCGCTCAAAAGGGTGACGTTTTTGGGATTTATTTTTCTGGTGGAAATATCACCGGAGTGGACATTCCAGACAAGGAAACTTATCTTGGCAAACTATTGGTCGAGCGCGGATTCCTTCATCCTGAGGATTTAATTGCCGCCACTCAGGATAAGTCCAATCGTCGCTTCGGAGAAAAACTCACCAGCGGTTTTATGGTCAGTCCTCATGCCATTGACATCGCTTTGACGCTACAAATGAGTGTTCGTCTCTCGCGCACCATTGTCGATCAAAAAGTATCTGTCAATCTGGTCAGTGCCGACGTTGAACTGACGAATCCCCACATTGACGCCGACACCTTTGCGGAGTTTCTACATGACTGGATCGTGGCAAAAATCAGTATCCAATGGCTGCGGGCGCAATACATACAGTGGATGGAATTTTCTTTGGTGAAGACCCCCACCTTTAGGGACAATCATCCGGCTTTAAGGGCTCCGGTGGTGCAAGCTCTTCCCAATTTCGTCAAAGACATCGGCTCCGGTCTGACGTTATCGCAGCTGATTGATTCGCAAAAATATGCTGAAGAGCCCTTCTACAAGGCGATTCATTACTTGTTAACAAGAGGCCTGTTGGTGTTCGCCAAGTCTGAAAGAAAGATGTCCAGTTTAGATCGGATGAAGCATTTCAATAAGATTTATCGGCAATTCACGGATCTGAATAAAATTGAAATTTTTGATTTGATCAATCAGATGGTGGCTGGCGGTCAAGGAACACCAGATTTTGTTTTGGCGGAATTCAATAGATTCATTGGTCAGCCGCCCAGCGCAGAGGAAAAGGAGCTCAGTGTATTGCATCAGCAACTGAGTAATCTTGCCCAAAATTCCATTGAGTTTGCTAAGAGCGGCAATCGCGAAAAGTTAAAAGAGGATATGGCCAAATCAGAGATCGAACAGAAAATGCAGGCCAGTCAGCATATGGAAGAAGCTAAGAATCATTTGCAAAAAAGTTCATTCAAGCTGGGTCTGGAGTTGCTACAAAAAGTGCAAAAAGTAGATCCAAAGACTCAAAAACTTCGTATTTACATGAGCTGGGCTAAGCTAGGACTGATGGGAGCCTCGCCTAAGCCGTCGGTCATTTCTGAGGTGGAAATGGAGCTCATGCAGGTAGCTCCTGAAGACAAGATTGATCCCATTTTCAGTTTTGTCATGGGACTTCTGTCGAAAGCCAAAGGCGATTTCAGTGGAGCGCAAAAACTTTTCCAGAAAGCAATGTCTTTGGAGCCCAACTTGATCGTGGCCCGCAGGGAAATGACTGTACTGGCGGGAATGGCTAAGACGAACACCAATCAGGATGTGTTTAGCCGAGATTTGGGCGAAGTCTTCTCCTCCTTATTTAAACGTAGCAAGTAGAACGCATAAGAATGCCCGGATCCTTCGTTGTTCGGTCGCTCACTTGTGCGGCGTGCGGGTAGCACGCCTCCGCGTTCGCTTCCTCTCGCCTCGGCTGCGGGCATTCTTATGCGTTCTACTTTTCTTCAGTACGCCAGTGGGGCGGGTTCGGAAGCGGGGAGCGCTCGTTTTTTTTTCAAAAAAACTGGCTTATTCCTAGGATTATTGAGGTTCTGTTTATGTCTACCTCAGTGTTTGTACCGGTGAAGCGGTAGGATTGTAGTCTTAGGCCGGTTTGCCAGGACCAGGTTCCTGTTTGTTTTTTTATGGTGAGGTCGGCGTCGAGGCTTGGTGCTACTGTGTAGCCAGAGCCTGTTCCTGCGAAGGGGATTTTTAGGGCTATTCCGTAGTTGTCGAAATAGTCTTTGTACTTACTTGGCATTGCTGTGGATAGGTATCCGCCCAATGTGAAGCCCAGGATATTGAAGTTGTTGGAATTGTATTCTTCCATGGATGCTGACAGTCCAGCGTTGAGGTCGACCGGGTTGGCTCCGGGCTTTAGGGCGTATTTGAATTGGGCGGACTCTGCCGAGAACGTGGGCTCGCTGTTCAGGCGCTGGACGAAATTGAGGTAGCCCACATTCCATTGCCAGCGATTGTTGATGGCTTGCTGAAACTTGAGATCGACACTTTCTGCTGGCAGTAGGAAGGAGTAATAAATTTCATTTTTTAGTCCACGAAAAAAATCCCAAGAGCCTACGTACTCGGCATCGGGTGTGGTGATCGTGACAAAGCGTACGTTGGATGCTCCGGGCTCGAGCTCTTTCACTTCCCAGCTGAAAGAGCCGTCCGTATTTTTGGACACCACTGATTTTTTATCCAGCTCTCTAATGCTCACGCCAGCAGGTGCGGTCAGCTGCACAGTGTTCGATTTGGAATAAGTGCCTTGGCCGGCTTTTGAAATGATCGGAATCTGCAAGGAGTCTGGACGAATCTTTCCGGTGACCACAAATTCTTGGCGCATGGGAATGTCACCTTCGCCCCGCAAGTAAATAGTGGGACGTCCAAGGTTCAGTTTGGCGGACCAGATGTCGCCGGTTCTTGCCAGCACGTCTTCTTCGTTCACGGGCTCTGCACCCTTGGCCTTCACAGTCAGGGTTTTGTCTTCGGTGATCGCGACATCAACAAAGTCGACGGCTTTCAATCGAGTGTCAATCACGATGCTGGCCCCCGAGGCTAATTGCGCACTCATCGAAAGAGCATCATCTGCAGACTGCAGGAAAATGGTTCCTTGACCTCCGACGACGCGGCCGTTGATCTCTACAAAAGAATCGGGGCGAAGGCTGTCGCGGGATTTAAAAATAAGGCGGCGGCCTTCATGTTTGAAATACAATTCTTTCGAGCACAGGTAGATTCGAGTCAGGGCTTCTTCTCTATGTACACAAAAACGAAAGAAGGGTGAGTTTCGAATTTTAGTAAAGTGATCGCTATCGAAGGTGTTGACTGTGAAGGTCGCTGTGTCCGTTCGATACTGACTTTCATCCATGCTGATGTTGGATTTCTGAATCAGCAGGTGACCCTTTTCCATGTTCTGCTGCCAAATCGCTTTGCCAGCATTGTCCTTGATAAGAATATCACCCTTGGTGAGCAGACTGGCAGGCCAAGAAAATTTGATGGAATAGTTATCCTTGCCCTTCGGACTGATCTTAAAATCCAGGCGATTGGCATCAAAAAGAATGTCACCAATCCGAAAACGATCCTTGTCCAATAGCTGATATTCAAAACGCTGGGGAAGAACTTTGATCTCGCTTTTATTCAATGGGAACGAGAGATAATCCTGGGCCTGCGCTAACGGCAAAGCCAGTCCAAAAACTAGAAGATGCGACAAACAAAGATGATAAAGCTTCACTCTTATATTTTCGTTCTAAAAACGGGTGGTTGGCAAAGGGGAAATCGGAGGCTCAAGCCACGAGCTTTGGATGAATTTTTAGGGCTGGATCCACTTGGCTTAGGTCGATAAGTCCCAGGTGCTCCATCTCTCGAATGTTTTGGATCAGTTGGATGCTGGCGGCCCATCGTTCAGATTCACTGAAGGAAGACTGAGCTAGAATAGCGGTGAGCTCGCGAAAGACTCTGGCTGGCACTGAGCGTTTCACATTTTCTCTGATAAGAACGTCGCTGTGACAAACCTGCGGACTCACCAAAGCCGCGAGCAGCCTGGCATCCAGAGAGGTCAGGATTTGCTCGAGCACATCCTGAGGCCACAGCAGAATTTTTTCCCGCGAGATCATTTTCAGCTGTACCAAGCGCGCCCAGCCTGGGTCCTCTTCCCCCACCAGCAGCAGCAGACTTTTTTGTTTTTCCGCATCACTGAGTTCAAGCAGGCGCATCAGCTGAACAAAGCCGGTGCTACTTTTATATTTTCCTAAGAGTGACATCGTCTCTCCTCCCAGACCTTAGTCTTATCGGCTGTCGCAGAATAAATTGAAGGCTTGGTCTCAAATTAAGACAGTTTGAGCTCGAACTCTATGGACAGCGGTAGATGGTCGGATAGGTTGGACCAGGGAGGATGCTGCCAGGCCTCTGCCGAGCGTAGGTGCAAATGCCGGAAGTACATGCGATCCAATTTTAAGAACGGCATAAAGTTAGGAAACGAAGGCGCGTAGTCGCCACGATGGGATCTGGATGACTCTTCCAGCTGTAAAAACTCCTGCAACAGCGGCGAGGCCTTTTTGGACCAATCATTGAAATCGCCGGCCAAGATCAACGGAGCGTCCGGCGGGACATGAGAGTGCGCCCGAGCAATGATTTTTTGCAGCTGCTTCTTACGACTTAAATGTGTCAAATCCAGGTGCACATTGAACAGATGCAGTGGCGTTTTCAATTTGGGAATTTGAATCGCACAGTGAAGAAGACCCCGTTGCTCCATTTTGTAAGTGCTCAGAGAAATATTCTCGGCAAACTGAATTGGAAAACGGCTAAGGATGGCATTCCCATGGTGCCGCTGATGATAGATGGCATTTTTTCCGTAGACATGATGGGGCCACTTGTTGTGCGAAAGAAACTCACTTTGACTGACTTGCGGCCAAGCCGAGATTTTTTTCTGCAATTTTAAATTTTCACCAACCACCTCTTGCAAAAAAACGATATCAGCATCTGTTTGATCCAAAGCTGCTTTGAGTTCGTGCAAAGTGAAGCGCGTGTTGAAGGCCGAAAATCCTTTATGAATATTCATGGTTAAGATTTTTAATTTCATATCCAAAACCTAAACCAGTAGAGCATCCGCGACATAATTTTTCTCCACGGCGAACGATGAGAGAATGGATCCAAAGACACTTCTAAGCTGTGCTGCAGGTCTTTTTCCCATTGCTGTTTGAGGGAGAGGATTAAATCGGGATCGTTCAGAACGGTCTCGACTTCCAAGTCGTGATTCAAACTACGGTGATTCAAATTGTGCGATCCCACGGTGGCCCATTGGTCGATGATCAGGGTCTTGGCGTGCAATACGCGATCTTGATATTCAAAAATGCGCACGCCGCTTTTGAGCAGTCTCTCATAGAGAGAGCGTGAGGCCTCGCGCACAAACCAGGCATCGGTGACTTGCGGTAGCAGCAGACACACATCGACCCCACGACGGGCGGCTCCGCGCAAATTTCTCAAGATACTTTTTCGCGGAATGAAATACGCATTGGTAATAAGGATCTGCTTCTTGGCCGATTTGATCCTGCGATTCAGATCACGCAGCAACAGAAAACGCCAAAAGGTTCGACTGTTCAGCCGAAATCGGGAGTGAATCATTTGTGCCGCACGTCCTCGGCGCAAAAACGAGCGAAAATTAGTGCGCCGAAAAAAGCGAGAGGTCCGCCAAGCTTCGTTGCAGGCAGAGAGGAGCACTCGGATATCCGAATCATCGGAAAAGTTCTGTGCCAACAGACCAGTGTCCCGCCAGGCATGCTCATCCAAATAAGTCTCACTATGAACCTGAGAAATATTGAAAGAGCCCATCAGCACTGTTTTCTCGTCAAAGATGGCGAGTTTGCGGTGATTGCGTTTGTTCAGTCGGCGAAAAAATCCCAACCAGCGGTTGAGATTGCCCCAGGATAGGTGACTCCAAAACTCGGAGCCAAAGGGCGGGGGATGATAAATGCGCAATGAAATTTTACGTTGGGAGCACTCTTTATACAGTCCATGAATCCAGTTGTAGCCACCGACCCCATCGACCAACAAACGCACATGCACGCCCCGTTCGCGAGCAATGGCCAGGGCTCCCAGAATTTTCAAACCAATGGGATCTAAGTTAAAAATATAACTCTCGATGACAATGGATTTTTGCGCCAATTGAATCTGCTCTAAAAAATGCACAAAATATTCGTCGCCCGAATAGATCAGGGAAATTTTCGCAGAGCTTAATTCAGCATGGGCGGACCGCATACCCAATTATCCTGCTAAAAGGTCCAGTTGTAAAGGCACGGTGGTCGACTTTCACTCCGCTTCGGGTTCCAATAAATTTTAAATCGTTGGAGGGACAAATGAAGTCATTTCTTATCGTAGTATTTTGCCTGTCCCAAGTCTGCGCGGCCCAAACGCCGCCCGCAAACCCTGCTCCTAAAACGAGTGCCTCCGTGATTCTAGGTGTTTTTGATCGCTCCACAAAGGCGGACTACGACGCACGTGTGGCTCCAATCCTTCAGTCTGAAATCCAGGGTTGCAGCGATTGCACGGTCAAAAATTACTCGTCCTACGATGCCCACGGAAATTTCACCACTGACGCCAGCGAAGCCCACCAGCTAGAGTTATTGGCCCAAGAATCCAACATCATCTTCATTAATTTCAACGAGAGAGCCAACGCTACCAACAAAGTCATCAGCGAAGCCTTAAAAACTGCGCAAGCTGCAGGCAAATTAGTGGTCTTCGCCGCAAGCCAACCTTCTCCTGGCGAGAACTCGGCGCCACTTTCGGCCACACTAGCCGGACAGGTGCCCGGCGCATTAATCATCGGAGAGCTAGGAGAACGTGATCGCTTACTAGGAGCCAGCTTCTTCGGCCCAGAAATGCTCACCGCTATACGCCCGCCAAAAGATCAAATCGGAAAAGGGATCGCGCCATCCATTTTCGCGGGTCGCCTGACAAAAGCCTACCACAAGCGAACCGACTGGCAGAAATATCTAGCAGAGAAAAAAATCGCCAACCGAAGAATCTGGCTAGAACTGAACGACTGTTTTCGGTGATCCCATTGCCTAAAAAGCCGTCGGTCATACGGTGCTCGGGTCCCTTTGGGCCCCTGCGCTCCGAGCTAGTCTTTTTAGGCAATGGGATCACCGAAAACAGTCGTTTATATGGTGATGACAGTCAGTGGATCTTCGTTTTGTAAACGACGTCGGACTGATCTAGGAGGGGCTTGGCTGGGGAAAGACAAGCTCGGAGCGCAGGGGCCCAAAGGGCCCCGAGCACCGTATGACCGAAGGCTTTCCCGAGTCAAGCCCCTCCCAAATCAGTCCGCAACAAAGACTTTGGCCAAAATATCATGATTGATCCAAGACGCCGGTGACTCTGGATGAGCTATGTCATTCAACATGATTTTTCCGCATCCTGCAAAGACGACTTCGCTGAGGAGGGCGGTGAGCTTGTCCTTTTCACCGTTGCTGAAATCATAGATTTGATCGGAGGATTTCAGCATCAATTCCAACTGTTCACGACTGGAGTGTTGGGGCCAATGTTCGAAGTTGCAGTGATCGCGAATGATCGGGTTGCTCAGATATTGCTGTGTGAATTGTGTCAGATGGGAAAGTGGAAATTCAGGCTTTAGGAGGCTCTGACATTGAGTAAAAAGTTTTTTGACCTGCTCGCTGGCGCCGCCCTCTTTTTGAAGGGCACCGATGATGGGATAAAGTGACACCTCCACCCCTTGGAAAATACTGCTAGAGTTGGTGGAAATTTCTGGGCAGTTGTACACGCAGCAGGTGACGCCTCTTTGGCTCCACACTTGGGCTATATTTTCTAATTGAATTTTAGCCCAGCCTTGCAGGTAGGGGGAATAGCTTTGCCAAACGTAATTATGACCCATGAGCACTTCAGTTCCGTGATAGCCATAGGCGCTGTAGGCGACTTTTTGGCCGCGGCTTTGCAACTTTTCGCGAAGTGCCGTGGACTCACTGATCAGCACGTCGAAGCTGGCTGCGGTGACTTCGCTGAAACTCTCGCGGCAGATTTCACCGATGTCAGAGTCCCAGAGTTTTTGGCTGGCCAAATAACGATCGCCAGTGCCTTTCACCGAGCGATTGATCAGCGGCAAAACGATTTTTGCGCGGGGAACTCCGCCGGCCATCAAATGTGCAAAAAGGACGTTGGCCTTTTCAGGGATCAGGAACTCCAATTGCTGCATAAAAGCTTGAACATTTTTTTGAAAGCGGGCGCGGCCCTTTTTCTGAGACTGATGCAGGCTTTCGCGGTCCAATTCAAAGCTTTCCCAGTCGCTGAGTTTCAATTCCTTGACTTGATCCACTGGCGATTTGCCGTTTTCCGCAGGTTCTAGATCAAAACCACACTCCAATGGAACGTTGATGAAGGGTGCCGGCACTGAAGCTGCTTCTTCGGCGGTGAGGGCTCGCAGTGTGCCGTCTTTTTCGCGGCGGCCGACGGTGGCGCGCACGATGGTCATGCCCCGGCGTTGGGCTTCTTCGACCAAACCATTGGCGTAGCCGCGATTGAAAAGTTCGCCGAACAAAACCAAAACATCGCCGGCTTTGAAGACCGTATTTTTTTTCAACTGTCGAAGAGCATGATAGTGTGCAGCCATTAATTCACTCCGCATAGACTCTCGCAAGAGTCTGTTTTTTTGGTCAAGACAAAGGAGGCTTGATGCGATTAGTTAGCAGGCGGTTTCACCCACTGGCCTGGATAGCTGCGGAAGCCTCGTCCAAAGACGCTGAGGGTGGGATCATACAGCAACTGAGACTGTTGATACTCATTCGTATATTCCTTTGGAACACCACCATGCGCATTTTGTACATAGCTAACGAATGAGACTAAATCCGCGCGTCCGCGCAAAGCCATGAAGAAAGGGCGTTCGTGGTCGCTGTTGGGGTTTGTTGCTTGAGGTGGTAGGCCCCGCTGATTGATGACATAGTAATTTTCATCGAAGGTAACCGGGTGACCCGCTTTTTCACCGGTGCAGATCATGTAACCGCGACTGGAGATCTCTTGCTTTTCAGCCAAAGTAAGATCTGAAGCCGTGTATTGAATCGTATTTTCATCCATATGCTGGTGATAGAAGTTTTTAATGCCGCTGGTAAAGCCTTTGCCATTTTTGTAAGCTTCATCTGTCAATGGAAATACAGCATTGGCATTTAGCTTAATCACTGCGCATCGTTCATAGTCCTCGGCCCGCAAGCGCAATGGGATTGTTTCCAGGCTGGCCTCGATGCCGTTACCGACATTGACGGAATTTCCCCAAGACTGGGAGTTGGCCATCGAAGTGCTGAATGAATAGCTGGCGCCGCCCGTGACACCAACGATATTACCGTACTCAAAGCCACCGCCAACGCTGGCTGAAATACTATTTGTGTCGGTGACGGAGTAGTTATTGCTTAAGTTGAAGCTAAGATAAATGCTCAAATTCCTATTGTAAGCTCCCAAATCCTTCACCATGCTTGCACGTTCAGTCATTTCATGAAATTCGATGTCAAAGAAATGCCGTGGATCATCCGTGCCGTTGCAATCGCCAAGCATTTGCATCAGTTCATATCCCGAGAAATTGCTATTTTTAAATGGACTTGGTTTGCCTGATCGCAATGGCTTGGCCAAAACATTGGACACCCAGAGCAAGCACAGGTTCGCTCTGAGATCAGGAGTCATTTTGCCCGTGGTCACCCAGTCATGAACTAGTTTTCGATCGATGGTCAACGTACTTTTCGCGGTCATGCTGAGCAGTTGCATTTCCTGATCACTGGCGAATTTTTGCCGGGCTATGAGGGTTCCCACCTTCATGTTGAGGTCACCGGTATCGGCTGTCAGTGCATCACCTGCGTGCAGGTTCAACAACTTCAGATGATGATCGCTGGCGAACCTTTCCTTAGTGCCCATCGCCTTTGAGGCTTGAAGTGCGGTGAGTTGATCTTTGCGGTACTGCTCGATCAGTCCCGGGATGATGGAGTTGTGCTCGGTGGTCGTGACTGAAGAACCTTCCACATTGTTAGCAATGGTGATGAGAGCACGTAAAGTGTTGTGCGCCATTCCCGAAGGAAGATTTTTCGGATCCTCTCCTTTTGGAACGATCTCTAAAAGTAGATAATTGGTGTTGCCAACGGATTTGATATTGGTCAGATCAAGAGAGATGGTCTCAGCGATGGTGGAATTGCTAAGTATGGTCACATCTTTTTCACCAACGGCATAGATGTACCCTGAGGCTTTGCTGTAGTCTTTCACAATCATATCGACGACAGCCCAGCGAAGAGTGTAGGTGCCTTGCGGAAGAGGTTTATTTTCCACTCCGGTGTCTGAAGTTAGGCTGGGTCGGTCCACTGACAACGTCAGTTTCAGCTGTTCCGATTTGTGAATTTGCAAGTTGAGTAATTCATCGATGGAATAGGTAATATCGACTTTGTCCAATGTGTAGGAGCTAGTGCTGGCGATGATTTTACTTTGGCCGGAGGCGCATTGGTTGTCTTTGTGATCCGACAAATGGGCAATGGTTGGCAGGACCTTTAGAAAAGTTCCGGTGAGGGTTGCTACATCGACCTCCACTGGAATTTTTTGATTGATGCCCAAGGCATCACTCTGCACGCGAATTTCCCTTTTTGTTAAACATTCCGGAGCGAAGTAGTTGTAATCGATCGAGTCCTCCGCCGTCGCACAGTTACTAACGACAGTTGTTGCCTTCAGTGTTTGACCGCCAATTCCAGTGATTTGGACAGGCTGTCGACTGAGGTCCAAGGCTCCAGCAAAACAGACCGTCAGGTTGAATTTTCGGTGCATGAGATAACCTGATTTGGGGGTAAAAGTGTGCGAGTCCGTGCTCACAGCTCCTATTCTGATGGAAGAATTTTGCATCTCCGAGCTGGAGTCTGTGGCCTCAGCACTGGTTTTGACGGATTGAGGAGTGATCGGGGAGTTGCCGATAAAATTCTCTACAGAGAACTGCTGACCACCGTTGCCTTTTAGATCGCCATCATTCAAAAGCTTTGGCGTTTGACTGCCCGAGATAACACTGGCGAAACCCAACTGATAAATGCCTTTGAAGTTCTGAACACCTTTTGGTCCGTTCACCGGGGAAAGTTCGACGGACAGATAATATTGATTGAGACTCAGGCTGCCCGGTAAATCCATATTGGTGCTCACCACCACTTGGGAAGAGATCAAGGAGTCCACCGACACCGCTGCTGGTTTTGCGACAACACTTCGATTGGATTTAGAGGCCCCAGTCAATGGTTCAGAGATCAGTTTCAACTGCGCCGTGAACTGACCTTGTTTCAGTGTTGTGAATACATTTTGGCCGTTGATATCTTTAAGAATCAATTTCGGATCAGCTTGCAATTCCACATTGTAGGTTGTTTTTCCGCCCAAATTGCGCGGAGTGAATGTCACCGTAGCATTTTGCAACCAAAGTGGTCTGTCTGCAGCTTTGCCGGTAGTACTGTCCAATCCCTGCAGTCGCGTCTGTGCCTGTTCTTTCGGTGTCAAATTAGCCACGCGTGAGTCTTTCAGCGAAACAATCTTATCTTCCCAAGGATCCACGGCCAAAGAGATCGGACGCTCGCCTTTTTGATATCCCTTCGCAGTCACAGTTCGAACTAGCTCTACAAAGGCGGGACCCGCCAGGTGATTATAGGCCAAGTCTTCTTGCCAAACGGCGCAGCCAGTTCCATCGGTGGTGACCTCTTGATCGGCCACATTGTCATTGTTCTCGCTAGAAATGATGAATTTATGATTGCCCACGACGCGGTTGTACTGCACGTCCACAACGCAGAATTTTACGGACATAGTTTTAGATGTAGGAATGGCAAAAGAATTTTGTGAGGCCACTTGCGTGAAACTGGCGTCCTGGCTAGCGATGGAAAAGCTGGCGCCGCCGGCCGCATCTTTTTGCGAACTGGATGGCAGATGACAGGCAGACAAAACGCCGGCAAAGGCCAGCAGCCACAGCCGCCGAGCAAAAATTTTCATTCTAAAAACGGTTTTAGAATTTTGCATTTTCAGTCTCCAATCCAAGTCCGTACCATGTTTCTGGGGGCTGACTTGGGTTTGCTAATATAGGAACTCGTTGTCCGTAACTCAAACTCAGCTGCACTTTGTGATTGTAATGGAACTTCAATTGTGATCGATAGCCTTCGCGATTGGTGTTCAAGAACGGATCATTGTAAATGGCCACGGTGGCATCGGACTCAATGTGATAGTAATCAAACTTAGGTTCCAGCTGCAAAGTGCGGTTGAGATCATAGGTCACAGAGCCTCCGGTGTCCCAACCTGTATTGTGGCCAGTGATGGCCGCGCTGTTTTGAATGCCTGTAGCGAAAGCTCCCAGCGACATTGAGCGCACCAGTTGGAACCTTCCACCGATCCCTGCCTCATAGCCCTGGTACTGATAGCGAAATTGATAATTGGATCCTGCGGTGTTGACGCCGCTATTTCCCAACAGCACGCTGGCAGTAGCCAAATCTTGTGAGAGTCCCGCGAACTGATAGGCGTTCACAAAAGTTTTGATATTGTAGCCTTCGCGGGCGCCGCCCAGCTGCAGTCCAATTCCTGCCATATTCAGGCTAGGCGTTGCACCCATATCAGCACTGTTGTTAGAAACCGCAGTACTGGTGGGCATTGCAGATTCAAGAAAGACGTAAGTGTGAGTGGATTTTTCTGAGCCCCAGCGGCTGACCACGCGGACAGCAGGGAAGCTTCGTCGGCTCATAAAAATATCTGAATGCAAGTGCGCCTGGTCCAAAGAGCCTATGGACGCGTTGAAAAAGCTCGAAGGCTTCAGGTCGAAAGAGGCATTGCGGATTTCCATGCGACTGCCTTGAGGATCGACCACGTCAGGCGCTTGAAGGTAACCATTTTGTGCAATAAATTGCGGGGTCAAATTCAACGACATCCACGAGTTAATATTCATATCGAACTTTAGAAGGAAAGCCATCTCCACTTCGCTCTTCTGATTTGAGAGTTCATCGGTGGCATGAACCGCATACAGCTCTGTCGCCCACGAAAACTGATAGTCTTTGCGCTCTGGACTGTCCGAAGAGATTTTCTTTTCCGTGCTGGTGCCGTCGACTGCGGCCAACGCCGCAGGTCCGATGAAAATCATCGAAATGACCATGAACCCACTTAAAATGCGTGACATCAATTTGCGACCCATACCCTGGGATAGATCAAGAATCGTACTCAGGGGGCAGGTCCACGCCGACCCCGGAAACGGATGTAAGTTATTGATATTTGGTCAGAAAAGTAGGGTCTAAAAGATCGACGGTCGTCGAACTTATCGACTGAGGGCCTCAATTTGTTCCATGAGGGTTTTGGTGGCACCCACTTTTTCTGACAATTTTTGGCGGATTTCCTGTTTTACTTTTGGCCACTGCGAAGGGGACTCATGAAGCATCGACATGAGCCTTCGCCGTAGCTCATCTGAATCGTTCAGCACCGTCACCAAAAACAACGATTTTTCATTCGAGGAGTTCGAAAAGTGGACGTCTTTCAGACGGATATTTTGAAAGTGCAGCGCCTCACGATTATTGCTGTGCTTGGGACCCACGAACGTGGGCAGGCCGGCCATCAGTGGTTCCATCACCGAATGCACTTTGCTCTTGAAGCTGCCTCCGACAAAGGCGACTTGACCCCAGGTGTAGAGCTCTTGCAGAGGACCAACTTCGTCGACCAGCAGAATTTCATCGGTGCCCCAGTGGCTGCAGCGACTGTAGCGAACGGATTTAAGATTCAACTGGGCCAACTGTTTTTCGAGTCCTCGCAAACGGGCCGCATCGATTTCGTGCGGGGCTAAAATCACCCGACCACCATGAGCAATGAACTCTGCCAAGACTGGAAGAATCACACTCTCATCTTGCGGCCAACTGCTGCCGATGACAAAGGTGAGGGGCGAAGCCCCTGGTTCCCGGTTTGGCGAAGCCCCTGGTTCCCGCTCTGGCGAAGCCCCTGGTTCCCGCAAGTCCTTCACCGGACGGGGATGCTGCAAACGCCACGAAACTTGATCATAGCGAGTGTCACCAGACACCAAGCACCTCGTGCGACTTCCGATTTTAGCGATTTCGGCTGCGTCTTCTTCGGAAACACAGTCGATGAGGTCTAGTTGGTCCAAGCCAAAACGGGTGAGGGGCGAAGCAAAGAATCCCAGACGCGAACTTTGCGTTGCCAGCGTCGCCGAAAATAGAATTACCGGGATTTTTCGCTGGCGACATTGATGCACAAATTCAGGCCATACATCCGAGCGCGCCAGCAAAAATATTTCAGGGCGAAAATGATCCAAAAACCGATGCACAATTCGGCGCTGATCCCAGGGAAGTGGCACCAGTGCATCAATTCCTGGTGTATCCAGGATCAATTTTTTTGCTGAAGTCGAATAGTAGGTCACCAAAATCATGCGCTGAGGCCACTTCGCTTTGAGCGCACGAATCAGCGGTTTTGCATATTCAATTTCACCACTGGCAGCGTGAATCCACAAAGGGCGGGAGGGCAATTTGGGCCAGCGAAAATTCAAACGATCTTCACTCATCTGATGAATTTTTTCGCTCAAAATTCTTGGCAGAAAACGCAGAAAAAAAATGATCGTGGGTACCAACAAAAAACGGTAAAAGAAAAATAAAATATGGCCAGAAACAAGCATCAAAGTCCGGCGAGAAAAATCCACGATGGCATCTAGAGACATTTCTAAATTTTAGCCTAAAAGTGGCCGCTGTCTAATCATTAGACGGTGGAACCCGATTAAGGACCGTCTATTGGCCACTGTCAGGGTCCATTTTTTGAAGTTAAATAGTCCTAGAGGTGTGTGTGCGCATAATGGTTGGGTGCTTATTTTTGATGATATTGCCGTTGTCGTCATTGGCACAGGTATCGTCCTCCTCTGTTTCTGCAGCACCGGTGGTTCAGAACTCAGGATCCCATCAAAATCATTCGGAAATTTCCCTCATGTCAGAGTCCTTCATCAGTCCGGATTATTCCTCGTCGGCCGGAAGCAGCTTCCAATTTCTGGGAGCTAAATTCCAGAGCAGTCCCGGTGCTTTCAATGCCAATGTGGCTGGCGCTTTTTCACCGCAACAGTCCGTCCTGAGTTACGCCAACGTGAAAGAGCTGTATTACAGCACGGGCGGTCTGCAGCTGGGCCGAAAAAAATTCGACTGGAGCCTTTTGGACGATCACTGGCACCTGGGTTTTGTCCAGCCACAATTTCGCTGGGATCCCTTGGTGCCTGAATCACAGGGTTTAACCGGGATATTTTGGACCATTGGAAATGACGATCAGACCCACCCCATGGGTCTGCGGCTGTTTGTTTCTGACCTATATCTGCCGGACCAGGGTGCTTCGTACCAGTTGCAAAACGGAAGTTTTCAATCCGTCAATCCGTGGTTCCAGCAAATGCCGACTCAGATTCAGTTCGACGCCTCCGGAAAAGTGGTCAATCACCTCAACTGGGACGTGCAAATTCCAGACACTTCAAAAGTGGTGCTACGTCCATCGGCGATGGCCCAATATTTTTACGGCCACGAACACAAAGATCTCTATGCTGCGGCATCGGTGGGCTACAAGCCTTCGAATCAGTTGTTGATGGCGGTGAATTCAGGCACGCTGCCGACTCCGCAAACCGATGTAACCATTGTGCCGGAAGTCTACAATCACACAGTCGGAGCCATCGATATCCGCCAGTCCTTCCAATCATGGTATTTGGGCATGAGTGCCTTAGTCGAAAATCCAGCTTCTCCAGAGTCTTTGCCCTCGAACTTGAACTATCGAGTTTATAATTCACGGCAGATGTATTCCCCCACAGTGGGCATTAAGACCAGTGGCCTAGAGATCTCCGTGAGTTATTTAGACATTGAAGGGCAATCGGATTTTGTCAGCGGACCACAATCGCAAGTTCTTGCGCCCTATCTTCCGCAACAGATAGGCTTTGGCAGCGCAGTCCAGCTAGAAGCGTCCTATGTTTTTGGCCGCAGATTTTTGCCTGGACTGAAGCTTTCTTCCACTTACTTGCAAGGGGCACAAGATGACTTCGCCCTGTGGAACAGCAGTGCTCGCTATAAGATCAGTCGGCAGTGGAGCGTGGATGGCTCGGTGCTATTGGTGCGAGCAGCGGCTAGCTCGGCAACAGCGTCGTTGTTTCAGCAGTTTCAAAACAATGATATGACGACCATGGGGGTGAACTATGCGTTTTAGATTCTTCACTCTTATATTGGTTCTTGTTTCGCTGACAGCCTGTGATCGTTTCATTCACAGCAATGGCAGCAAACCCCCTGGTGTGATCATCGCCAAAACCAAAGAATTTGAGTGCCTGAAGGCCTGGCCGGGTCAGTTGAAGTCCTATTTTCAAGATGATCTGGATTCGGAGCAGACGGCGAAGCTGTTCACCTGTGTGGATGGTGCACTGGGCACCTTCGAGAAATTTGCCAAGGGCCGCACGGCTGGTCAGTTCTCCTCTGATGAACTGCAAGAGTTTCTCAATCGCTACATGCTGAAGGAGTCTGAAATTTCCACAGCATTTATGGTTCAGTTGATGAACTTGAAGGTGTTATTTTTAGGAGGCTCTTCAGGGCTGATGTCTGCTGAAGAACTTCGGCGTTCGCACCAGCTCATTTCGTTGTTATCCACACAAGCCCAGAGCCTTCGCGGCCACTGGAAAATGCTGTTGTTTGACGCGGATCCTGCGGCTGTCAACTTTAAGGACATTGAAGCTACGAAGCAGTTAGTTTTGAGCACGGTGACCACCTTGATTGATTTTTCAAAAATCGAAAGTTCCAATTATAGCTGGGTGGACTTCCGCTCTTTGTTGGACGATTCCGAGGCTTTCATGGGTGCGGCGGGGCTGATGAGCAACTTGGAAAAGTGGATGCCATTCACTGATTCGGTGCGGGAACTCTTTTTAGGTCAGGCGCTGGATCTCAGTAAAAAAGCCGGTTGGCAAGAGAGTGGCCGTTGGACTGTGGAAGTTTATGCTGGATCAGCGAAGGTGTTTTATGGAACCAGACATGCCAACTGGTCGTCGGCGACCTCGTGGACAAATTTCATCGACTTTGCCGACTTGGCATTGCAACTCCTGAATTCGTCCCCGCAATACAACAAAAATCAGGTTCTGCATGTGAGCGACATGGACCGTGTGGTGGAAGAAGTGGTCAAGCTGGATTTATTGCCGGTGGCTTTGACTGCGCCAATAATGAAGGATCTCTACAAACATTTTTTCGCCATTCTTAAGCAGGGGGAATCCATGACAGGCGCTGGCAGCGTCGATTGGACCACCATCAAGGAATTTGACAGCGATATGATGGGCAACCTGATGATGGAATATCGCGTGTGGAAATTTGCAGAGCTACAGATTGTCAGTAATTTTAGCAAGGATGAGGCTGTGCCCTTGAGAACAGTGATCCTTCACGCGGGGACCGTGGATGCTGGAGCACTGGTCACAAAGTGGAATCTAGATCTCGTGGATCAAGAGCGACTGCTGCGCTCATGGACCGATTGGAAGGGAATTTTGAACACCCGACATCCGCTCACATTTGTCAGCGGCACTCATCTAGTGATTCCAGCAAATCCACTGACCGTCACGGCCGACGTTTCCTCCCTCACGATTTTGAATTCACTGCGCACGTTTGTACGTATGGTGGAAATGGGCTACGGACTTAAACAGCACCCCAGCGACGATCTCTGGGACGGTGTCATGAGACAAGGTCAAGCCATCAGCTGGGAAAAGGACTTTGAGGCCTTTGGCCGCGCCATTCATTTTCTGGATCCCCGGCAGAACGATTCGGCGCAAAGATTTTACGGTGACTCTGGGTATTTTGCTTTCTCTGCGAATGGTGCCACAGCTCGAACTTCTCAGCAAATGTTGGAACTGATTGCTTTGATGATCAGTGGTGGGAAAGTGGTCGCGGATCAGATGATGAAATCCCTCGAGGCCGACCATTGCCTGACGCAGATGCGAGATCCAAGTTTTAACGAGCCCATGGCCGATCAGAAATGTTTTGAACGCAGCCTGTACTTTCACGTCGAGGAGCTATTCGCCAATCTGCCCGGCCTCTTGCAAGACATCAGGAACACACGAATGAGCCGAGGTCAGCTGATCCAGGAACTAGAAATTATAGCCCATGATGCGACCAAGCCTGCAGGTTATATTGAATACGGAGAGATCCGCACCATGGCCACAGTTCTGCATTATCTGGAGGCCTTGATGGCGGTCTTCGATACGAATCACGATGAATATCTTGATCAGGCCGAAGTCACCGCGGCTTATCCACGGTTCAAGCAGATTGTGGCCTCTGTCAGTCCCATGGGTGATCATATGACGGAAGACGCATTTCTTTACCTAGTTTATCGAGGCAAAAAACCCGTGGTCACTGGCTGGAAATCTGGGGCCTCTGCCGCAGGAGACTTCGGTGTCTTCGTTGGTGAAAAGCTGTATGGCTTGGGTAAAGTGCCCCGCATTCAACTACTCAAGGTCTTAGCCGTGTTAAAACAAAGTACGGATGCGCAGAACATGGTAGCGACAGGAAAAAGATCTGCCACGTTGCCGCCTCCATAGGTCCAGATGAAACAGACGTATCGCAGTTATATTCTATTGGCCTATATGAGCTTATTTGTGCAAGGGCTGTCGGACAATATTCGCGGGCCTCTCTTCCCGGATCTGCTGGACTATTTTCATTTGGACAATCGCACGGGCTCGCTCTTCTTTTCCTTATCCAGCGCTATGGGAATCTTGGGTGGATATCTTGGTGGACATAGTCTTGATCAATTCGGGCGGGTGCGCACTATGCGGGCCGCAACGCTGCTCATGTTTCTTTCGCTGTTAGGAGTTGGCTTGGCACCTTCGTTTCCCTGGATTCTGTCGGCGATTTTCTTTTTTGGCTTGAGCTGTGGCTCCTTGGGGGTGGCGCAAAATGTGATGGTGATCGAGGCCGGCACTCCAGCAGAGGTGCAAAAGTTCCAGGCTGGTCTTCAAAGCATGTACGGGCTTTCCAGTTTGAGTGCGCCCCTCTTGGTCAGCCTGATGCACACGCTGGGCTATGCTTGGCAAACATCCTTTTTTTGGGCGGGTGGTTTGAGTTTGGCTCTGTTTGCGGTCTCTTTTAGAATTTCGGAAATGCCGGTGAGGTCCCATCATCAAAAAATTCCTGGCGGCGAAGCCCCCTCGCGCGAGATCTCCTACTTCGCGCTTCTGTTAGCCTGTTATGTGGCTGCAGAAATTTTGGTGTCCTCGCGTTTAGCGCAGTTTTTACGAGAGGTCTTGAGCTGGGATGTGGCTTCGACTGGGATTCTGAATTCTCTCTTCTTCGTCGGTATGTTCACCGGAAGAGTGCTATTTATTTTTTGGCGTCCAAAGATGAGCTTGAAAACCCAAATGGGCATCTGCCTGGGACTCACGGCCGTGTGCATCGCTGCGGGAGTTCTGCTGCATCCTTTGGCGTTGGCGGCCTCTGGCCTAGCTATGGCACCTTTTTATCCCCTGTGCATGACTATGGCGGGAAGACTTTTCCCTAGGGACCTCAGTCGGGTGACCGCTCAGTCCATTGCACTCAGTGGTGTGATGATCGTGATCATGCAAACACTCGTGGGCTTTATTGCCGACCATTATGGGCTGCGCCTAAGCCTTTTACTGGGGCCGGTGCTGGCGCTCATATCCTTGCTGATGATTTTCAGCTACCAAGCTCTGTTTCGACGGAGTATGAACTCGCATGCTTAGACAATTTTACGTCGTAGGACAGCCGGGCTTGGAAGAAGAAATGCAGCAAGAGATTCTGGAAGTTTGGCCCTATCTTTTAGAGACCGATGCCAGACCCAATTCTACGCCGCCGATATTTCTGCAGCAAGAAACAGGTGGCTGGCTCATTGAGGCCCCGCTGATTTTAGGGCTGCAGCTGAATTATTTTTTACGCGTGGCCAGTCGTGTGTTGCTGCGACTGGATGAATTCAAGGTGCGGGATTTTTCTAAATTGAACGATCGTCTACGAAAAATTCCACTGGAATCATATTTTTCGAAGCAAGATTTTCGTGTGGAAGTCGCAGCGTCGAAATCACGACTCAACAACGAAAAGCGAATTTTAGAGGTGGCGACCAAGGCTTGGCCGAAGATTCAGGACGATGCCACGGCGGCGCTGATGATTCGCATGTATGACGACATCTGCACGATCAGCGTCGATACCACAGGTGTGCACTTGCACCGGCGCGATCCGATGGATTCTGATAAGTGGATCGGTGAGGCCCCGATCCGCGAAACCCTGGCGGCCTTTTGCTTGCGCTGTTTGGGCTCGGATCCAGAAGCCACGCTTTGGGATCCCATGGCAGGCTCTGGCACGTTTCTCAAAGAGGCGGCACTTCAGCGACAAGGAAATTTTCAGCGTTCCTACAGCTTTCAAAAATTCGCCATGACCCCCAAACTGCTCAAACTAGCGGCGCTAGAAAAAAATTACCCCGAATTTTCAGCGCCCTTCCAGTCCTACTGGGCCAGTGATAATGACGAAAAGATGCTCTCTGTCCTGAAGAAGAATTTGTCCGAGCTTCCGCAAAAAAAACTATTTCGACAGGATATTTTCACAATGTCTACGCCGGGCGAACTCCCGCGCAAACTGTGGTTAGTGACCAATCCCCCCTACGGGGAGCGACTGGAGTTCAAGGAAGGTTTCTCCCAACTGGGAGCCACCTTGGGAAAAATTCCCGCCGAGCGTCTTGGGGTCATCCTACCCAAAGGTCGCCACGGCGAATTTTTTAAAGGACTTAACTCCGCACGGGAATGGAAATTGTTGCGGCAGAATTTTTTTAAAAACGGTGGCATTCCCGTGGAATTTTCAGTCTTTCAGTGAATAGAAATGTTCGCAGGAATCCACTTGGAATTTCAGGGAACGGGCACGAAGCTCAATTTGCTCGATCTTGTCCCAAGGATCTTGGCCTCCGTAGATTTTGTCTCCGATGATGGGATGTCCAAGCTCAGCCATCTGTGCACGAATCTGATGAGTGCGCCCAGTGATCAGGCGAATATCAACCTGTGAGGTGTTGTCGCGGGCATCGAATTGCACCTGCAAAATTTCCAGCAAACACTGTTGCCACGCCTCCACCGGAGTTTTAGAGACCCGCTTCGGCAAGTAATTGCTGGACTCCATGTAGTGTTCGACAATTCCTGTTTGTTGCAAAGAGCCTGCGACCTTGGCCAAATATGTTTTTTCCACGCGGCCATTTTTTAGCGCCAGATTGAAGGCTTTTTGCATCTCTTTGGTCTTGGCCAAAAAAAGCACACCTGAAGTGGCCACATCCAATCGATGCGTCACATGAGTCGCAGTCTGCAAAGCCAAACTGGTTTGATGGGCAGCATTTTCAAAAAGGTTGTCCACTGTCGCGTGCGTCGGCACGCCAAAAGGTTTGTTGATCACTACGAAATCTGCGGTTTCGGCGATCACGCAGGACTTCCAATCGATTTGTGCTACGGGAAAGCGTCGGGGCAGTGAGTGAACACGAAGATAATCACCTTTTTTAACAGCGACCTCCGCAGACCGAACTCTTTGATGATTGTGGTAAATGGCACCAAATTCACAGAGCCATTGGCCGTGAATGGCGTCGATGGCCAAATCTGTCTGTAAAATAGGCAAAATAACGCCGTCTTGACTGGCCAGTGCATGTTGAATCATGAATCTATTTAATAGCACAGCGAATAATAAGTCTCAAATTGAATTCAAGAATGATAGAAACTGAGGTTTAGGAAAAAATGGGAATTTCACACGAACCTCTATTTATTTGGCTTTCACAATATGCGTATCAACCGCACATGGTTTATATTGCGGTGGTCGCCGTGATGATTGCCAGCGGATTTGGATTGCCAGTGCCTGAAGAGGTGACTGTGGTGAGCGTAGGCCTTTTGACCTACATCGGCGCCCATCCAGAACAATTTCCTCCTCCTTATCCAGGAGCACCTGTGGTGCATGGCTATGAGGCCGCGATGGTGACATTGATTGCGGTGGTGTTCGCGGATTGCTTGATTTTCAGTTTAGGGCGGATTTTCGGGCGAAAGATCATCGCCATGCCTCGATTTCAGCGCGTGTTCACTGAGGAACGCTTGGGAAAAATCAACGGCTGGGTCAAGAAGCACGGCATGTACGCGGTTTTTGTTTTTCGCTTCACAGCTGGTTTGCGTTTTCCGGCTCACATCATTCTTGGCATGAGCCGCATTCGTGCCTGGCAGTTTGCCATGGTCGATGGCATCGCCGCGATGATCAGCATTCCCACGCAGATTTTACTGATCTACCATTTTGGAGAGCCTATTCTGCATATATTTCACGAGTTCAAGATTTGGATCATGTGGCTGGTCATAGCCGCAGTGGTATTCATCACGCTCAAAGTTTTCGTCCTGCCAAGACTCAAAGTTCTTAGGCGGCGGCACTAGTCGGAAGGTCTTTTTCGGTGATCTGGCAGTTCACTGATAAGTTGTGCGCTGGCTGATGAGCTTTTCCATCAAGATCGAACCAGAAGATTTTCTCATAACCCTCAAGCAGGCCGTAGAGCTCTTCACGAATCCGAAACAATAGGCCCGCATCGGTTCCCAGCAGCCAGTCCATCTGTGCCAAGTAGAGCGTGTCATCCAGGTGTTCCGCAGACACCGATTTTAAAAATCCTGCGGGCAAGCTTTCTACTAAGCAAGTGGCGTTGTGCGAATAATCCACGAAGGCCTTCACCATTTCACTGACCACATTTTGTGGCATGTGTGCGGATAACTTTGAAAACTTGTAGTACAAGATGGCGTCATTCACCACATATTCTGACTTCGGCAAATAGTCAGAGATCGAATCCACCTTCAGAGCCTCAAACGTCGGATCTTGAACATAAGCATTGTAGTCCATGGCAATCAAAGTTCGCAGGCTGAATAAAAATGAATGCAAGTGCAACAAAGTTTGGGCTGTCTTGCGTGAAAACTGAATATTAAAGTTGTAAAGCAAAGCATGGGATAGTTTTTTCTCTAGCACATCAATGTGTGGAATCAGTGCGGTGAGCTCGGCAAGATCGACACCCTGGGCGCTGACAGACGTGGACAATACTTCGGTAAATGCGTCTTCAAAACCTGTGATGGCTGGTGCGGCACTGGGCTTAACGAATTTTTTGATGACCTGAATTCGCGACTGGCAACGTTGGTGCATTTCATGGTGGGGCTCTAGGGCCAACCAGCACTGATTGACAAAAGGAAAATTCACGCTGGGACTTGAAAAAGGATTTTGCGAATTTTGATTCAACAGCAGCAACGACAGGCCGGCCAAAGCATCAGCTTTATAATGAAACGGTGCCTCTGGCTGGTTATTTTTGAATTGCTGATCCTTCCAGTGGGTGACCTGGGTGGGTTGTAACACCGATCCGCTAGAAGTTTGAATCTCAAAACCCATCCACAGTTGATTCTTTTTCATGAACAATCCTCCAAAGACCTTATAGTGACTTTTCGGCCCAAAATAGGTGCCGCAAGAGTCTGGTCTTTGGTTTCTTTTGGCTTTTTTTTGGCCTAAGCTGGGCTTAGATGTCCTTCATTGATATTCACAGTCATTTGGCCGATCCGCGTTTTGATTCCGAACCAGACGTTCGTCTTGAGCAAGTGATCGCTGAGGCCAAGCAATCTGGTATTTCCACATTTGTTCAGGGCGGAGTCGGCCCCGAGGACTGGGCCCGACAAGAGAGCTTAGCGAAAATCCATTCAGAGATTATTCCTGTTTTTGGTCTGCATCCGTACTGGGTCAGTGCGCACACTGCCGATGAGTGTGAGCAAGCTTTGGATGTGCTAGCGCAAAAACTGAAGACGGCGGTGGCCGTTGGTGAGATGGGTTTAGATCTGCGTTCGCCCTACAAAAACTGCGAAGGTCTGCAGTTGGAAATTTTTGAACGACAATTGGAGCTGGCCAAATTTGCGAACAAGCCGGTGGTGCTGCATTTGGTGCGGGCCCATGAGGAAGCCCTGCGGGTTTTGAATCTGTTTGGTCTGCCGGATGCCGGAGGATTCGTTCACTCGTTCAATGGCTCATTAAAAAAGGCCAATGATTTCATGTCATTGAACTTGTCCATTTCGGTGGGCGGTGCCCTCTGCCGCGGGAACAACAAGGTTCTTCAGCAGGCAGTGGCGCAAATTCCGCTGGAATATTTGCTGCTCGAATCGGATTCTCCGGATCAGCCTCCAGAAAATTGGCCGATGCCACTCAATCATCCCAAATCCATTCTGCTAGTGGCTGAAAAAATGGCTCAGCTTAAAGGCATCAAATCGCGGGAAGTTCTTGACAGAACAAGCCAAAACGCTCGAAAACTCTTGGCGTTATGAGCACCACACAAGTCGAATCAAATTATATGCTGCATCGTCGCTTCGACCGCTTCGGCCGCCTCGTCGGTGACGAGAAAATGGAAAAATTATTTCGCGCGCACGTGTGCGTGATCGGTTTGGGCGGAGTCGGATCCTGGGCTGCAGAAAGCTTGGCCCGATCTGGAATCGGACGGCTCACTGTGGTGGATTTTGATGACATTTGCATCACCAATGCCAATCGCCAGTTGCATGCTCTGCAAGGATTGGTCGGGCAGAAAAAAGCCCAGGTCATGGCGGAACGTCTGCGAAAAATCAATCCTCAAGCCAAAGTCGAAGACTTAGTGATGTTCTACAACCAAGAAACTTCGGATGAGATTTTGGGTCGCAAGCCGGATTTTATTTTGGATTGCATCGATAATTTGACGGCCAAGTCGCATTTGATCACGCGGGCATTGGAGCTTGGGATTCCGCTGATCACAGCCACCGGAGCAGGTGCCAGGTTGGATCCTTCGAAAGTAAAAATAGCGGATTTATCGGAATCCCACACAGATCCGATGGCCGCACAGTTGCGAAAAATTTTGCGCGCCAAACATCAGTTTCCTAAAGTGGAGGGAAGCTTTGGTGTCCCTTGTGTTTTCTCGGACGAAACTCCAATGCAGCCAGTGGCTCTGCACTATGACAATGGTGAGGGTTTTAAATGCGTGTGTCCTCAGGGGCAGAATGATCTGCATTCCTGTGATCGCCGCAATGTGATTTATGGAAACGCCAGTTTTGTTACCGGAACTTTTGGTTTTACCATGGCCTCTTGGGTGGTGCGAAAGATAGTTGGAGCAGCAGTATGATCGTAGCTTTGTGGTTTCTGATGTGTCTGATGATTACTGTGGCTGGATTTGTCATGCTAGGAATAGTGATCAAAAAAAATTGGTTTCCTTCATCGAAAGTCGATAAAAATCCCACGCCCGCCGAGCCCACCAAGCTGGCCGAGATCAAATGATCCGATTCTTCCTGCTGGTCCTCATTTCGGTAATGATAGGGTCGACACCGTCTTTGGCTTTGCAGAGCATCGTATCCCCCAGTTTTCGTATGTACCCGGTGGCTGGAGATCTAACGGCCACGGTCAAACAAGAAAAGCTGTTGTGGGATCAGCGCACGCAGTTTGATCCCACCAACTACAGTCTTTTGCAGGTGCAGGCCTTAGCTGATGCCGGTGGCGCCATTGAACTGGGCGTGAGCTATTATCCGATCTCGTACTTTAAGCTGATGGCGGCGGTGGGCGGGGCCTATCGTTACTACAACAATCCCTCTTTCAATTGTGCACTCACCAATTGCCAAGGTTTCTTGGTGCGCAATCGCATCGGATTTAGTTTTTTAGGAGCCACTGGCGAAAATCATGAGTGGCTAGTGATTCCAGAGTACAACATGCTTTTGGTCAGTGCCTCGCAGAGCAATTTGCCCATCGCTGATGAGGTCGAGGTCATCTACGCCAATGGACAGGGCGATGTGATGGATCGTTATCAAGTGGTGGCAGGAAAAAAGCTGAACAATCAGTTCTTCGGAGCCATGATTCGCGTGGCACAATACCGCTCTTCGGGTCAACGCAACGAATTGGACGCCATCATCGGCAAAGTGAATTGGCGCGATTCCAACTTCGTGCTGGGAGTGGGTCGATACGCCTCAGATCTCTATTTGCCAGGCCCAACATTTTTCGTCAGCTACGAATGGCGCTGGGGCTATTCACAGGCCTTGTTCTAAAGTGTAAACGTGGGTTCATGGGTGGGTTAGGGCTTTCCCTCCGCCGGCTAAATACTCAGACATACGGTGCTCGGCCCTTTGCCTTTGTTGTAAACGCTCGTTCTTGTTGGGCCTGCGCTCCGAACTCGCATTTAGCCGGCGGAGGGAAAGCCCTAACCCACCCATGAACCCAGATCACATTGAAAAGGCCCGAAATTTGGGGGAGCTGAATACTGTTTTCAGAGTTCAGAGCGCAGTTGCCGGAATTTTTTTCTACCAGATTTTCGAGGTATGGGCGGATGGGGGCCTGGGTGTTTTAATGGAGGGCGCTCCTGAAAGCGTGACGCGTTTTTTTATCGTACTCGATAAAAAATTCAGGTGAACCCACGGAGGGGTGGGCCCCGGAATTAAAATACCCAGGCCCCCATCTGCCCATACCGCTTGACAAATATTCTGTGTGTGAGAAAACTTCCGCCAACTACGCGGGAGTTCGAATGTCTGTTTATCAGGGCCAAAAGGGCGCTATTACTAATTTTATTAATCATCATTATCGGCATTTTAATGCGGCGACTTTGAAGGATGCGGCCGAGGGTTATAATCTGCATCTGAAAAATGGTGGTAAGATGATGGTGACTCTTGCTGGCGCTATGAGTTCTGGCGAGCTTGGCCTATCTTTGGCAGAGATGATCCGTCAGGACAAGGTTCATGCGATCTCTTGCACTGGTGCGAATTTGGAAGAGGATGTCTACAACTTGGTGGCTCATGATCACTATGAGCGCATTCCCAATTACCGCGATTTGACTCCCGAAGATGAAGCTAAGTTGCTAGAGCGTCATTTGAATCGTGTGACAGACACTTGCATTCCTGAAGAGGAAGCCATTCGTCGCATCGAGGGCGCGATCATTGAAGAGTGGACGAACGCCGACAAAAAGGGCGAGTCCTATCTTCCTCATGAATATTTTTACAAGGTCTTGTTGTCTGGTAAATTGGAAAAATTTTATCAGATCGATCCCAAAAATTCTTGGTTGCTAGCTGCGGCTCAGAAAAATCTTCCGATGGTGGTTCCTGGATGGGAAGACTCTACCACTGGAAATATTTTCGCCGGTCACACCATCAAGGGCACGATCAAAAACGTGAACACCATGAAGTCTGGAATTTTCTATATGCGCTCACTGGCCGAGTGGTACATGGCCGCTTCTAAAAAATACGACATCGGATTTTTCCAAGTGGGTGGTGGTATCGCCGGCGATTTTCCGATTTGCGTGGTTCCGATGCTTCATCAAGATTTAGAGCAGACCGACACCAAAGTGTGGAAGTACTTCTGCCAAATCAGTGACTCGACAACTTCTTACGGATCTTACTCGGGCGCAGTTCCTAACGAGAAAATCACTTGGGGTAAACTAGAGCCCCACGGTCCGAAATTCATCATCGAAAGCGATGCCACCATTGTGGCTCCGCTGATGTTCGCCTACATCCTAGGCTGGTAATAGCCTGGTACCGGAAATGCAAAGAGCGAGACTGGGTCCAACTCCCAGCTCGCTCCTGTGTGGAACCTCTTCCTTAAAAAGGGGGTCCAAATGATGTTAAAACGAAATGACTATCGTTTTATACGGCATTTTTTGAAGTTAGCTAAAGAGATTTTGAGCATTATTTTATTGGTGCTCGAGATCGTCCGGCGAATTTCGGATTTTCTGAGTTAGTTTTTTCGTTAATACTTCAACGTTGTTACAGCGGTGAAATTAACTCGAAGAGTTTCTGTCAGGAGCGGCTGGGGTTGGATCCACCTGTCTCCCGATGAGACAGTGATCACGAACTGGCCGACGTGTAAAAACGTAGAGCCAGCTTCCAATAGCGAGAGCTGCACCAGATAAGAAAAATACTCCAGCCTACGGTCCAAGCGGCCAGGCCCCAGTCGGGTGGGCCGACCACGAAACGGGCGGGCACACTAGCGATCATGGCCACGGGGATCACTGACAACACGATCATGCGCAGCCAGCGAGAATAAATCTGATCGGGGCGCATCCCCAAGCGATAGACTTGATGCCATAGGAATTGCAGATTGTCGGCTTTGGTGAAAATGACGGAAGTGGCCGAGATCATAAAGCGCACGGAGTAAAGACAGACCAGGCCACATGGAATCATCAGTAGCAGCCAAAGCAGTCTGGGCACGGAAGCGTCCGGCAACTGCGCAAAAGAATATCCCAGAAAACAAATGCCCATGATCAGGTTGGTGATCAGCGACGTAGACACGCGTTGCAAACTGACGATGAATTGCGAGTTGATTGGTTTCACCAAAAGTAGATCCAATTCGCCTTTTCTCACCCGGTCGGTGAGTTTGTCCAAATTGTCGGACAGCATGATCATGTAAATAGCATCAGCAACGAAAAGCAGACCTAGGAACACGCGGGTTTTTTCTGCATCCCAGCCGGCGATGGACTTGGTGTGGGTAAAAATCACATTGAAGCCGATGATCTGTGCTGCATACCAAACTGTGTCCGTGACCACGCGAAAAAGAAAATTGGCTCTGTATTCCATGTCAGCAATGAAACCCGTGCGAAAAAAAGACCAGTAAATGCGCCAGTATTTTCTCATGCTCCGGTTCCCACATAGCGGCGTAGGCCCCATTTCCACATGGGGTAAGCGATGGCGGAAAGGGCCGCGATTCCTACACTGATGGAAAGCACTCCCGAATACAAAACAGTCGCGTCCACACGACCAGTGATGTAGGCGACCGGGATGAAAACTCCGCTGGAAAAAGGAAGATGAATCAGTGCCGAGCGGTAGGGTTCAGGAAAAATATCCAGAGGCAAGAGCTCGCCTGAAAAAATCCACAGGGCCAGATTCTTGGCGACAGAAATACCTTGAATGCGGGTGAGGTGAAAGGCAAAGGTCACGACGATGAAGCTCATGATAAAGAGGAAAACCAGATAGTACACGGCTAACCCCATGGCAGGAAGCAGGCGACTCCAAATCATCGGAAAACCCAGCGCCACAGTCACCGCCACCGGTATCGTGAGAGAAATCAAAGTGGTGACAATCTTATATCCCAAAAATTGACTGAGGTAATATTCAAAGAAACTCATCGGTCGCACTAAGAGAGTGTTCAGTCCGCCGGATTCGACCTCTTCGATCATGCGAAACTCATACATCCAGTTGACCGAAATTCGTGCCATGAAAGAGGCCCAGATGGCGTAAGCCATATAGGAATGCAAATCGAAACCAGCGATGGTTTGCTGGCCGGTGGAAGCGAAAATCGCGGACCAAAATGCGAGTTCCACACCGGAGGTGACAATGGGTTGTCCAATGGAATCTAAAATATAATTGAACCGATATTCCAGGTTGGTCACTATGGCCAGTTTAAAGAAAGCCCGGTTTCGACGCCAGAAGGACATTCAGCCCCCACGCATGAAATCGTGAATGACCTCTTCGAAGTCGACCTGCTCCAGGCGCAAATCGGTGATGCCTGTCAGGGAGGTGATTTGATTCATTGTCGAAGGCAATTGATGGTCGGTGACCTCGACGGAAAATTGCAGTGTGCCTTGGGGAAAATGTTGCTCGGCCAAGATCAATGGATGGGCGCAGGGTTCCGTCAAAGCAAAAGTGATTTTCTGTTTGGATTTCGATTTTTGCGCAAACCCAGGGACGGTTCCATCGTAGACAATCTGACCTTTGCTAATCAGTAACAGGCGATCCGCCAGTTTGGCGATGTCATCCATGTAGTGGCTGGTCAAAATCACCGTGGGTTTTTTCTCTTTCACGTATTCGGCTAGAAATTTTCGTATTGCGGTCTGGGCGACAATATCAAGTCCGATGGTGGGCTCATCCAAAAACAAAATTTTCGGGTCGTGAAGCAGGCAGCCGATGATTTCCATTTTCATGCGCTCGCCCAGGGACAGCCTGCGCAGTTGAGTTTTCAGCACGGACCCGCAATCCAGAAGCCCGGCCAATTCTTGCACGCGGTTTTTGGCTTTGCCGCGATCCAGATCATAAATATCAGCCAGCAGTGAGTAGCTATCGTTGGGAGAGATATCCCACCACAACTGATTTTTTTGTCCCAAGAGAACCGTCATCTGTCGCAAATATCGGTAATCGCGTTCCCAGGGTGTGAAGCCCAAAACTTTGGCCTGGCCTCCAGAGGGAACAATCAATCCCGAAAGAACTTTGATCAGAGTGGTTTTGCCGGCACCGTTGGCTCCGACCATGCCGACGATTTGACCGGGTTCGATTTGCAAATTGGTCGCAGCCAAGGCCATTTTTTCAGTGTATTTGCGATTCCAAAATCCTTGCAGGCTTCCCCAAATTCCGGGATTTTTTTCGTAGGTGCGATAGCTACGGAATAAATCTGTGGTTTCGATAGCGAAAGGCGAACTCATGCTTTAGATTCCGACGACAGCTTGAATTTCAGGAAAAATTTCTTTCAAGCGAACTTCAATGCCCTCTTTGAGAGTCACACTTTTGCTAGGACACCCAGCGCAAGCGCCTTTGAATTTGACGTGAAGGACTCCGTCTTCGGTCATTTTGGCGAAGTGAACATCGCCGCCGTCATAGGCCACAATCGGACGAATTTCGCGATCAATGGCGCGCTTAATTCGCTGAACCAAATCAGTGTCGCCGGCTTGAACGGCATTGGAATCTGAATCCGCCGGCGCCGAGGTGCTCGCAAGCTCCACATAAACGGGAATATTTTGGCTGAGATGATCGCGGATCAGTCCCGACAGAGGCTCTGCCAGATAATCCCAGTCCACCCAATCTTGCTTGGTCACTGACATAAAATCCGGACCCAAGAAAACAGAGCTGGTCCACGGAAAGCCAAAGATTTTACTGGCCAGAGGCGAGCTTTCGGCCTCTAGGGCTGAGGAAAAATCGATGGGTGCGTCCACCACAGCCTGCGAAAAACAAAATTTCATCGTCGCAGGATTCGGAGTCGCTTCCACGCGCAAGGTGATTTGGCTAAGATCTGCAGAGGTGGCTTGAGGCATGTCGATGTTATGCGTCCAAGACCTCGGCTAGTCAATCGAAAGCCTTGATTTGAATGCGATTTACCCATAGTTTCAGAGGCCTCAAAAACCTGAATGAAGGATGCACAAAATGACGCCAAGAGTTCGAGAAATTTTAAGCTGGTACGGTTCAGACACTCCAGGAGTTCTATCCAATTTGGCCAGGCTGATGAATCATGGTCGCCTCAAGGGCACTGGAAAATTAGTGATCCTACCTGTGGATCAAGGTTTCGAACATGGACCCGCGCGCTCTTTTGCGAAAAACCCCGATGGCTATGATCCTGCATATCACGCCGAGCTTGCCATCGAGTCAGGTTGCAACGCTTACGCGGCTCCACTAGGAATGCTCGAGCTGATCGCGCGCGATTACGCCGGTGAAATTCCGTTGATCTTAAAAATCAACAATTCCGACACCTTGTTTTCGAATAAATCGCCCATTTCTGCATTAACCTCCAGCGTGGACGATGCCTTGCGCTTAGGTTGCTCGGCGATCGGTTTTACCATTTATCCGGGATCGTCCTTGCGAAAAAACATGTACGAGGAAATTCAGGCGTCCGCGCGTGAAGCAAAAAAGGCAGGACTGGCCGTGGTGATTTGGTCCTACCCTCGTGGAGAGCAACTGAGCAAAGAGGGTGAAACCGCCATCGATGTGATCGCTTACGGAGCCCAAATCGCAGCCCAACTGGGCGCGCACATCATCAAAGTGAAACCACCGACCGCACACATCGAGCAAGAGGCCGCTCGCAAAGTCTATGAAGCGCAAGGTATTAAGGTGACGACTTTAGCTGATCGGGCTCGCCATGTGGTGCAGAGTTCTTTTAACGGCAAGCGCATCGTGATTTTTTCTGGCGGTGAGGCCAAGGGCACTCCCGAACTATTGGCTGAAGTGAAAGATCTAGCACAAGGCGGAGCTTTCGGATCCATTATGGGCCGCAATGCCTTCCAACGACCGAAAAAAGAGGCCATCGAACTTTTACATCAGGTTCAAGACGCCTTTGCCGGTAAGGTTTTGAATGAGCGATAAAATTGAAAATCCATTGCGCGCGGAAAAACGCCGCAAACTGACCGAGCTGAGACAAGCGGGGATCAATCCCTTCCCTTATTCCTATGAGCGCAATATGTCTGCGGGTGAGCTTCGCAGTCAGTATGACTCGAAACTTCAGGCGGGCGAAAAAGTTTTGGATTCCAATTTTAAAATTGCTGGTCGCCTGATGACCTTGCGATCCATGGGCAAGGCCAGCTTCTTCAATATTCAAGATCAGACTGGAAATATTCAGGTCTATATCAAACCTGAGGAGCTCACAGAGACCGAACAAAAAGTTTTTTCACTTCTGGATCTGGGCGATATCGTCGGCGTTGAGGGTTATGTCTTTCGCACTCAGCGAGGCGAGCTGTCTCTTCACTGCAAACACCTGGATATTTTGACCAAGACGCTAGAGCCCTTACCTGAAAAATTCCACGGCATCGCCGATGTAGAGATCAAGTATCGTCACAGGCATCTGGATTTGATCAGCGATCCGGACTCGCGCAAAGTTTTTGAAACACGCTCTAAGATCGTGCGGGAAATTCGCAAGTTTATGGAGGCCAAAGGCTTCCTCGAGGTAGAGACTCCGGTGTTGCAACCGATCTATGGTGGGGCCGCGGCCCATCCATTTTCGACTCATCATCGGGCTTTGGATATGAAGCTGTACATGAAAATTTCGCCAGAGCTTTATCTGAAGCGCCTGGTGGTGGGTGGTTTCGAAAAAGTTTTCGAAATCGGCAAAAATTTTCGCAATGAAGGTATCGATCGCACTCACAACCCTGAATTCACGATGATGGAGTGGTACGAAGCTTACACCGATTACAATTATCAAATGAACCAGTTCGAAGAGCTGGTCTCTCATTTGGCGAAGGTGATCACCGGTTCTACCACGGTGATGTTCCAGGGTCAGGAGATCAATTTTGCTCCGCCGTGGAGAAGACTCACCGTGTACGATGGAATTCGTGAGTACGCCAAGCTTGATCCTGAAAAAGCCACGGACACAGAGATTTTTGATGCTTGCCGTGGGCTTGGATCCGACAAGAAAAAACCGCGCAGTCGCGGCGAGATGTTGATGGAACTCTTTGAGCTTTCGGCTGAAAAACATTTGCTGCAGCCAACATTTGTCATGGATCATCCAGTCGAAATTTCACCACTGACAAAAATTCATCGCAAAGATTCACGGCTGGTCGAGCGCTTTGAGCCCTTCGCCGCCAGCATGGAGATCGGGAACTCCTTCTCTGAGTTGAACGATCCGGAAGAGCAATATCAGCGCCTGAAGGACCAAGAGGCCAAACGTGTGGTCGACGAAGAAGCCCATCCAATGGATGAAGATTTCTTGCACGCGATCGACACCGGCATGCCACCGACGGGCGGGGTGGGACTGGGTATCGAGAGGATCGTGATGTTGCTGACAGACCGACCGAGCATCCGGGATATCATCTTGTTTCCGACCATGAAATTTAAATGAACCGAAAGCTCATTGCGTCCATCATTTCGATTTTGTTGATGAGCGGCTGCCAGGCGCCGCCGACCAAGTCCTATGACTCGCAGCCGATTCAGCCAAGAGTGGTTTCCACCACTATCCCAGTGATCACCGAACAGACGGTGGTGATCGATGCGCGAAGTCCTTTTGAGTTTTCATTGTGGCATTTGAACGGTTCCATCAATCTTCAGTGGCAGGATTTCAATCAGAAGACGAAGCCATTTTTGGGATTGCTAGAGCTAGACACGTTTTCATTGGCACGAAGATTCGCCACCTACGGGATCGGCCCGAACACACCAGTGGTCGTCGTCGGAAAAGGCCCGCACGGAAATGGCGAAGAGGGACGCTTGGCATGGACTCTCAAAGTGTTGGGAGTGAGCAACGTGAGGTTCTCTAGTATCGAGCTGTTCTCTCAGCCAAAGACCAAGGAAGAGGCTCCGCCGCGCAAGAGTGAGACTTTGTGGAAGCCCGTAGTGGACGACACGCTGAGCGTAGACAAGGATCTGTTTCAACATCGGCGTACTGCGGTCGTGATCGATGTTCGAAGCGAAGCCGAATATCTCGGCAAAGACGCGGCCTCGCCTTACGCGAAATCAGCTCCTGAGGTCGGTGCTTTCAACATCCCGTGGGTTCAATTTTTCGATGAAAAAGGTTTAGTGAGCCACCAAATACTATCGCGGCTTCAAGCAGTGGGTATCACGCCAGATCGTGAAATCTATGTGGTCGACAATGTAGGGGTCAGATCAGCTGCAGTCACCCTAGCTCTGCGTGAGTTGGGCTTTGCCAAGGCTGCCAACTTTGCGGGCGGGTATATGGAACTGGTTCACTGATTCGCGGGTTTACGTAGCGACTGCGTGTCCTTTTCAAACGGTTGAAACTGAGCCTGAGGCGAAGTGCTGAACTTGGCTTCGGCCTTCAGGCAAGCGATGCGCTGCTGATCACCCATTTCGGTCACTGAACAATGATCGATCTTTTTCGGATCGAAGCTCGCGACTTGTGAAAGCTCCATGCAATCCCAGAACGCATCATCGTCGAATTGTTTTTGGCAAATGCCACTCAAATAGGAATCCGCGTTGAGTTTCTGGATTTTCTTTTGGCAGAATTTCTGATCGTCGGAATTCACGAAGCGATCGCAGATGGTTTCGGGCTTGACGCTTTCGATGGCCAAAACCATCAATGGGACTAAGGAAATTGCTGCGATTGTTTTTAAGCTCTTCATATTACGCCGCCTTTAATTTAAATAGGACCGAGTGCATGGCTTTCAGCATCTCGGGATCGTATCTGCCAGCCAATTTTTCTTTCATCATCGTCACCGCATCCAGTGGTTTCATGGGAACATTGTAAGATCTCTGAGTGGTCATCGCATCGTAGGTGTCAGTGATGGCCACGATTCGGCCAAACGGGTGGATGTCTTGGCCAGGAAGTTGTTGCGGATAACCATTACCAACAAAGGACTCGTGATGTTCAAAGCAGGCCGCTTTGACCGCGTCAGAGACATTTTGTTCGTTCAAAATGATCAGGCCATACTGGGGATGTTTTTGCATTTGCGCCCACTCGGCATCGTCGAGCGGGCCTTTTTTGGTCAGAATGTCTAAGCTCACCTGGCGTTTGCCGATGTCGTGAAAGAGCGCGCCCAGGCCCATCTCTTCCAATTCTTTTTTGTTGAAGCCCAAAGCGTCGGCCAGGCCCATGGAATAGATCGCCACGTCGAGGGAGTGATTGTAGGTGTAAAAATCATGTCCAGAGAGTGAGATCAAATGCGCCATCGCCGTAGGTTCTGTGTCCATCAGATGCACGAACTCTTTCACCATGGGCCGTGAGTGTTCCAGCGCGATACTGACATCCGGTTGTTCAAAGAGTTCTTCCATGATGGTCATGGAAGACTCCCGCAGAATTTGCGCTTTTTGAAAAGCATCGAATTGATCCGAATTTAGCTGCTCATGCACATAGTCGCGGTAACCCACGCGCTCGGTGTCGCGAATGTAGAAATGACTTCCAGAATCTTTGGCCGACAGACGATCGACTTTGTCTTTGGTCAGCTGATCGCCGTTCCGTAGGTACATGATGATTTGGCCGGCCACGCGCACGTACAGATCGAAGGTGACTGGCTTCCCGGGGATCAATGTGTTAATTCTGACTTTGAAAAAATTCGTGGCATCCATGTTCTAATATTGTGCCATTTTCTAGAGCTATTTTACCAACACAATGAGCAACAAAAATGAACGGCGGAAAGTTCGACATTTTGTGTGAAAATGACTGGGCCAAAGGCTTGCGATTGACTCAGATAAATACAGACTCTAGTCTAGAAGTCTATGTCCAGTCCCGCGAAAAAGCCCGCACTTAAACTTGAGACCGACGTGCAATTCCTAAAAGGAGTCGGTCCACGCTTGGGCTCTGTTCTCTCTAAAAGAGACATTCGCACCGTGGAAGATCTTTTGAACTATTACCCCAGAGTTTTCGAAGATCGAAGAGCGGCGCGAAACATCGGAACGCTCAGGGCCGGCGACACCGTCAGCGTTAAAGTCACGGTGATAAAGGTCGCCAGTTTTGCGATGGGACGATCCAAAAGAAAAATCTACGATGTGTTGGTGCGCGATCAGTCCGGCCAAATTCACTGCAAATATTTTCGTGTTCCATACAAGGGATATTTCGAGCGCTTTCAGCCCAATCAAGAAGTGCGTCTAGTGGGAAAAGTGATCGACTACCGCGGCCGCTTGGAATTTCATCACCCAGATCTGCGCGACATAGAGCCCGAAGAAGAAATCAAAGACGATCTGATTCCCATTTATCCAGAGATCGAAATTTTAAGTTCGGTCAAAATTGCACGGATGATTCGTCAGGTGCTGCAGGAATTGCCGGACGAGGCCTGGGGCCCAGAAAAATTCCCACCCAGTCTAATGCAGTCGCTGAATCTGATCCCGCGAAAAAAAGCGCTGCTCAATCTGCATCAACCACCGGTGGCTGAGGCCGCCGATTTCCATGCAGAAAAGTCATCTTCTCATCGTCGCATCATCTTCGAAGAATTTTTTTGGCTAGAGCTTTATCTGGCGGCTCGCAAATCTGGACTTAAGAAAGAAAAAGGCATTCGCATCGAAAACCCCGGCGAAAAATGCAAGCAGCTACTAGCCAGCTTGTCTTTTCAAATGACTGGTGCTCAAACCCGTTCCTTAGAAGAGATCAAAAAAGATTTGGCCAAACCCCATCCTATGCATCGCTTAGTGCAAGGGGACGTCGGCAGCGGAAAAACTTTGGTGGCCCTGGCGGCCGCAATCACTGTGGCAGAAAGCGGCTGGCAAACCTGCCTGATGGTACCCACGGAAATTCTAGCAGAGCAGCACTTCCAAAACGCTCAGCGAATGCTGACGCCGCTAGGTCTGCGGGTCGCACTTCTGACGGGAAAAAGTAAAACCAGCGAGCGCAATGAGCTATTGCAGGAACTTAGCGACGGAAAAATCGACTTGCTGATCGGCACCCATGCCGTCATCGAAGACGAAGTGAAATTCAAAAGCCTGGCATTGGTCATCATCGACGAGCAACATCGCTTCGGAGTGCGCCAACGCGGAATCCTCAAAGAAAAAGGCCTATCGCCCCATTTTCTGGTGATGAC
>JABDFK010000013.1 GCA_013286585.1 Deltaproteobacteria bacterium
GGGATGTGAGTCTAGTTCCTACGCCGCGGAGTCGTTTGAGCGCTTTAACAATGAGCTTATCGCCTTCGACTATAGACAATGTCGATGAATACAGAGGCCGATTTTTAGAAGTGCGTGAAGACTCTACCGTGTTCAGTTGTCCTGGAACTTTAGATATTCCTGAGCCCAAAGGGTGTGTCACTTTGGAGAAAATCCCCAGAAATGAAGAAGCCAGCGCAAAAAAAGAGGTTGCCTGTTTGGAGATGGGATTGATTCATAGCAATGATTGTAGGCGAGGCCTTTCTTTGATTGAGAATAATATGTCTCCAGGTGTTATTCATAACCATATGACAATTATGCCCATCGGGCTTTGGAAGGAGGTATTGGGCAACTCAAAGTATGACGAGGGGCTTCGGTTGGCCGCACTGACGATCATCGATCGCTTAAAGGAAACACCCCTGGATAAAAAGGCTAATGTATTTGGAGATCTACAGATGGCTTTTGAAAAATCTGGGATGAGGGCCGATGAGGCCAGGGACGCTGCATTTAATACTCTGGGATTGATAGGCTCGTCATCATCCAATTTGGGCGATCGATTTTCCGCGCTCGCAAGTAGTGGCGGCTACAATTCTGCAAACTTGAAATTTCAAAAAGCAAAAGCATTAACTTTGATTGCAGGTTCTTTGCCGTTGTTAGATTATAGAAAATCGACTGAGGGTAAAGGCAGTTTGTATTCGCTACCATCGTCAGTCAAATCGACTTGCGATATTGCAAAAACTTATCACTTCTGGCTTGCGGCTTATCTCGCTAGATCTTTGGTTAAAGATGATCATATTTCTCCTCAAGGAGCTGCCGAGGCCACCTTTGTCGCTGCCAAAGGATACCAAGTATTACGGGTTAGAGGACACAGTGGCAATGCTCCAGGTAACAACCCTAACGATAAAACCAAAGACGGTGACAAAAATTTGATGACTGGGGTCATTACAAAAGAACCCTATGATCCCATTCATCAAGTCCAACGCATGGACATGAATTTTGCCGCTGCAGGGGCTGAGTATGGTGCCAATTCTTCAAAGACATCATTGATTCCATTGAATTTGGATCAATCCTTGATTGAAATGATTGAAAATTCGCAGGTAACGGCTCCCGTTTCTGTTGAGGAGGCCAAGGGTATGGGATTTATTTCTGCCTATAGGCAATGGGAAAACGAAGTGTCACCGAACACAGCATTTGAGGCCATTAAAAAGCAGATGGATTCAAACTCAAATGACATCGGTAATTAACCAGGGTAAAACAACCGATGCAGCCAACAAAGTGCAATGCCGAGAAAATCAAGAAATCAAAACTCCAGCGAACCCGTCACTTCTTGTAGCTACTCGTCGATACTATGGTCACTATTCAAGGTCACTATTCAAGGTCACTATTCAAATGTTAGTTGAAGGCGCACAATCTAATTGAAATCAGGGTTTTGAGGGTGCTCGGCAAAGGCCGAATTAACCGGCAGCTCAGAACGCTTAGATCGGCGATACAGGGACCCCTGTCAATCCAACGGAAAGTTACGGCTCTCCGATTGCTCCGTGAATCAATACCAGGGGATTTAGACCTGTATGCCGCCGCGAGATTCTACTGATTTGATTACCGTTAACAAAAAGCTCTCTCAATGTCCCCAGATTCTGAAAAGCATTCGTCTGAATTTCCGTCAGCTGGTTGCGATCCAGATCAATCTGTTGCAAAGAACCAAGGCCTTGGAATGCATTGGTTGGAATTTGCGTCAGTTGATTGTCCGCTAGACCGAGAAATTGCAAAGAACCCAGCCCCTGAAAGGCGTTGGTCGGAATTTGAATTAGTCGATTGTCATCAAGCTTAAGCAGCTGCAAAGAGTTTAAGCCTTGAAAAGCGTACTCCTGGATTTGCATAAGTTGATTGGACTCAAGATTAAGGGTTAGCAAAGAGCCCAAGCCTTGAAAAGCATTTGCTTGGATTTGTGTCAGTTGATTGAATTCAAGATGGAGTTCCTGCAAAGAGCCTAGACCCAAAAAGGCATTGCTTGGAACTTGCGTTAGCCGATTGTTATTGAGAGCAAGTAATTGCAATGAACTTAGGTTTTTAAAAGCATTTACCGGAATCTGCGTTAGCCGATTGCCATTGAGAGCAAGTGATTGCAAAGAACTCATATCTTCAAAAACATTGGCTGGAATTTGTACGAGCTGATTGTCTTTAAGATCGAGCTCTTTTAAAGATCTCAAGCCCTGAAAGACATTCACCGGAATTTGCGCCAGTCGATTGTCACTTAGGTAAAGTGTTTGCAAAGAGCCCAGGCCTTCGAAAATATTGTCCGGAATTTGTGCGATATGATTGTGCCAAAAAGAAAGTATTTGCAAAGAATTCAGGCCATGAAATGCATTCGCTGGAATTTCCGTCAGTTGATTTAAGTGGAGATAAAGTGCTTGCAATGAACTTAAGCCTTGGAAAACATTGGCTGGGATTTTGGTTAATCGATTTGCCTGGAGTTGTAACACTTGCAGAGAACTCAAGCCCTGAAATGCATTTGCCGGGATTTCTGTGAGCTCGGCATCATGGGCATCAAGTTCTTGCAAAGCGGCCATCTGCCTCTTTGATACTTTTTGGCAACTGGAGGCTCCCGTAGCCATTGCAATTCTATTTCCGATGACGCCACGATCACATATATTAGCGTAGCTTTCAGCTTGGGCGACCGCGGATATGCTTAAACCCACTAATACAAGAACGGATATCAAATTTTTCATAAAACTTCCTGGTTATTGATTAGACCCTAAATATCCCTTAGCAAAATTGACGTTGTCAATTTACTTCACGGCATAAACGAGCCAAGAAAGTCCTAAAAAATTTCTGTCTTAGATTTTTAGCTGCACACTAATGCGTAGCGTTTTCATAGATCGTTATAACAGAGGGAGGATTAAAAATTGACTTTAAATAAGATTCAAATTTTACTTTCTTCAAGAAAATTCTAAAGGGGAACTCATGAGAATTCTATTGGTATTAGCTATCGTTTGCTTCGCTATTTCGGGGTTTGCTTCAGCTGAATTAACGTATTCATATTCAGATGCGAAATACGTTTACTGCTCAACGCAAGGACATGGAAGTATCATAGATCTTCAAAATACTGATTTAACCCAAGACGGATCATCCGCCATACGAATCGGTTATAAAAGCTGTGCGCCTCATAGCCAAGTCACTTGGGATCAAAAAAACTATCCTGTAAATGTCAAAATTTCTCTCCATGGGCAATACAAAGTCCCAACGCCAGATTTGGCCATTAGCGGAACCCAGTTCGACACTAATGTAAGCACAAGCGATGTCTTCAATGGCGTTAACGGACTTGAAGTAGAGATCAGCTTCGGACACTCTATCTTCATCCCTTCACATTATGCATCCGGTGTTGTTAACGGAAATTCGGGTGAATGCTTTTTTATTAAAACTATAGAGACCGACGGACTCCCATTTTCTCTTCAGTGCAACTAAATAGTATAAAGGAAATAACTCTATGCTGAACCAAAAATTTCTAATCTTGTTTGCTCTGGGTACCCCAATTTCTGAATCGAATGGCACATTTAATATTCCCTCTCATATCTATGCCCTTTCTCCGATTAGGCTACTTTTCAATTGAAGCATGAGTTCCATTGCTTGCCAATAATTTCGGCATCCTGGGATACCGGTACGTTAATCAGCAGAAATTGTTGACAACATCATCCATTGCGCAAGAATCGAGTGTGATCCGCTTAATTTTAACTTCGGAGGGGTGGTTAAAATGAGATATCTAGTGCTGTGCTTTTTATTTTTTACTGGTTGTGCGCCTACGTTTCTTGAGGCGCATAAGAGTGTTGGTGGGGCAATCGTCAATGACTCTGAGGCTCTTTTTTCTAAGCGACAAACCCGAATTCTGCGCAATAATCCAGGGATTCCACCGGAAGCTCTGAAGCAAGCCCTGGCTTATCTGAAGTCTCATTCCGACAGTATTTCCAATCAGAACTATTTAACGATCGTCAATTTTGACTTGCCCTCGACAGAAAAGCGCATGTTTGTCATTGATCTCCACTCTTCGACCTCTGAAAGTTATTTCGCGGCTCATGGTAAGGGCTCAGGGGAAAACTATGCGGCTACGTTTTCCAATGAAATTAACTCTGGAATGACCTCCTTGGGTTTTTATCTCACCGGCGATCAGTATACGGGTAATGATGGAGTGTCTTTGCAACTTCACGGATTGCAAAGCTCCAATAGCAATGCCTTTGCAAGAGCCGTCGTCATGCATGGTGCAGCCTATGTTTCTCAGGACTTTATCAATCATTATGGCAGACTGGGAAGATCCTTGGGCTGTCCAGCCGTGGAGCTTCAATATGTTGCCGAGCTCATTGAAAAACTCAAAAACGGCAGTTTACTTTATCACTACCATTCACCTACGGAGCGTCCTCAATCTCAATCTCTGGAGTGAGTCCTTCAGCTTCTTTCAGTTGGTCGTAGGTCATTATAGTCCCTTGAAAGCGTAACTTCAGAGTGACCAGGTCATTGATCCATGAACTGGTGGCATTCTGAAGTATGACTAAATGTTCTTTGTCGTTGGACCTGCGGTATTCCCGGCCCGCTGAATCAGGGGCAAATCTTTGTACCCGCCAGTATCCGTTGTCGCGAAACGGGTGAGGATGCTCCAACTGGTCAAGATTATGAACGCCTGCAAGGTCCAAAGACTTGTCCATATAAAGACCGACATTCACTGGGGTCAGCGCCGATTGCTGATTCTTAATGATGGTGTAAAAATCCAACAGATCTTTTTTGCGCAAGCGCATGCAGCCATGGGACTCGAAACCACGGTTAAAATGCTCAAGATCGGTGTTGTCCCCTGGCAATTTGATGGCGATGTGGAAAGCAATGGGACTGATTTTTTTTGCCAAGACGCCATTTTCAGTTTTGCTGACCATGATGGGTAAAAATGGAAGACCTCGATAGTAGGCTGGATCATGACGAGCAGGAATCATGTAAGCCCTATCTAAGTGGGCGCCTTGATCGCTGCGAAACGAAGGCGTTAAAATACGGGCCTGGCCACTCCCGCGATACATGGTCGCCAAGTCTAAACCACCAACGGCCAGAGGATAGATTTTGTAAATGCCGTGCTCATCATCGTGCAAAATCAACTTTCTTGCGACAAGGCCAACGTCCACCTTGAAATTGGTGGCAGAGACCAGAAGATCATTGGCTGGACTATCGTTTTCGATGGAGGACTCATCCACTGTCATGGCCGCCGAATCTGATTTTTCCACCAGACTTACCTTGAACTTGTGAAACTGAGCTGGAAGATGCCCGTGTTCAGCGAGCAAAATCCGCACAGACAACACGACACTTCGCTGGTTTTGACTCCATTTAGGATGAGCATAAAACTCCACACCCCGCAAATCGGCAAGCACAGCACCTTTCGGTAAATATAAGTTGGGGGAGGAATGAATGGAATCGAGGATCGATTGGCTCCACTGAGGAAGATCTTTCAACTTGGCATTTTCTTCGCCCACAAGGCTGTCACCAAATTCTACAAAATCACGAATGTCCACGAAACGAGTGGATACCTCAGCATGTCCTATGGAACTTAAAAAAATGGAGGCGACTATGATTCCCGGGCGTATTCTCATTTGACTGGATCTTCCTTCACAATTCACAAAACTATCGCTTATTTATTTTTTTGCGAGCGATAGCCTATAACATGAATGTTTTTGCTCCGCACAGTTTACCTTGAGAGCTGAAGGATTTACAGAGTCTGCGGCCTTACGAGGAAATTCGCCACGTCCATGTGCCTATTCTGAATCTTTGATCTCATTGGAGACTCGTTCAAGATTTGATTTGTCATCGTTGGGTAGTTTTTTAACTGGATCTCCGGAAAAGGAACCCGAATCACGAACTGTCACGGACTCCCCGGATTCTTCTATCACTTCTCGCTTCAAAGCTTTTTTATTCGTCAAACCGGCAGTATCTATTCGTTCAGGGTGAGAAGCCTGTTGCAATTTGCCGGCTATGTCTTTTTGCGATTGCTGACTCTCAGCAATCATATCGTTGAAGTCTCCGGCCGCTGATGGGGTTTGCTCCGGACTTGAAAAGTTTTGAAAACACATAAAAGCCGCAGCTAACAGAGCAAATAGTCCGAGAAGCGCCCATTTTTTTTGACTCATGCTCTGCCCCTCCGGCAATTAGGTATCAGTTCTAGGGCTTTATCGGCATTAATAGCTGAAAACATAAATCTTATTTGGGAGCATCTGTCTCAAAATGGCTCATCGGTGCGGTTTCCCTAATTTGTTCCCTCTGCCCAAAGAAACGTCAGGTTGGCGCGCGCGCTCTGCCAATAATTTGCCTTTGACAGCGAAGCTCGTTGGCATGAACGGTGCACTGGCTTCAGCCAAACTATTGGGAGAAAAATTTATGATAAAATCACTTCTGGGAACCCTCGTGATATTGGCCTTTGCTTCAGCACATGCCGAACTTCGAAGCGCAGACTTGGTTGGCACATACAAAGTCTTTGCGAAAGTTCAATCGACCCAGGAAGTGGTGCCTATGGATATTGAGCTAAAAATAGCTCCGTCTCAGAAGGTCAGTCTTTCAATAAAAACGACCCTCAATGATGTAATTCTATGCAATGGGTCCGCAGCACTAGCTGGGAAGCATTTGTTCATTCCGGCAACATGTTTTGGATTGGTCAAAAGTGGCGTCGATGAAGTCGCTCTGGAAAAATCGGTCACCATTGATCTTGATCTGTCTTCGGTCAAGGATGCACAAGAGTTCAACGGACAAGCCAACATTCCGGTCAAAGCCGCGGTTAAGTTCAGTGGTTTCAGTTTTTCAGCAACTTTCGCCAAAACTTCCAGCTCGGTCGTAGAAGAAGGAAAAGTGGGCAATTCCTGGTACAAAATACCTGCGAACCAAGTTCAATGCAGCGAAGAGGCTCGGTATGAAGTGGGTCGAATTTACTTTATGATTTCTCAAGGTCCCCACTCTTACGTGACTTCGATGAACAAGGTCCTTTGCAAACAATTTGAAGACCCTACGGACCAGGAAGGCCATACCAGCGCCACTGTCTCCCTTCAGATTCAAAGCTGCAATGAAACTAAGAGCAGCGCCGAAGCCGCGGGTGAAAAATACCTTCTAGTCAATAAGGAGACCTGCCAGGTTTCTCAAGACTACGGCTCTTAAGCCGCTGGTTCAATTCATCTGGCATTTGAACAGCGTGGACTTCACAATCCCCTTAAATGGAGACGGTATTTCCAGGCTAGTGACAGGCTCTAACGTGTCGATCACGTTCTGTACTCTGCCATCGGATTCCAACCAAGCGGTGATTTTTCCACTGCCCTCATAATAGGTGGCCACGAACCGGCCAATGTAAGTGAACAAGACAACGCTGGCCTCACATTGAGAAGGATCAAAAGGCTCAGACTGGGCATCTCGGATCTGGCTTTTACCCGCGGGACCAAGCAGATCGCTGGGGTCGGCACCGTAACCTTCAACCAGCCGATAGGAAGAATCGCAAATCAGCATTTTTTCGGGATGAAGACAAGGTGTTAGGCCAGCAACGGCGGAAGCACTTCCGAAGAGCAGTAACGCAGCCAAAAAAATTATTTTCATCGTGATCTCCTATTTTGAGCGCAAATTAATCTAAGAGAGCGTCAAATGAAAGTTAGATCTTTGTCAGACCAACCTTCGAGGGCAACTGGTATGTATGTTTTTCCATGGATCTAAAAGCGCTCGGCCCGAAATGAAAATGGATCAAAGCTGGGCATGGTGTTTAACAGAATGTCCGCAGCCAGCCGTGCACTTCCTGGGGCCGACTGTAGACCTAGCATCTGGTGACCGGTGGCGATCACCAGGTTCTGAATTTTTTGCGAGCGGTCAATCACTGGCACTCCATCCGGAGTGCAGGGCCTAAGGCCACGCCAGGTTTCGCGAATTTCTGGAGTTGATGGAACCGCTAAAAATTCCCGGGCTCCCCGCAAAATAGCCTGCACACGTTTTTCCGTGATCGAGAAATCTTGATTCACCAGTTCCAATGTCCCTGCCAGGCGCAGAGAATCCGTTCGCGGTGTGACCGCGATCTTTTTTTCCACTAACATCAGCGGAATTTTCGGAGAAGGTTCGAGCGGCGGTAGAATCAATGCGTAGCCCTTACCGCCCATGACTGGAATATTTAACTTCAATGTTTTGCCGATGGCTGTGGACCAGGATCCCGTCGCTAGAAGATATTGATCGGCACGAAAATTTCCAGCACTGGTCGAAATTTCACGGATGCTTCCGCCTTCAATTTTGTAATCTTGAACTTCCACACCTGGTCGGAGTTGGGCTCCCGCGGCTTGAGCGCCTTGCAAAAAGGCCTTCACCACTTGCAGAGGTTCGGCGTGAGCCTCTTCCGGAAAATAAACTCCGCCAAGGATGTCGCCAATCAAAGCTGGCTCTAACTTTTTCACTTCGTCCGAGTTCAAGCGGCGGCCCGGAATCGAATGGCGAGCGACTAGCTCCATCTCTTCTAGTGCGGCCTCCATACCAGCTTGGGTTTTTGTGGCCATCAATAAGCCCTTGCGCTGAAACTGGATCTGCGGAAATTTTACTGCCAACTCTGCGTAGGCGGTCAGACTGAATTTCGAAATTTCAGTGAGCGCTGCCACTGATTGCAGCATCAATTTCTTGTTCATTGATAAAGTGAACCGCAAAAGCCAACGCGCCAACAAAGGATCGAACGCTGGCTTGATATACAAGGGGCTTTCTGGATCCATCAGCCAACCCAATGCTTTCAAGAACTGTCCTGGCATTGGCAACGGCATGGCAAAACAAGGTGTTAGCCAGCCGGCATTTCCGTAAGAGCAGCCATAGCCCATATCACCTTTGTCTAAGACCAAAACTTTCGCCCCGCGAGTGCTCAATTCGTAAGCGCTTGCGGCGCCCACGACGCCGCCGCCGATGATGATTACGTCGAAGTTGTTGGTCTGTGAAGTCATGGTCAACAACTTGACTGATTTTCGGGCGGGTTTCAAGCCCACCATGGTCAAATGTTCAAAGCTTTAGCCCAAAGCACAAAAAGTATCATCGCTGGAACATTTTCTGTTGAAACTGTGGGCTCCGCTAGGTACTTCAGGGGCATGAAAAATATCTATGCATTGATGATCGTTTTGTTGGCTTCCACCGCACAAGCCGGTGGCCAGTGGTCCTTCCAAGTTTCTGCCGCAAAGCCTGCCGGTGCTTTCCCGGTGGGAGTGGGCTCACGACTTGTGATCAATAGTCCATACACAGGAACCTCCGCAGGAATTCTCCTGGGACAATTGCTGAATGCCGATGGCAGCTTCAATTCCATGATGGTGTTGGACGCCAATCCGGTCGCCAAAAGCCTAGTGGTGGAGTACATTCCGGCCGCGCTAGTTGCCCAAGCTCCGGCGGGCCAGCAAAATGTTTTGAAACTCTACGAACAACAAGGTGGCACTTGCACCGGTTACGCCATTGATGATTTTCTTTTGCAGGCGCACATGTCGGGTTTCACTGGAACTAGCAAATTGGGCCAGCAACTCTCTACCGAAGAGGGCCGCACCGAGCTTTTGGCGGATACGATCAATCAATACTACTTAGTTTTACAACATCGCTTTTCCATCAACGGAATTATGAATCAGTATGGAAAGACTTTTGGCTTCAATTGCGGCAAATCCATTTTTTCCACCGCCGCCCAAGCCAGAGCTTATTTAATGACTGCACTGCGCTCGGGAATGCCGATTTTGCTTTCTTTCGACGTGGGCTCTGAGATGTACAATGGGCCATTCCCACTTCAGCAGATGATTCAAGGAGCCCCAGCCGAAGATGGTCGCCTGTGGCAACCACGCAAAATTGGTGAGCGAAACGGCGGCGGCCATTCTGTGGTTGCGGCCAGTGCCTTCAGCATTGGTGGCAAAGATTATTTGGTGATGCTGGATTCTGATTGGGATTTGCCACGCGTCTGGGATTTGAACGCGGCCATCAGCGATCGCGCCGCCATCGGCGAGATCGAATTTTACAGCTGCCGGTGATTCTTCGGTCCTCGGTCAAGTGGCCCCTGGTGAGGCAACCGTGGTTGGCACCGGACTGAAACTCCGAACCGCTGCCCCTTCTGGGCCAGTGGACAGTTGACCCCGGACAGCGGACTGGAATTAGTACATATAAAATAGCTGAGCGGCGATGGCCTTGGGCTGATCGATTCCCGTCATCACGACACTCATGGACTCGTAGTAAAGTGCGGCACCCCACTCTGGTGCAAATTTAAATTGTGCTCCCAGCTGCCAACCCATCGGCATGGACGAAACTCCAGTGCAAGTGCCCGGGCAACTGGCAGAGACATTCAAGGCAAAGTTGGCGCCGATAAAAGGACCCCCGTAATCACTGAGCTTCCATAGCAAGCCCAATGGAACATCCAGATAGGTGAAGTTGGCCGCACCTTGCGCTCCGCCAAGTGGATTGAACTGATAGCTTCTCTGAGTGTAGAAAAATCCTGCGCGGGCCTGCAGCTGCGCGACGAGGTCCATTTGTCCGATGACCCCGGCCATGTAGTTCGTGCTTGAACCAATATTGGTGCCGGAAGTGTTAGAGCTAGCGCTGTCGGTGCGAACTCCGCCACCCACCCCGTAATTTGAAGCCATCGCCAACTGCGAAACTAGCACTGCTTGTAGAATCAGAATAACCGTTTTCATTTGTTCTCCTTTGATGAGTTTTGGCGCTCACGCTCGAGCGTTTCGTTCAATGATATCCAGTCCTCTTCCGTGCGCGAAAGATCCACTTGTAAACTACCCAGATCTGCCACGCTTTGGCGAAGATCCTGGGTGGTTCCATCAGAGATTTGCTGATTGATACCACTAATTTGTTCTTCTAACACTTTCATTTTTCGTTCGGCCTCGTTCACTTTCATTTCTAGCTGACGAATTAATTTATCCTGACCTTTCTTCCATTCCCTGGTGGTACCCGCTTTTGCCGCAGGGGCCTTGACCACCGCTTTCACTGGAACATCCACAGCCGGATCTTCCTGCGAGAGCACTCCTTTTTCTAAACTCCACACATAATCATTATAGGTGCCCGGATAAAGCAGAGCTTGCCCGTTTTTTATTTCTAAAATTTTAGTGCCAATCCGACCAGTGAAACCGCGATCATGGCTGACCACCACCAGAGTTCCTGCGAATTGCTTCAACGCCTGGGTCAAGGCCTCTACCGTTTGAAAGTCCAAATGATTCGTCGGTTCATCCAAAATCAAACACGGAAGCTTTTGCAGCAGCACCTGACCCAAGGCCACGCGCGCTTTTTCCCCACCAGACAGGACAGAGATTCTTTTGTAGATGTCATCACCACTGAAAAGCAAAGATCCCGCGATGTTCTTGATGTCCTGTTGGGTGACCTCCGAATGCGCCACGCGGGCCATCTCTTCAAACACCGTGGAGTGAGCCACAAGATTTTCAGCCACATGCTGAGCGTAATACCCAAGGGTCACTTGATATCCGAGTTCAATCTGTCCTTGCAGCGGGGCTAACTTGCCCGCCAAGGCCTTTAAAAAAGTCGACTTCCCCGCACCGTTGAGTCCCACCACTGCTAGATGGTCACCTTTATTGAGTTGAAAATTCACGCCTTTCAGCACCACTTTCGATCCGTAGCCCAGATCCACCGAACTGACATTCACGATTTGTTTTCCGGTGTGCAGTGGTGGCGGAATTTTGATCACAGCTTTCACCGGCAAAGACTTTATTTCGATGACTTCCATTCGATCCAAAGACTTCAGGCGGGACTGAGCTTGGCGGGCTTTGGTCGCCTTGGCACCAAATCGATTCACAAAATCCATCACTTGGTCGCGTTTTTCCTGCAGAGAAAAAGCACGGGCCTCCAATTGCTCTCGCAGCATTTCTTTCTGTTCGAAATAGTCATCGATGTTGCCGTTGTATTTGGTGATTTGCCCCTGCTCCACTTCTAGCACGTGATCGGTGGTTCGACGCAAAAATTCCCGGTCATGAGAGATCAATAAAAAAGCCCCACGGTAGCCCTGCAGGAAGTTTTCCAGAACCAAGGTTGTTTCTAAGTCCAAGTAGTTGGTGGGCTCATCCAAAAGCATGAGCTGCGGTTCTTGTCCCAATAGCCGCAAAAGTTTGCAGCGCATGCGATAGCCGCCACTCAATGACATAATTGGTTGCGAGTATTGCCTTTCTTGTAGGCCTAATTTGCGGCCGATGGTTTTTAATTCCCAGATGGGAATTCTAGTTTCCTGGCTTAAAAAATCTTCCACGGTTTCACCGGCAGAGAAATCATCGTGCTGGGCTAGATAGCCGATGCGCAAATCCTTCATCTTGGTCAGTAAGCCTGAATCCAACTCTTCTGATTCGACTAAAACTTTGAACAAGGTGGTTTTGCCAGCGCCGTTGGGACCGATGACGCCAACATGCTCGCCTTCATTCACAGCAAATTGGGCATCTTCAAAGATTTTCTTTGCAGCAAAACTTTTGTAGCCTGATTGTAGCTGAATAAGATTTGACATGGTTATTTGCTCTCTTGCTTATACTCTTTGTAGCGATTGACCAAGCCCTCGGTCTCCTGTTCCTTGTAGGCCTTCTTTGTCGACTCACCTAGGGTGTAAGTCAACCCCGCAAAATAGGTGAAGTTATGGTCGGACTTATCCAGTGGACTAGAATGATTGGCCGACTGATCATAATTGTCCAATGATCCACCCAAATAAATCCCGGTACGACCGAAGGTCAAAGACTCAAACACGGAAAGTTCGTAGGTCAAAAGTCCGCCTACAGCACGATAAGCTGGCCTATTAGGAATCGCCTGTTGCGCACTCACTTCAAAATAGTTCGCCAGAAAATCTTGCGTGCCGCCTTGAAAACTCAGCGCCACATTTCCGGAGGAGATGCAATGATTGGTCCAGGGCAATTGCTGACTCCATTTGTAAAGCTGGCGAAGATCAAAATATCCACCGGTGGTCTCTACGATGGTGCCATTGGCTGCGAATGCGGGCATGGCGGACAAACGGAACTGCCAGTGTTCAGAGAAGTCATACAGCAGTTGTGGACCCAATGCAAAAATCCAGGGCAGGGCTGGCATACCCACGCGATTGGAATCTGTCGCCCAAGTTTGCCCTGGCCAGATGTCGCCAGAAAAATCGAAAGACCAATTGGACTTCTTGAAGATGTAGGCCCGCGCCCCGTCCCTATCGTCCGCGCGCAAAGATTCACCGCGATATTGAAATATGGGAAACGGCAGAAGTTGGTATGAATAATTATTAGAAGAGGGATAATTTTCGTAGGTAAAATAGCCGACTCCGACGCCGTACTCCCACAGCGGTTTGTCCACCTTTGCAGCGGGATCCTCTGCCAAAAGCGTTACGGGACCGAATAAAATAAGAAGGGCAAGGACCAGATTTCGAGGCATTGCAGATCATCATGATGAATCTTACTTGGACGAGCAAGAGTTTTATGATTATCGTAAATATCAGGAGACACCATGGAGCATACACAATTGGACACTTGGAATAAGATCAAAATGACGGCCTTCCTGCGCCTATATGCATTCGCAAAAATTCCGTTGTTAAGCGCTATCCGTCCCACTCTTCTGGAAGTTTCTGAAAAGCGCGTGGAACTGAAAGTGCCGCTATCTCGGTTCACGAAAAATCATTTGGGCGTCATGTATTTCGGGGCGCTCTCTATGGGAGCGGAAGCCGCTGTTGCCATCAAAGCCGTACACGCCATTCAGAAAAACAAAAACATCGATTTCATTTTCAAAGATTTCAAAGCCGATTTTCTGAAACGCGCCGATGGTGACGTGCACTTCATCTGTGACGAGGGAGCCGCTGTACTGGCTCTGGTGGAAAAGGCCGCACAGAGCGGAGTGCGGGAAAATCAGACTTTTCACTCTTATGCGGTCGTGCCCAGCAAAGATCCGAATCTGAAAATCGCCGAATTCGCTGTGACACTCTCCCTGAAGAAACGGGCCCCTAAAGTTTAGGGCGCACCTGGGCTGTCATACAATTGCTTGTACTGGTTGATGCTATCTAAAAACTTCTGATTCATCACCGCGACGTTGGCATTTTCTGTGTTGTAAGTGTTATAAATTCCGCCCGTCACTCCGCGAGTGTTGATAGCCACAATGTGTGCTTGACCCTGTTCATCGGTGGTGAAAAGTGGCCCACCGGATCCACCTGGCCCCATGGAACAGCTGTGGCCATAGGTGCCTCCGGCAAATGAATCTCTAAGACTGCAGCTTGGGTCAACACCCGCGGATTCGTTGTGATCAAAATTATTCGAATAACCTGCGTATTTCACCGCCACATTGGAATTAATGACACCCAAAAATTGAACATCCATAAAACCGATTTTGTCTCCGAGGGGCTGATCCAACTGGATGACGGCCCAGTCATTGGGCCAATTGACTCTATCCTTCGCAACCTCTTGTTCCGTCGCGTGATCGACATCTAAAAATTCTGTGGTGCCGACTTCTATATTGATGGAGGTGGCCTTTGCCACGTAATGATCATGAAAATAGCCCGCCTTAAACACCACTTTGGTTTTTCTGCCATCTTTCACTACACAATGAGCGGCGGTCACCGCAATCGTTCGGCCGACCATCGTGGCCGTGCATAGTTCCGCATGTAGCCATCCCTGTGGAGAGCTCAAGCGACCGATGGCAGACCATGGGTATTTCGTGACATCCATGGCCTGGCGGTGATCTTTACCGACGCTGTCTAGAAATATGGCCCTGGCCGATGAATCTGAAATTTGCAATGACGACTTCGAATCGTTAGAGTTCGAACACGCCACCGCGCAAAGAGCAAATAACGCCACCACCCAAAGCCAGCCGTATCGGCGTTTCGCTCCTGGAAGTTTTTTTGACACGCCACTCTCCTTGAAGATCCTACCATTTATACCAGACAACCGAGTCAGAAACGGAAGAATCAGCGCGGCCTAAATTTTTTACGATGGGTCGTCCAAAACTTGGACAGTGCGGGGCGGATATTCTCTATATTTCTCTGGCGATCGCTCAGATCCGTTACAGCGACGGCATGTACGTTGCTTGGGCTTAGAGTTAGTTCATTAAATTTTAAACGGGGGTTTTCATCATGACGATGTTACTGGCAGCTTCGATGCTCATTTTAACTTCATTTTTCTCCACTGTTTCTTCAGCGCAGCAACAGGCTGTGGTGAGCGTCGGGGACGCTTACGCACCCGTTCGCTTCAATGCGGCATCGGACGTATTTATTGTCGTCGACGGAGTTTTTCCTAACGCCTGCTACCACTGGAGCCACGCTGACGTCCAAAGTCCCTCGCAGTTCGTCCATGAAATTCGCGCTGTCGCTGACGTGAACGACGGAATGTGTTTGATGATGCTGGTGCCTTTTTCTAACGAAGTTCATCTGGGAACTCTGGATGCCGGCGATCAGAAGATTTTGCTCGTCAACTCGGATGGCAGTCATTTCGAACTCAATTTAAAGATCGACGAGTAGGGTCTTTTCTGTCCTGAGTCCTGAGTCCTGAGTCCTGAGTCCTGAGTCCTGAGTCCTGAGTCCTGAGTCCTGAGTCCTGAGTCCTGAGTCCTGAGTCCTGAGTCCTGAGTCCTGAGTCCTGAGTCCTGAGTCCTGAGTCCTCGGTCCACTGGCCGGGGTCTCTGTAAGATCGACTGAAAATCGGTAAGAAATCCTAAGCCCGGAGGATCTCCCACTCTCCGGAAGATAGACCTGCCAGTCGGTATTTTTGATATGGAATTCTACCTATAACTTCAAATTCATTGAGTCAGATATAGTTTCTGATGATCTTGTAAGCCCGCCAACTTCGCACAACACGCGAAAACGGCCTGTATTTCCAAAGCTTGGGGGTACGGATTCCGAGGCAAATCCCTAATCACTGAAGACGAAACTCGGATCACCAAGACCGCCTCTGTCCCGCTGCGGGCACCGCCCCGGCCGGCCGGAGATTGCATGCTCTGAGCGACATGCAACAACTCAGTTTTCTAAAACCCAGTAAAAAAGAACACGGCGGAGCCCACTCCCTCGGCCGAAGACGCAGCCGCAGACCCATGGACACTCAAAAACCACTGCATATCACCTTACGCTCGGACTTAGCTTTTGGATCCCGGTCTTTGCTGAGGCACCGCCCGCGGATCTTGCGGATCGTCGGCAAAGCCAGCCGCAGGTTTCATGTCCGGGTCTACAAAGCCGCCATATGCCGGAACCACCTGCACTTTTTGATTCGAGGGTATGAGCGAAGCGATTTGCAGAACTTTTTCCGAGTGGTCGCAGGTCACATCGCTCAGGAAATTCTGCGTGAGTTTCCGCTGCCGGCGCTCGGCCGGGGCGGTGCCCCCGGGAGAGCGGAGGACAGCCACAAGGGCTGCTCGAAAAACCGGCGGAAGTTCTGGGCTTTACTGCTCTACTCGCGAGTACTTACTTGGGGACGGGAGTTCCGAACGGTGGTCCGCTATATCCGGCAAAATACTCTCGAAGCACTTTACCTTATCGCTTATCAACCGCGAAGGCCTAGGATCAACAGCAGTGCGTGATCCAAGCCGACAATTGTCTCAACACTCCCTGAACTTTTTTCAGCTCGATGCCCGCCAAATCCTCCACTTTGCAACTCGCGCGCAAACGGCCTGGCATCGAACTTGTATTATCAACCTCAGTTGAAGGAATTTTCTTTCTTGGAAAATTGAGGGTGAAAAGATGAAAATGATGAACAGAGCTCTAATGTTTTCTCTAGTGGCAGGGATCAGTTATTCTTCGGGCGCGCTGGCAAATATTCAAGGCGAGGGTTCTTATGAGCTTATCTGTCGCTCGAAAGCCAAAGAGTTGGCGGCGGACAGCTATCGCAATTGTGTCACCGAAAGTCGCAATGGCGAGATCGACAAACTTAAGAAGGATTACCAAGAGCGTCTGCGATCTCTGAAAGACGAATATGAAAAAGAGATTGATAAAATTGGTGGCAAAACCTCAGCCAAAAAACCGGCCAGCGGCACTAAGATGGTGGCAGTCACCCAAGGCCCTAAAAAGGGTGCTGTCGCCATAGAGTCAGGCGCGAATACCGGCCACGACTCCATGCCGGATGAGTCTCGCATGGATCTGCCAGAGCCGATTCCTGTAGAAAACATGGATAAAAACTAAATCGAAATCTTCAGGTCGGTGATCACACTTCTGGCGCCGGCCTTCAGCAATCGCCGAATTTCTGACTCTTCATTCACCGTCCAGGCGGCGAAGGGAATGGATTCAGCATTCAGCAAATCAATGAATTCCTTCGTCAACATCGCTTGATCCAAGTTCAACAGATGAATTCGCAACAACGGCGCCAATAGTAAATTTCTAAGATACCATTTATTTTCAGCACTGACTTCTGAGCTGGCTAGCAGCGCCCGCGGAATTTCTTGCGCATAGTTCTGCAGCAGGAAAAGGCTGGCCGGATTGAAGCTGGAAAACAGGACTCTTTGAGTGGCCTGACAGCGGCGTATGACCTCCACCACTTTTCTGGGCAGTGGATCATCGATGCGATTGGATTTCAGTTCGATATTGAAAAATGGCGTCAGGCCGTCGTCGTCAAGAACCTTTGCTAGACTTGGAATTTCAGCCCACTGCCATAAATCCTGAGCCGTGCATTCAGATATTTTCTCTGGCCGGGATTTCAATCGCTGCAAATCTTCATCGTGAAAGACCACCGGAACCTGATCGCGACTGAGGCGCACATCCAACTCGCAGCAGGTCCCGCCAAAGGCAGCTGCCTGACGAAAGGACTCCAGAGAATTTTCCACCGCACCCTGCAGATGATAGCCGCGATGATTTTGAATTTTGGGCAACTTGAGTGCTGAGTATGGCCAGGGCTCTGGACGAATCAACGGCAGGATGTGTTTGATCATTGCACTGGATCGATGTTGGGGTGATCACGGAATCCGCCAATTTTGTAGTGTCGGATTTTTCCCAATTCAAAAAACCTTATGTCGCCCTCAAGACGACCGCTGTGGTCCCAGCCGCCTTCCGAGCTCAAGGTTTCTTTACCCAGCTGTAAATTCAGATTCTCCCAATGAAAATCATCTAACATTCTGGTTTTTAAACGCACGGACCCAAATCCTGCGGCTGTGTCCGCAGCCGCTGACGCACCAGAGGAACTGTGAAACTGGGCCAGAAAACTATGCACTGGAGAATCCTTACCCACACCCACTCCTTGCACCCGCACATCGACCGACACTTCTTTGTTTTTGGTACTCATGCTGATTTTTGAGCGTTTGATATTGAGCTGATCCATGGAAAGTGCATTGGTGGTGAAGTTTCCGGAAATGTCTTCTATGCCCCCGCGCTCAAAGCGGCATTGCATTTCACCGACGATCGATCCGACTTCGCCACCGTTGGTGATGAGCTTTTGCACCGTTGGCCCCAAAGTCAATTCATCAATTTTGGCTTTGATGCTCACCTTGGACCAATCATGATCGGCATCCACATGCAGGTCGCCCAAGAAGACTCCCTCCACAGGTTTGATGCGATCGATTTTTAGATTCCAGTGGCTCTGCTGAAAATTCAATTCTCCGGCGATCAAGCTGATGGGTTGGGCTTGGCGGACGCTGCGACTGGAAAAGACAAACTCTAGGCCAGTGTTCTCGCCTTTGATTTTCACATTTTGCGAATCTTCAAAATGAGCTTTGCCGTGAAACACTCCCAAATGCCCAAGAATGGGATTGAGATGCGTGCGATTTAAAAAAGTCATCAGCGAATCTAGCTGCAAAGACTTAATATCGACGTCAATGGGTTTAAATAAAAACGGATCCAGGCGCTCAACCTCAAAATTCCGGGCCTCGATTTCACCGATGTTGCCTTCGATTCGGATCAGCTCGAATTTGGCCGGCACCTTCGACAGACCCGCCACCGGCCCTTCAAAGCCACCCTTCAGAGTTAGCCACACCTGGCGACCATTGAAATCTGAAGTCAACAGATGATATTTCCGCAATAACGGAAACAATTGATTCAGCGGAATTTGGTCCATGTCAGTATTCACTTTCACATACTGCCCGTGAGAATCAAAGTCTGTGTTCAACAAGTAACGACCTTCGCGCCAATGACCATCGACGCTCAAGTGCCAATCGGGTTTTCGCTGTTCTTCGTAATCCAATTTCAAAAACGCCGTGGAAGCGTAATCACCCGATAGAGTTTCACCGTTGAGGTTCAGGATTCCGTTGATTTGGATTTTCTTGGGATCTTTAGAGCCAATGCCTACATCCAAGTGGCGAACTTCGAAGGAGGTGAACGTCAGCGGCAAATAGTGAATGCGAACCCGATCAATTTGCACGGAATCGATGGAGTCCCGCGAATGGGTGAAGCTTTGCCAAGCGGCCGAAGGCTCATTGGCGGTTGCAGCCACCTGTCTGATCATGGCGCTTTCCGCAGAGCCGGTCTCGCTCGCGGTATTTACGGTCTTCTTGCAGGCGCTCAAATCTGAACGTAAAGAAAGACTCACTTCGTCGGCCAAGATTTCATGAATGTGAATTTTTCCCCGAAGAAGTTTGAAAAAATCAATGGGCAGTTTCACCTGGTTCACTTCTAGCGACGGGCGCATCCAGCAGACCTCGTCACTCTCTAAGGACAAGTCTTTAACCACCACGGCCAGTTCGGGAAAAATTCCATCGGCCAGACTCACACCAGCGCGACCCACGTGAGGGACAAAGTGCGAATCAATATTTGCCGCCGCTTTTTCCACCAAATGCAGCACCCGTTCGGGCGCCAAAGCCGTGCGAATGGACAATCCGATAAATAGAGCGATGATCAAACCAGTCACGCTGACGGCCAAGCCCGGTTGCTCGGCCACTAATTCTTTTTCTAAATCTTTAAACTTGTTGTTGGAAACCACGGACCCCGCCCCTAGATTTCATTGTGCCAAGGGAATGACCACTCTGGTATTCAGATTTAACTGGACGGACGAATAGCTAGCCAGCAGCGAAACGCCGATACGGCTGGCTAGCGAAACGCCGATACGGCTGGCTACCGGAACAAGAATTTAAGTAGCTCGTATTCTTTTTCGCCTTTAGGGCTCTGCACGACAACTTGGTCAGAGACTTTTTTTCCGATGAGGGCACGGGCCAAGGGTGACATAATTGATATCTTACCACCTTTGACATCGGCCTCGTCGATACCGACGATCTGGTAGGTCACTTCGGAGTCTTCTTCGACATCAAGCAAGGTGACCGTAGCGCCAAAAACCACTCGGTCGGACTTGATTTCGGCTGGATTCACGACCTCAGCAGTGGCGATTTTATTTTGCAGGTCAGCGATGCGCCCCTCGATCATGGATTGGCGTTCTTTGGCGGCTTCGTACTCTGCGTTTTCACTGATATCACCTTGGGCTCGAGCTTCCTCAATGGCTTTGATCACTGAGGGTCGCTCTTCCTGCATCAGTCTCTTCAATTCGGATTCAAGCATGGACTTGCCCAAAGTGGTGACTGGCAATTTGTCTGTAGTTCCTGCACTCATGGATTCTCCAATACATATTTCAGCAAAAACCCCGGTGAACCACCAGGGCTGGCTAGCGTCGGGGCTGGCTTTGGAAGCAGAGAGTTCTAACAGCTTTGACACGAAGGAGCAAACTTCCAGTCTAACGCATCGCATTTAAACCCTTCTACTAGCTTTTACCGCTGGCTCTTAACAGCCATTTGCTTGTCCTTTAAACTTAGGTTCTTAGAGTCGACATAAAAATAGGGCGGAATTCATTGCAAAAGCTTGTAGAAAAAATCAGATCATCCACCAATATTTTGCTTTCGACCCACCGGCAATGTGACGGCGACGGTCTTGGCGCCCAGTTGGCCCTGTTCATGGGGCTCAAGAAAATGGGAAAAAATGTTCAGGTTTTAAATGTCGATGCGACTCCGAAGAAATATCATTTTCTGAATCCGTCGTCGCACATTCAGTATTTCGAAAATAACAAAAAAATTCCAGCCGGGATCGAACTCTTCATTATCTTTGATACCAACGATGAACGCTTGGTAGAGCCTCTTTTTTCTGCGGTGAAACCGCTGGCCAAAAACATTGCCTTTTTGGACCACCATCCGGTTTTAAAAAAGGGACCCATGCCGTCGGCGTTAAGTTGGATCGACACCAGTTCTGCGAGCACTGGTGAAATGGCGTTTCGGTTGCTGAAAGCTTTGGACATTCCACTGGATCGTGACATCGCCCGCTGCATATACACCAGCATCACTTTTGACACACAACTTTATCGCTTCATCCGCAACTCCCCGAACTCTCACTTGATCGCAGCAGAGCTATTGGGGTTTAATATCGATCCAGAAGAGATTCATCGCGGTCTCTTCGGCAATCAAACTGTGCATAAAATGGCGTTTTTAGCTCGCGCACTTGGCCAGATTGAGTATCATAACGAAGGCACTTTAGCCGTTTTGAAAATCAAAGATGCGGATATGTTTCATTACAACCTCGAACCCGATGACTCCCGCGACGTGGTCGATATGGTGATGAACATTGAAACCGTGGAGGCCGCCGTCCTCTTTCGAGAAGACTCCGCCAACGAATTTAAACTAAGCCTACGCAGCAAGGGCCGGGTCGAAGTCTTAGACATCGCCGAAATCATGGGGGGAGGCGGTCATCTATTTTCCGCCGGAGCCTTCATCAAAGGTGACTACGAGCAAATTAAAGATACAGTGGTGAATGAAATCAGCAAGAAACTAAGCGCGTTGCCAAAAACAGGCAGTTGATGTCAAACCCGAATCATCGAAAAAAAGACAGTGTCATTATCTGCCGATGCAACAACATCAGCAAAGCCACCATTCAGCAAGCCATCGTCGACGGCTGTAAAACCATGAACGAAATTTTCGATGCTACGACCGCCGGAGTTGGTCCCTGTGGTGGCTCCTGCAGACGAAAACTTCAACCCATTTTGGATCAATATTTGTCCACAGGAACGTTTCCGGAAAAAGTCCTCGAAGATAAAACAGGAAAGAACACGATGGAAGGCAAAGATGACACTAAGATTTACCGCGCCGAAGTGGTTGGCCGGGAACTGATTGAATGTGAGCTGGATTCTAGCGGGGAATATGCCCTGAGGGTGATTGGCTCTTTGGCGACGCTGGAACTTTTGCGTGGGCTCAAGGCTAAAAAATCCAATGTGGCGGAGTGGCCTCTTCCTGCCGGGAACACCGAGGCCGAAATCCTTGTGCGCGAGCTGATTCACAAGGTGAGAGGTGACTGGCAGTTTCCCATCGACGATCCTGAGCTGTGCCATTGCCGAGCAGTTCCCGCCTTCAAGGTGGATCAGGCCATCGTCGCGGGCGCCCATACTGTGGAAAAAGTCAGGCGCATGACCTCGGCCAATACAGCTTGTGGCACCTGCCTGCCCGATGTGGAAAAGCTGCTAAAATTCCGTCTCTGTTAGAAACGAATTTCAGCCACGACTTCGCGGCGAAATTGAAAAATAGATTGTAACTCTCGACGGATCCAAATTGCGGCCACCCAGCGGCCCAAAACTCCCAGAGGCACTCGAAAGCGCACCACATCGGTCATCAATGTTCCACTGGACATCGCTTCGAACCGGTGCCGATGGCTCCACGAAGAATAGGGGCCTTTGAGTTGCAGGTCCGTGAATTCCTGTGGCGGTTGCCAGTCGGATATTTCAGTCACCCAGTGGATCGGTATTCCGCGAACCTTGAGACGATAGGTGATCAGAGTCCCGCGCTGGATTTCATTGCTGGACATTTTCGTCACTTTAAAATTCATTGAGCGTGGGATGATGCGCTCTAGGTTTCTGGCCTCTGAAAAAAACGGAAAAATTTTTTCAGAAGCATAGGGCAAATATTGCTCTGAGAAAAAAAATTCGTCCGCTCCAGAACCCCGCGCGAATATATCCTCTAAAGCCATACGCAGCTGCGCAAAGCGAAAGGTGAAATTCAATGGAGCAGTTGCCTCCGATTGCACTCGCTGCGAATACAATAAAAGCTGGGACATCTCACCAAGCGCCATCTTTAGAAACAGTCTGGGCACCGGTGGCCCTAACTTTTTTCCAAAAACCGTCGCCGTGGCTTTCATAAATTCTGAGTTGGTTACGGCCTCGGGGGCAACGGCATTGATCACCCCGTGGACCTCCGGGTCTGTCAATGCCATAAGAATCAATGACACTAAATCATCGATGTGAATCCAGCTCATCCACTGCCGACCTTGGCCAATTTTTCCCCCAAGGCCAAGACGCACAGCCATCAGCATTCTTTCCAAAGCACCGCCCAAAGGTGATAGCACCAATCCAAAGCGCAAAATTACCGGGCGAAAACCGGCCCGGCGGGATTTGCGTTGGGCCAGTTGCAGCGACTGCTCCCAGTCCTGACAAACCTCGCTGAGGAATCCGTGACCGCGTGAAGAGGACTCCGTGAGCACCTCATCGCCACGATCACCATAAAATCCCACGGCCGATGCTGAAATAAAGGTTCGAAGATTTTTATTTTCAGTCAAGGCCTCCAACAAGTTTTGCGAACTCTTGACTCTAGAATCATAGATTTTTCGTTTCTGTTTCGACGACCACCGTCGGCGGGCGATGTTTTCCCCGGCTAAATGTATGACCGAATCCACTTCGAGCAATCGATCATCGCGCAGAGGCTCAAGAGCTAAATCTCCCTCAATAATGTGAGCTGGAAAAGGTAAATCTAGGATGGCCCTGTCTTTGTCGCGACTGACGACGAACACTCGGTGGCCTTGGCGCACCAATTCTTTACCGACTGCCTTACCCACCAAACCGGTGGCCCCCGTCAACAACACATTCATGAATGCACAGGGTCCTGACAGCTCTCGCTGGGCCATTCGAATTCCAGCGTTGCCTCAGAGATAGAGAACCGCTGCTTCAACAGTTTTTTGATTTCATTTTTTTGTTGAACCCAGTCTGATGCATCAGCGGAATTCAGACAGATGTGTGCGGTCAATACATGCATTTGACCATCCAGTGTCCACAGATGCAAATGGTGCACATTTTTCACGAAACTTAAACGAGAAATTTCTTGGGTGATCTCTTCGGTGGAAATATTTTTAGGCGTGGCCTGTAAAAAAATATTGATCACCTCAAAAAGACTTTTTTGCACATTCCAAAGAATCCAAACCGCAAGCGCCATTCCCAAAATCACGTCCAAAACTGCCCACCCAGTCCACCGAATCAACAAGCCGGCCACCAACACCAGAGCCCAGCCCAAAGTGTCCTCAACAAAATGCCAGGACAAAACTTGCTCGTTCAGCGATCGACCTTTGCTGAGCCGCCAAAGCGAAAGCGCATTCACCGCCATCCCCAAAACCGCAAAGCCAATCATGCCCAATGATTTAGGTTCGCTGGGCTCTGAAATATGTCGGACTCCGAAATAAATGACCAACAAAGAGCCAGTCACCAAAAAAACCGAAGTCAAAAAAGCCGAAGCCATCGAATAGCGCCGATACCCATAAGAAAAATGAGCATCACTCCCGCGCAAAGATTTCTTCTCCAGAACCACCGCCAAAGCCAGCGCCAAAGAATCTCCCAGATCATGCAAAGCATTCGAACTAACAGCAAAACTCTGAGAAAAAATCCCACCAAAAAACTCAACCAAGGCAAACACAAAATTCAACCAAAAAGCAAAACTCATATTAGCCCGCCCATCCTGATGATGGTGATGATGATGCGAATGCCCATGATGATCATGTGAATGAGAATGCATACCCAATCATCGCAAGTTAAGAGCGAAAGTCACCGGAAAAATAGACAGCAAGACCCGTCTTCCAAATTTCATCTATGAATGTGGGTCCATTGGAGGTCGATAGGTCTCAATGGAGGGCGCTCCTGAAAGCGTGACGCGTTTTTTTATCGTACTCGATAAAAAATTCAGGTGAACCCAAGGAGGGGTGGGCCCCGGAATTGAGACCTATCGATCTCCAATGGACCCACCGTTTATAAGAAGAATTTGGAAGAAGGTGTTATGCGACAAGCTCTCCACTAGCAATGAGTCGACTAATCAAATCGATTTTCTCGTTGATGTCATTGCATTCCAAAATCAATTGCTGCATGTCGTGATCAGCCACCAAATAAGAAGCGTAACAGCCAATCACTTGTTCGGGAGTTTTCACATAGGTCAAAAATTGATCGCGAGCGTGAGGATCAGAAATGTGATGGTTCATCCAACTGATCATCACTTTGTGGGCTGTAACGAAGGTCTGAAGATGTTCATTTCCCACGTCGTGGTTTTCGGTGACAGCCTGGGCCTCACAGACGATATAGGTGGTGTTGCTGCGAACGACGCTGCCGAGTTTGGCCTTACCCTTGCCTTCAAGAAAGATCACGATGCTTCCGTTCACCGAGCGCTCGATCACCACGGGATGCCCATAGCCGACAATTTCGCGCACGAAATTCAAAGGCTCGCCAGGCTGGTAACGCTGTTGAGCCACGGTAGAGTCTATGACATTGCCGATCGCTATCGGAGTCCCTGTGCGAATGGAATCCTCGACCATCTGGATGTAGCGCGGTTCAAAGATATGAAATGGCTTAGAGAAGCTGGGGTAAAGCAAAACTTGGCCAAGAGGAAAGACAAATAATTGCATATCTAACTATTGTCGCCCAGAATGAAGCCAGTATATATGGAAGAATGAAATATGACCCAAACTGAGACACCGACCGCAAAAAAAAATCTGGTCTTCTTTGACGGTTTTTGCCATCTCTGCAATGCCTCGGTGGATTGGCTCATTTTAAGAGACAAAAAAAGAGTGTTGCAATATTCATCGCTGCAAGGTGAGACAGCGAAGGCGATCCTATCCGCCGCAGATCGCACATCACTTTCGACTTTGCTGGTGTCGACCTGCGACGGCCAAATTTTACGAGAGTCCCAAGCGGTATTTTTTCTGTTAAGGCAAGTGAGCAGTGGATGGAAATTCCTATTGGCATTTTCTTTTTTTCCCGTTTTTTTAACTGACTTTGCGTATCGGATCGTAGCCAGAAATCGTTACCGCTGGTTCGGTAAAAGCGACCACTGCCGAATTCCAACCACCGAAGAAAAGTCCCACTTATTGCCGTAGGCCAGGGACATATTTCCGATCTTTCCCAGTTCGGTTTTTTTGTGCTCTCCTGCCTGTAAATTTGATTTCATCTTGAAACTATGTAGAGAAGGACCTCAATTTTCCGAACTGGGAAAGATTCAAAAAGGGGGAGTTCGTCTTCGCTTTAAATTTTCGAAAGCCGCTCGAATGAGGGGTCGATCGGCAGGTGCTAGCTCTTCCTCAACAACTTCGTTTTCACCCACCCACTTTTGCGCGTCGTGATCAGAGAGTTTCCACTGAACTTGATCCCAGCTCTCAAGCGGACTGGCCATATACGCCACCAGCTCCACGAACTTGTTACCATAATCGTGTTCACAAGAACCCACCAGTTCCTCGACTTTGATCTGAATCCCAAGCTCTTCTGAAATCTCCCGCTTTAAGGCGATGACATCGGTTTCGCCAGGGTCTAATTTCCCGCCTGGAAACTCCCAGGAGCCCGCTCCTGAAAGATGAGTCGCTCGGCGGAACAGTCCAACCATTGGCACCGCTTTGCCCGACCTCTGGACGAATTGATAAAAAACAGCGGCGACCACGCGAACCGGCTTTTTCGACATATTTTCATTGTGCCTTTGACCTAGGGCTTCACTCAACGCCATAATTTTAATTGTGATTGATCTGCAAAATTCCTATTTTGTCACCCTATTTGCCGGTATCGCCATATTCATGTTCGGGATGCACCTGGCTTCACAATCCCTCGAAAAAATCATGGCCAACCGAATCAGCCGTTTACTGAACCGGCTTTCTGAAAGTCAATTTCTGGCCATTATCGTCGGCGTTTCCCTGACCACGCTTTTGCAAAGCTCCGGCGCCGTCACCAGCATGTTGGTGAGCCTAGGCTCTGCCAGAGTCATCACCCTACCCCAAGTGATGGGAGTGATCATAGGCACAGCGGTGGGCTCGACGCTCACCGTGCAAATCATCAGCTTGAATCTTTCGCAATATGCCCTGCCTTTCTTTATTTTTACCTTTGCCATTTTCTTCTTTGCGCAAAAACCCGGGGTTAAAAATTTGGCCACCGTAGGAATTGGATTTGCCTTGCTGTTTTTAGGTCTTGGAATGATTTCGACCTCGGCGCAGTACTATGCCGGAGTTCAACAAGTTCGGGACTTCTTGGCCATCTTAAAAGAGACGCCCATGTACTCGCTACTGATCTCTATGCTATTTTGTGCCGTGGTTCACTCCAGTGCGGTGACCATCGGTGTGGCCATGGGTCTGGCACAAGCCGGAGCCATCTCTTTGAACGATGCTTTGTTTTGGGTTTACGGAGCCAACATCGGCACAACCTCAGTGGCATTGATCGCATCAGTGGGCAGTAACAATATCGGCAAACAAGTGGCTTGGTCGCACTTTTTCTACAAAACAGCCAGTGTCGCGATTTTCTTAATCGGACCGGTGCACGATGCCTTTCTTCGCGGCCTTGAAGCCATGAACTTGCCCGTCAATCGCGCCATTGCCAGTGGCCATCTTATCTTGAATGTGATTTCGGCGGCGATATTTTTTCCATTCATAAAAACCGGCGCCAATCTGATTGAAAAACTCTTTCCCAAAAATCCGAAAGAGGACTTCACTGCGGAATATTTGAATCTGGACACTTATCAATCCAGTGCGCTGGCTATTTCCTATGCCAATCGCGAAATTCTGCGCACGGCAGACATCGTGCTGACCATGATTCAGGATTCGCTGAAGCTGTTTGAGTCCGGCAATCCCCTACTGATCGAAAGCATTAAAGATCGCGATAACAAAGTGGATTATCTCTATCGGGAAACAAAGATGTTTCTGCTGGATCACGCCAACAAGAGCGCCGTTGCCGTACATCAGAACATCATGTCCATGATCATGTTTCTGAGTGACCTAGAGCGCGCAGCAGATTCCATCGATATTAATATCATCACTCTAGCTATTAAGAAAAATGCGCTGAAGCTCGAGTTCTCCCAGGAAGGCTGGGACGAGATCCGCCATATGCACGCCAATTTGCTAAAAGTCTGCCAACTGGCCATCGGTGGCTTTAGCAATCGCGAACTCTGCGACGAAATCATTCAGCTCAAAAGAGATCTAGCCAAAGATGAAATCCATCTGCGCGAAAGCCACATCGGGCGTCTGAACCGCGGCATGCGCGAATCGATCAACACCAGCTCTATTCACTTGGATTTGCTCAGTGAGTACAAGCGAATCGCTGGGCTGATCTGCGCTCACGCCTATCAGAAGTAACCCGTAATGACACCTCAGCCTAGCCCGAAGTTTTCGGTGGTGCCGCCTCCGGGCACTATAGCACAGCTTTTACTTTTTGAGTGGCCTCAATGATGGACTCATACTCGGACTGCGCCGCTCTTAAGCAAGCTTCGGCAAAAGGCTTCGGACGAATGCCAAAATCTTCTAAGGCACAAGTTGGAACCGGAGTTCCCTGGTTGGAAACATTGACGGCAAAATGAATCATCACCGAGTTGGGGCTGCGAGCGGCGATAGAGATGCTGAGTTTTTTCTTCCCCCAGTAGATATCATCGCCCGAACGCCGAAGGGCCAGTTCCTTTTCCGACAAGCTGTGAATCGTATCCAGCACAATTCCAGCAAACAATCTTTGCAGCAAAACTCCGGCGAACAACGGCCGATCAAACAGTTCAAAAATAAAATGAACCATGTCAGAGCCCGCTATTTTCGCTTGTTCTAGCAGATCTTCACCGTCCACCATGTGCTCGAAGTTGACATCACACGGACCTCGGAACGCGACCACTGAATCACCCAAGACGCCGTGCTCAAGGTAGGCAAACAGCGAATGCAGTTCAGCTCCGGTATAGGCTGTTTTTTTTGAAATCCATTTGGTTTTTAACATTGGACACCCGCTTCCTGAAAAGCGCGCAGAGAGCGCAGACATGATTCACATTCACCACACCATTTTTTGCCAGAGTGATAGCACGGCCAGATCAATGACCAATCGACTTTGAGCTTTTCACCCAAGCGCACGATCTGGGTCTTATTCAAATGAGTGGTGTAGCAATGTGTTTTGACATGATTCGAGGTCGAAAAGGCAAACCCCTGATCCAGCGCCTTCAAAAATCCAGAGCTATTGTCAGGAAATGTAGAAGCCTCTTCGATGTTAAAGCCGGGAATGATTAGCTGTGCACCGAGAGCTTCGGCAAAACCTGCGGCGATGTTCAGAAAAATTCCATTGCGATTGGGAACCCACACTGATTTGGCTGACTTCTGCGAGGTTTTCAAATGATCAATCTTAAGCTCACGACCCTTGGGAATTTTTTTGGACTTGTTGGTCAGGCTGGACTGAGGAAAATCTTGGAAAAACGGCAGCTGCACGATCTTATGAGGCACTCCCAGTTTTCGGGCCAAGCCACGAGCGCAGCTCAGCTCTTTTTTTGCGGCTCTCTGCGAGTAATCAAAAGTCAGTGCCGTTACCACTTCCGTTTTTCGCACCGCTTGATAGAGGTTGACCGTGGAATCCAAACCCGAGCTCAGCAAAACTAAAGATTTCATTTCTATGCTCCGTGAACTTTGAGATCTCGAATTAACAATTGCACGGTCTTTTTACCAGCAAAGTAATTCCATTGAAGTTCACCCAGGACATCGAGCAAATCTCCGGGCTGGGGATGCTGAAAGTGGGTGGGTGGCGAAAAGTAGAGTGCCTCGAAACCTTTGCCGAAGTTATTGGTCACGGAGTCTTTGTGAAAAGACAACTTCAAATGCCCACCGCGCAGTTCAAACGTCGATTTGAGTTTCAAACCGCGAAAGACAAACTGGGGCACTGAAAAGCCCTGGCCGAAAGGGCCGATCGCATCCAAGTTGCTCATGCTCTTTTCGGTGACCTCGGCCTGGGACAACTCGAAATCAAATTCTTGCTCGATCACGAGTTCTCGATCTTGTAATACTTTAAAATGCTCGGCCAAATGTTCGACAAAACGGGTCTTGTTAGCCGCATGCAGTTCAAATCCTGCCGCAGAATGATGGCCCCCATGGCGATTGAGCACGGGTTCTGCCGACTTCAGAGCTCGTAAAACACTGCCCTCTTCGCCATTGGGCAAGCGACTGCTGCCAACGATAAGACCTTCTTCATTTTCAGATCCCACAAAGGCAGGCCGATTGAAGGTGGTTGCCAGTTTCGTCGCAATCAGGCCGATCACGCCGCGATGAAACTCTGGCGAAGCCACGAAAACGAATTTGTCATGAGGCCAATCTTTCAGTAATTCCACCGCTAGACGCTCGCCATTTTGCTGAAGGCTCACGCGGTCTTCGTTGCTTGTTAGCACCGAGCGAACCATTTCTTCGGCCTTGTGTTCGTCACGAACTAAAAATAAATCCACCGGCAAAAGGCCATTTTCCAAACGCGACAATGCATTTAATTTCGGAGCGAAACGAATGGCCACATCTTGACCGGTCAGAGGTCGACCCTCTAGCTGCAAAGCCCGAAGCAAGCAGCGAAGCCCCGGACGCTGTGTTTTTTCCAGTTGTAAAAGACCGGATTTCACCAAGGAGCGATTGTCACCGACCAGTGGAACCAAGTCTGTCAAAGTCGCGATGGACAAAAAATCTAATAAAGATTTCAAATCCAGAGTCGAGTCTTTGAGCATTCCCTCGTTCATTAATTTTCGCTGGACCGCTCGGAGCAAGTAGAATGCGACCCCGGCCCCACAGAGATACCCCAGGCCACTGACATCGCCCGGCTGATTGGGATTCACGATGGCTAAAGCTGCCGGCAGCGTTGGTGCCGGCTGATGATGATCGGTGACGATCACATCGACATTCACTGAGCGAGCCTTTTCAGCGGCTTCAATAGCAGTGATGCCAACGTCCACGGTCACGATGAGCTTCACCCCTTGTTGCGCCAGATCCTCGACGGCGTGAGGATGAAAACCATAGCCTTCCGACAGGCGCTTGGGCTGATAGTATTTGAGATTTTGAAAACCGAGAGCCTTAAGGCCCTCGTACAAAAGCGCCAGCCCCGATGTTCCATCCAAATCAAAATCAGCATAGATGCACACCAATTCATTTTTTTGAAAAGACTGGGCTAAGCGCGAAGCTGCTTTTTCCATTCCTAAAATAGAAAATGGGTCATGCAGCTGGGCCAACCGAGGGTTCAAAATTTGTTCAAGCTCGTCGGTTGAAGTCATCTTGCGTGCGCGCAGAAGTCTTTTTACCAGGACAGGCATTTCGCCGTCAGGGAATGGTAGCCCCTCATTCAAAGCTGATTCCTCTCGCGAAATCCAATTTCGCGAGATCACTTTCAACGTCGATGATGATTCTGAAACTTTAGTTTCCAAGCTAAACGCCTCCGTACCGTCGGCTGGCTGGCATTACGCCGCTTTTCGAATCAGGTTGAATTTTTCCATGGCCAAGATCAGTGGTGCCGCCACGTAAATGGAGGAATACGTTCCGAAAATAATTCCCACACAGATCGCGAACGCAATGTCAGCCACAGTTCCACCAGCGAAGAAATACAGGCACAACGCTGAAACGAAAACTGTTCCGGACGTGATCAGAGTTCGCTCGAACATATCATTGATGGCGCGATTGATGACAAAAGCCATGCCCTTGTCGCGGAAGGCGTGCTCGGTTTCGCGGATACGATCGTAAACCACGATGGTGTCATTCAGGGAATACCCGATCAGGGTCAAAATCGCTGCCAAAATTGGCACATTCACTTCTTTTCCCACCAGGACGAAGATTCCCAGGGTAATGATGGCATCGTGAAACAGACAAACCACAGCGCCGGGTGAATATTTATAGTCGAAACGCAAAGCCACGAAAATCAAGATCACCAACAAGCAATAAAATACGGCCAAGAATCCGTTGCGTTTTAGCTCGGCTCCCACTTGCGGGCCTACGGAATCCACGCGTCGAATCTCTGGCTGGAAAGCAGCCAAGTCCGTGTTCAGCGAGTCTTTCAGGCGAATAACTGCTGCGTTTTGCGTTTCATTGGTTTCTTTGTCGGTTTTTCCAGCTTCCGTTTGAAAACGAATGATGTATTCGTTCTGATCACCGAAACCTTGAAGATGCACGTTCTTCAGTCCCTGCTTTTCCGCCACCGCACGCACCTGATCGATGTTCAGTGCTTGAGCGAATTTGACTTGAATCTCTGTCCCACCGACGAAATCAATTCCGTAGGTGATCCCGCGAACCGCCAGGTAGAAAAAAGAAATGATCACTAGCAAAGCAGAAATGCCTCCAAAGAGACCCACTTTGCTGACGAAATCAAAACGGCCGTAGTCTAACTTTTTGTCTGGGTTGTGTGCCATATGTGCCATGTTCAGTTCCTTATATCGAAAGTTTTTTCACGCCGAATTTGTGCACCAAAAGATCCACCAACACTTTCGACAAGAAAACATTGGCAAACAAAGTAGTGACGATACCGATCAACAGAGTCACTGCAAAACCCCGCACCGGTCCGGTTCCGAAATAATAAAGCACGAAGGCCGTGCAGGCCGTGGTGAAGTTGGCATCCAAGATCGCACTCATCGCACGATGGTAACCCTCTTTCACGGCTAGCGCGAAGCTGGCGCCTTGGCGCAGTTCCTCGCGCATCCGCTCATTGATGAGCACGTTCGCATCGACGGCAAAACCCACAGTCAAGGCGATCCCTGCGATTCCCGGCAAAGTTAGCGTCGCGCCCAATGAGGTGAGCAGCGCCAACACGCTGACGATGTTAATTCCTAGAGTGATGTCGGAAACCAAGCCCATGGCCTTGTAGCGGGCCAACATGAAAAGGAAAATCAAAAGTGCGCCAATGTAACTGGCCATTTGCGCTTTTTTGATAGAGTCCGCACCCAGGGTTGGACCCACACGACGCTCTTCCAATTGTTCGAGAGCTGCAGGCAACGCTCCTGCACGAAGCGCCGTGGAAATCATTCGCGCCTCTTCCATGCTTTGATCACGATTGCGGCTTCCGCCAAGAGTGATCACGGCCTCGCCGTTCGGAATTTCGCTGTTGATTCGCGGAGCAGTTTTCACCACTTTGTCCAAAACGATGGCCATCATGCGGCCTTTGTTTTGTCCGGTCAGATTTTTGAAACCCATCGCACCCGAGGGATTGAAGCGCAATGCCACTTCCGGCGCTCCGTATTGGTCGAAGCTCACGTGAGCGTCGCTCAAAGCATCGCCGCCCAAGTTGGTGTCCGTGCGAAGTAAGAACGGGATTTTACCCGCTTCCAAATTCTGGGCGTTTTCAGTTTTTTCGAAAAGCACCATGGTTTTATCTGGAATCTTGCCTTTCAGATCCGCATTCACGCGGTTCACATAGTCCGAATATTTCAAAGTTGAAAGGGAGTAAGCACCCGCTTTTTCGGCCGCATCAATCAGAGTCATGAGCTCTGGCATTGGTTTGTCTTCGACCAACTGAAAATCCAACTTAGCGGTGGTGTTGATCAGCTGCTTGGCTTTTTCTGCATCGGCCATACCTGGCAACTGCACTAGGATACGATCTTCACCCTGTTGGGAAATGCTGGGCTCTGCCACACCGAATTCATCGATGCGGTTACGGATGGTCTCAATCGCCTGTTGAATGACCTTGTTTTTATAGTCGCGCAGATAGGTGTCGTAATAGCGATACACCAATTTGCCATCGGCATCCGACATTTTCTGCAAAGTGGTGGAGTATCGGTCCTCCATCAATTTAGCCACTTTGGCATGATCAGCGGCGCCCAACGTGATCTCAATTTCGCCTTCAGCGGGCTTAGAAACTCTCATGTCCTGAACTTCGACTTGATCGCGCTGCAGTTCGGTTTTGATTCCTGCCACCAGGCGCGTAGCGCCTTCGCTCACGACACCCGTAACGTCCACGCCCATCACAAGATGCAATCCACCTTGAATGTCCAAGCCATAATTCAATTTTTTCTTAGAGGGCCACCAGCTCTTGTCCATATTCACGACGTTGGGCACGACCCAAACAATGGCCAAGGCAAAAAATAAAACACCCAGAATCGTTCTTAAACGAAGATTTTCCATTTTGCTCAATCCTTATTTTGTTTTGGTTGGTCCGGCGCCGACCATAGCGGTTTGTGCACCTGCGATTTGTTTTTTTAGAATCTTCATTTTGACACCGGAAGAAACTTCCAATGTCACAATTGAATCGGTGAGGCCATCGATAACACCCAGTATGCCACCGGTGGTGACGACTTCATCCCCACGCTTAAGTTCAGTGACGAACTTGTCGTGTTCTTTCAGCTTTTTGCCTTGAGGGCGAATGATTAAAAAATAAAAGATCGCAAACATGCCGACAAACGGCAGCAGCATTTCTAAATTGGATGGACCCGCTGGATTCATGGACAATACTCCTATTGTAAAATTTCAGCGCTTAACAAAATGCCCGCAGCCGAGGCGCGACTGACAGAGGTGCGGAGGCCTACTACTTGTAGGCCGCACAAACCGACGGAGGAAGCAACGAAGGATCCGGGCATTTGGTTAAGTGCGGATTCAACGTCACATTTTTGTTTTGAACATTCAAGGGTTTAGTCTGCGGAGTCCTTTTGGTTGTCTTTTTTGACGAAACGCGAAAGGCAGAAATCTCGGTACTGATCCCAAGTTCCCTCTTCCAGAGCCTTTCGTGCACGGGCCATGACGGTCATGTAGAAGTGCAAATTGTGAATGGTGTTCAAGCGACTGCCTAAAATTTCACCAATCAAAAACAGATGCCGAAGGTAGGCTCTGCTGTAGTTGCGACAGGTGTAACAATCGCACTCGGGATCGAGCGGACCCGGATCTTCTTTGTACTCGTTCCGCTTGATGCTGACCTTGCCTTGCCAGGTGTAGAGGGTTCCGTTTCTTGCCACTCTTGTAGGCATAACGCAGTCAAACATGTCGATTCCCGAATCAATGGACAGAATTAAATCCAGTGGAGTGCCGACACCCATCAGATACCTGGGTTTATGCGCCGGCATCATGGGACCCACCACTTTCACCAGTTCATGCATCATCTCTATGGGCTCACCAACGCTGAAACCGCCCAGGGCATAGCCCGGCAGATCGACGCTGGTGATTTGTTCTAGACTGTATTTTCGGTGCTCCAATTTCAATCCGCCTTGAACGATCCCAAAAAGCAGACTTTCTTTGCGAGTCATGGCCTCCTTGGAACGCTTCAACCATCGATGTGTGAGGTCCATGCTGGCTTTGATTTCGTCATCGGTCGCTGGATATTTCAAGCACTCATCAAATGCCATAATGATGTCAGAGCCCAAATCCATTTGGATTTCCATGCTTTTTTCTGGGCTCAGAAAATATTTGCCGCCATCCAAATGAGAGCGAAATTCGACACCTTCTTCGGTGAGCTTGCGCAAACCTGACAGCGAGAAAACTTGAAAGCCCCCGCTGTCGGTCAAAATTGGTCCGTGCCAATTCATAAACTTGTGAAGGCCACCCAGTTTTTGGATCAGCTTTTCTCCAGGGCGCAGGTGCAAGTGATAGGTGTTTCCCAAAACCACTTGCGTGCCGCACTCTTTGAGTTCTTCGACGGTCATGGCCTTCACCGTGGCCTTGGTTCCCACTGCCATAAATACCGGGGTCTGTATCGGACCATGGGCCGTCTGCAGAGTCGCCCGCCTAGCATTGCCCTGTGTTTTATGAACTGTAAACTGAGCTTCACTCATTTTTTCTTACCCACGCTGTCAGATCGCCGTAACTAAACAGGCGAAATTTTTTTTCAATCGCCCAGGCATAGCACTGTTTCACTTGATTGAGGGAGGAAAAACCGGCGACTAGCGCCAATAAAGTGGATTCTGGTTGATGAAAATTGGTGAGCAGCCCCGTGACCACCTGCCAACGGAATCCTGGTTGAATCAAAAGCCGAGTCAAACCGTGAAGGTCCCCTTTTTGATTCTGCGGCAGGAGACCAAGAGCCGCACTTTCCAGGGCCCTGGCCACGGTCGTGCCCATGGCCCAGATCCCGCGACTAGTTTCTTGCGCTTGCAAAATGGCCTGCCAGGTTTCCGCGGGAATCTCTACCAACTCTTCGTGCATGAGATGTTCATCCAAATTTTCGCTGGTCACCGGCAAAAATGTTCCAAGCCCCACATGCAACGTGAGTTCGATGACTTTGACCCCACGAGATTTCAAGGTCGTTAAATCTCTCTGGGTGAAATGCAGACTGGCCGTGGGTGCCGCCAGACTTCCGGCGGCTTTTGCCCACGCGGTCTGATACCAGTCATTGTCCGCAGACTGAGTGTGACGTTGTCCGCGACTTTTTTGAATATAGGGCGGTAGGGGCAATTCTGCGACCTCGTTGAAATACTCTTCCGTCAGAATCTCACTGGTGGCGATCACCTGGGGTCGGCCTTTTTTAATCAATTGCATCCGAATATTTTTAGGAAGAAGAATCTCTTCACCGACGGCTATTTTTTTTGAAGGAAATAAGACTTCCCACTCGGTCGCTGATTTTTGGCTCAGAAATAAAATTTCTAGTTCGACCTCGCCCGCGCGGGCAAAAATTCGCCGCTTAAGAACCTTCGTGTTGTTCACGACCAGGACATCCCCTGCAGGGATTTTCTGCAAAAGCTCTTGCACGGAAATTTCCTGAGGCTGCGCTTCAACCCACATGACTCTGGATGGTCGCTGAGGCTCTAAGCCAATCAAGTTCTCTGGATATTCAAACTGCAGGTCGGAAATTTTTAAACCCATCCAACTCTATCCTTTGAGGTTCAAAAAAAGAGGTTGAGCGTGAGCCAACTTGCGCGACAGGATTTGCAATGCTTGACTGACCAGCTCTAAATCTTCTTTCTTGAACCGCGCTGGGCTGTGAGAATCCAAGTCCAACACTCCGACAAGACTTTCCTGAACGTAGAATGGAAGAACCATCTCTGACTGAGCTAGAGAATCACAAGCGATGTGACCAGCAAAGTCGTTGACGTTGTCGACCAATAGCGGCTTGGCCTGAGAAAAGGAAGTGCCACACACTCCGCGATGAAAGCCGATCTCTGTGCAAGCTGGTTTTCCCATGAACTGCGCTAGTCTTAGCATTTTTCCATCACTCAAATAGAAGCCCACCCAACTGACATCATTGAAGTGATGAAACAAAATAGAACAGAAATTCGCCAAATCAGAGAGCCAGTAGCCGCCCAGGGTGGCCTCAATTTCCTGCATGAATTCTTTACTGGATAGTTTTTGCATCGGGCCGATTACTATCTTGATTTCGCACCTTTGACAATCGAATACATGGGCACTTCGGCAGCCTCAGACTGTACAACTTTTTGTCACCCACCAACGAAAAAATTCATGCCCAACTTTTTTTCACGCGAACGCCAAATTTCTTGGTATATCTGGCTCAAGTTTAAATACTTAAAGTGGGGAAATTATGACGGGGTTAATCGTAAGGTGGTCGCTGTGCGTGGGGATAATTGTTTCGGGCTTGCAGGCTCAAGCGCAAACGCTCAAAGCCTATTACTGTGATCAGGGTCGGCAACTGCTGAAACAGTCGCTGCATGATGAGCTGTACGCCAGATACGAGCATGAAGACAATCAGGCCTACATCGAAATCGCCAATGATGCGAAAAAAAGATTCTATCTTTCCACGGGCGTGGCAGTCGCTGGAACGGCACTGCTCACCTGGGAGATGTCGGCGGCCGCTGCTGCAGCCGCCACCACCGAAGGAGAAATGGGGCTGATCACCCGCGTGATTTTAAGAATACCAGAGCTAGGCAATGCTTCCGCAGGTTCTGGGGCCGCTGCAGTCACGTTGACTACGGCCACGGGCCACACGGTGGCATTTTCTCTGACAAGATTGCTCAGCAGCGTCTTGTTTTCAACAGTGACGATCAATTCACTTCCTATCTTCATAGGTCCCATGGCCTATGTCGGGGGCCGAGCGGTTTATGAACTCCATAGCTCTAAGGGCGGTATCGATTACGCCATCCCAGATGTCGAACAGGGCGAGCGGGAGCTGCATGACCAGATCACTAAGCTTGCGGTGATGCGATCGACTTTGGTGGCCAGTCCTCCGGGCTGGATTTCCAACTCCTTCAGTTTCGGCGAAGCCAACTACGATCACTATATGAAAATCGCTAACACCACCATCGTTGAAAATGAGCTGCGTAAAGAGCTGGTTCAGGTGGAACGAGCGCACGCCAAAGTGTTGATGTCGAATTGTGAGGAGTAGTTTCGGTCCTGCAGCCAGGCGACGGAAGTTTCGTTGGGGTCCTCCTAAAATCCGTAGGATTTCTGCGGATTCCGAGGCAAAGCCTTAACCACTGAAGACGAAATCCGGATCACCAAGACCGCCTCTGTCCCGCTGCGGGCACCGCCCCGGCCGGCCGGAGATTGCATGCTCTGAGCGACATGCAACAACTCAGTTTTCTAAAACCCAGCAAAAAAGAACATGGCGGAGCCCACTCCCTCGGCCGAAGACGCAGTCGCAGACCCATGGACACCAAAAAGCCACTGCATATCACCTTACGCTCGGACCTAGCGTTCGGATCCCGCTCTCTGCTGAGGCACCGCCCGCTGATCTTGCGAATCGTCGATAAAGCCAGTCGCAGGTCACATCGCTCAAGAAATTCTGCGTGAGTTTCCGCTGCCGGCGCCAGGCCGGGGCGGTGCCCCCGGGAGAGCGGAGGACAGCTTACCTTATCGCTTATCAACCTCGGAGCCCCAGGATCAACAACAGAGCGGCCTCGTTGTCGAACACTTAGTCAGTGGCTCAATCGGGGCAGCTTTTTGACACGCCAATATTCGTATAGCGCAGCCTAGGCTGCACCAAATTTGCATTGAACTATTGGTATGTTGAAGTCATTTCTCACACTCACCATTTTATTCTCTGGCATCACTGCTGTGGCTAATGAAGCTGATGATGTGGGTGACTGCACTTACATGGACCAGCGCTGGGCACTGGGTCCAGTTCGTGATCAAGGTGATATTGGTTGGTGCTATGCCAATACTGCGGCTGATTTAATGGGCCATGAATACTACAAAGAACTCAATGGCCAGCAAGTTTCTGCCATCGATATTGCCTTGAACTTCAATCAATCTCTTCGCAGAGACGCGTTCACTGAAGGTGGAAGCGGCTATCTGGCGCTCAATTTTTATCTGGCGACTCAAGATCATGTTTGTCTGCAAACGGTGGAAAATCAGTTCATGCATGAAGGATTGCGGATTCCGCTCAAAGAGAAACTTGATACAATCAATGAGCTTAAAGACCTCTACGATTTGCAGCACAATGCTGCTACCGCTGCCGCCGCCAATGCAGCATGGAGTGGCTTCTTCAGCGTTTGGGAAAACCTGAAAAAGCACAAAAGCATCATTTTCTCTATGGGCGAGCAAAAGCTCATGCAACTGCTGGCGAATTCTTCTCGAAAAGATCTTCCCAAGAATATTGCCAACGCACTTTGTGTCGGTCACAACTCACGACCGCTAAAAATTAAATCGGATCTCAAATTTTGGTACGCAGAGTACGGTGGAAAATGGTTGGGCGAAGACATCGCTATGTTCAAACTGAACCAGCAATTGGACCGTGGCAATATCGTGGCGCTGGCGTATTACGGTAGCATCTTGCAGTCCCCCACTCAAGAGCTCGATCCAAAGTCCATGCACATGTCCTCGATCGTGGGCCGTCAATGGCGCAGCGACACTCATCAATGCGAATATTTGATCAGAAATTCTTGGGGATCAGGTTGCTATTACAAAGACAATCCAAAACTGCGAAAAGACGCGTGCGAAAAAGGCAATATTTGGATGCCGGAAGCCTTGATCCGAAAATCCATGACTGCCATTTCTTATTTTGACGACTGAGCCAACTGCAGCAGCTGAGTCAAAGAACCGTTGAACACATCCAAATCAGCCTCTGCAGCTTGGACGCCGGCCGCGGGACCGGTTCCGCGTTGCCAGAAGGTCCACTGACTCCACGGTGGCGGGATTTCGGGACAGGTAACGTCATAGTGAGCGATGAACAATGGGTAGCGCTCAAACTCCTGGGGATTGCCCAGAGCGTTCCAGTACGAAGGGCTCACGTAGATGATCGGCGTTTTTCCGGTCGCTGCTTCCACCAGCTGTAACCAAACCTTGGCCTTCTTGATTTGTTCGGCGGCGCTGACTCCCTCGTTGCTTTCCCAATCGAACATTGCGGGTAGGTCATTCGACTGCAATTTGCCCATTACTTTTAGAAAATGCTGGGCTTGCAGTGTGGGGTCGTCCTTGGGATGAAAAAAATGATAGGCTCCGCGAAAAATTCCGTTGTTGGGAGCCGCCGCCCAATCCTGCACGAAGTAAGGGTTCGTATAATCGATGCCTTCGCTGGCTTTGATAAAAGTGAAATCGACACCGCTGTGTTTGACTACAGTCCACTGAGTGCCGGGATCGTAATCGGAGACGTCAATTCCCGGCAGAGAATCCACTCCCGCACAGACGCGTTCGTTGGGACCGTTACTGGGACGTGGTGGCGGCAGCGGCGTCGCCGACGTGGCACCCGACACCGATCTAGAGGGCAACGAAGCTGAACTGGATGCACCCGATGGGGCGCAAGCACTTAAGAGAGCACTGACCATGACCAAAGTCGGAGGCAGAGTTTTTATGAATGGCAAAACATCTCCGTGTTAAAAACCGCAAACCCTCATTGGCAACGGTTCTTCCAGCTTATCGGAGTTTTTTAAAGAGCATCAAATTTTATGTTCTGATCTGGACCAAGGACTAGAAGCATTGACTCTACCTCCCCGCGCTCTAGGTTCCGATCCTTGGCCAAAGCGCTATCGAATGTGGCCACCTCTTTGCGCGATCGCGCCAAAATATTCAGTGATAGAACTATGATTAACAAAAAAACAAATCCCGGCAAACTGCCCAATCCCAAAAGTCCCATCAAGGCCGTGTTACGCAGCGTTTTTATCCGGTCGTTTTCGACGGCCCCCGAAGTCAGTGGCGAAAAATCTCCGTGAGAGTTCGACCAAAATAGATTCGTCTTGGCCAGATTTTCATTCAAAATTTTGAGCTGATCTGACTGCAGGCGCTGGTAGGTGAAATAGAAGTTAAAACCGACCACAATCATCGAAAGAAAAAAACTGGTCAGCCAGACACCTACGATGACTTCAATCACTGGAACAACTCCCTGTTTGAACTTCTACCTTGGGCAAAATCCTGAAACAAGCACCCCTAATGCAGCGCTTCGCAGGGCCTGGGGCTTGAACTCCCGTGAAATTGACTTGCCCGGCCGGTGCGAGCCTCTGCGCATGCGTTGGTTTTTCCGGTGCTCTTAGCCTCCAGCATGACTGTCTTCCAGGCACATCAGGGCAAGTCGCAGCCGACCAAATGGAACCTTATACTAGAATGAGGGTGTATTCCTTTGTTGGTTGGCTTGGGTCCTATAGTGCTCTTCAACAGTGGCAAACCAGTGGTGCTACAAAAAATTCAGTGTATAGCGGAGTCGACACCAGTGCCCTACTAGCAATTCCCGCGCTATTGATGAGCGCCGGACCGCCACCCCGTTTTTGCAAAAGCGATTCGTCCGGCACTGCACTGGTGGATTTAGAAACCTACTCGCAATTTCGAAATAGTTTTTATCTCAGCCATGGATTGATCGCTGTGAGTGAGTTGGCTATGGCCGCAAGCTCTAGTGTTGACAATCGTTGGGCCATTGCTGGCCTTGGGATTCTTTCGCCGTTCATTTTCGATTTGATTTTTCGTCCACTTTTCTATCGAGAACGCTTTTCTCCGTGGAAAGAACCTCCACTGGCGATCTCAGTGAATGATCAGCGGACGCCTAGCTTAGTTTGGAGCGAAAGTTTTTAACGAGAACTCCAGTCGCCCAAAACCTCAAAGCGAGCGCCAGCGATGAATCCGGTGCCGACGATATTCGCGTACTGGGCGTAAATGCTGGGCATGGGTACATTTATCACACCATAATAGCTCTGCAAAAATCCACCGACAGAGACGTGATTGTTCAAATTATAATTGTAGCTGATGTTACAAAAAGAATCGTAGTTCACTGGATTGTACAGGGCGGACATTTGTAAATCATGGGGGTTGTCCTGATAGGTGGCACTGACGTAAGCGATTCCTTCGTTTTGATAGGGCAGATAGGGATTTTGATTGGTAAAGCCGGTGAATTGCGGCGTGATCGTCCAGCGACCGGCGAAGAAATCAATTCCGGCCGTGCCGAAATACACCTGAGTCTGTCCGCTGGTGACTGGATCATGCGTGTCTGTGACCATCCCGCCTTCCAGCTTCGGCACCATGAAATCAAACGCGTAGTTCCCGGTCACACCACTATAGAAACGCGTCGCCTGTTGAGCCCCAATGGCAGAGAAATGAAACCCCGCCACATCCAATTGGCCGCGGACTCCACCACCGGTGTTGTTCTGCGTGTAGCCCGGAATTGTTGGCGCCAATGGCTGAGGCAATTCGGTTTCTCCTAGATTGGTGATTCCGACAGCGTCCAAAGTGAAGTTGCGGCCCACGTAAGAGACGCTGCCGCCGGTGGAGTGATTGAATTGTTCGGACTGAGGATCAAAAAGAAAACGATTCCAGCGCCTCCCCGTCCAAATATCCAAAGATGGCAAAACCCAAGTTTCTGACCAACGCAGGGCCTGTTTTCCCAAGCGCACGAAAATGGAGTCCCATTTTCCCTCCACGTACAGCTCTTGCAGATAACCCATGTTGGGTGTGCGGCGAATGGTGTCCTCGACAGGAACGTTATCAAACTCGGCAAAACCGTCGAAATAGAAAGTGAACCACTGTTTTTGCACCGACAGCTTGGACTTCAGTATCAGTCGATTGGCCAACTCCTGCGTCGAGCTAGAGATATATTCGTATCTGGGAGAAAGATCTAACTCTGTTTGGAAAGGATCTTTGCTCTTGGCCTCTGCCGATAAACAAACCATCGACATGGACCAGGCAAAAATCCAAAATCTCACCTCTGGGTCTCCATATTGCGGTTGGTGAAGAAGCCATCGCTCAGATCCTTTTTCGCCATGTCTAGAATCTCAATGGTGCTGCGCTTGTGATCCAGATCTTCAATGACCAACATTGTCGGTCGCAGAGCGCCCACCAGCGTTTTGTAGTTTTCAAAAGTGGCCCGCTTCAAAATCGTTTTTCCATTCAAGGCCAAATACTCGGCATGGGTGGGTTGAAAATTAGGCTTTTTCAACCAAAGACGAATCCACGCATAGGTTAAATTCTCTTTTTGACCTTTTAGCAGCAACTGAACCTCATCACCCTTGGAAGGCTCTACTTGCACCGAATAATCTCCGTACCAGCGAGTGCGAGAGATATCGCCGTTCGCCACCTGACCTGAAAGTTTTTGTGCCAGCGACAGGCGCATCGAGCGTTTGAGATTCGGAATATAGGCATAGAAATCTCGGTCCAACATAAGCATGTTGCGACCTTTGTCCCGGGCGGGCTCTACAGTGACGATCAAAGTTTTATCTTGGCCCTTCAAGAAGGAATGATAGGTGGATGTGTTCTCTGCGGTGGTGACCTTGATGGTCATCTCATAGGAGTCAGAGGGATTGCGGATATTGTCGGCTTTCTTCAGCCACTCTTCGGGATTTTCTGCAGCACCAGCGACCACAGAGATCAACAGCGACAAGAGCAACGTCGAAGCGAAAAATGTTTGATACATGCGTGGACCTCGATTTCTTGAGTAGTGTTTCACAGAAATTGTATTTTAAGGAAATATCAAATGCTACGATAAACTCGTCCTTTTGTGCAAATCAGAGCGTTGACTTCGTTTTCTGCGCTCCCTATGATCAATGGCATGAGTGAACTCTACACCATCGAGGGATTGCGTTATAGCTACCTATGGAATCGACAACGGGTCCCCGTGCTTAAGGGCATCGACCTACATATTCCCAAAAGCTGTTTCACTTGCATCGTAGGCCCTTCGGGCTCTGGAAAAAACAACGCTTCTGAATCTGCTGGGTTTTATTGACGCGCCCACTGACGGTCGACTGCTGTTCGAGGGACAAGAAATCGCCAAGTCCTCTGAATCGGAGAAAGAAATCTTGCGTCTGCATCAGATAGGATTTGTTTTCCAAGCATTTTATCTCATTCCGACACTGACTGTTCTAGAAAATACGGCCTATTTTCTGCCCTCACTGGGATATGACAAGGCAAAAATGAAAAAACACGCCATGGAAGTTTTATCCTTGCTGGGCTTGGCTGATCACGCGCAGAAGAAGCCCTTAGAACTCTCTGGTGGTCAACGACAACGAGTCGCCATTGCCCGCGCCTTAGCGAAAAAACCTTCGGTCATCTTAGCCGATGAACCCACGGCCAATTTGGACTCGGTCACTGCGACCAAAATTATTGATACATTCAAAGAGCTGCGCCGGGTGGAAAAAACCAGCTTTATTTTTTCCACCCATGATTCCCATTTGGTCAGCCATGCAGAGACCATCTATGAAATGAAGGATGGATTGCTCACTGCCGGAGGAAAATCTTCATGACCGCATGGATTGTCATCATTCAGCTGGCTTGGCGGAATTTGTTTCGCAACCCTCGTCGAACCTTGGCAAGCTTAGTGACCGTGGCCTTGGGCGCATCTGCACTATTGATTTATCAGGGTTACAACACAGGCATCATCAGCGCCTATCGGGAAAACACCATTCATGGTTACTATGGTTTTGGACAGGTATTTCCGAAGGGCTACTACGGCAAGGTGACAGAAAAACCTTGGACCGCTTGGATGCAAAACCCCGAAGAAGTGGAAAAACAGCTTTTAGCCGTTCCCGGCGTCGTCGATGTGTTCCCCCGAGTCTCCTTTTTCAGTTTCGTCGTGAAGGGTGGAATCACTCTTGGCGGCAAGGGCGAAGGCATTCTTCCCGAGCGCGAAAACAAATTTTTCAGCCACATGAACTTTGTCGACGGCGGCGAGATTCAAAACGAAGATGACATCGTCATCGGCAAAGGTTTAGCCACAAGCCTAGGAGTTAAAGCCGGCGACACCGTCACCGTTTTATTGCAAACCATCAACGGACAACTCAACGGAGCCGATCTGCACGTGTCCGGCGTTTTTCATATCGGCAAGAAAATCATCGATGACTCATTCTTCCGTATCCATCTGCATCAGGCACAAAGACTACTAGATACAAAGGGAGTGGAGCTTTTTTCCTTGGCCACCACTGGCATCGATCACTGGGATGAAGTGGAAAAAGGAATCGTGGCTAAAAATCCAGATTTAGAACCCATTCGCTTCGAAATTCTGGATAAAGTCTATTACCAAAATTCGGTGGATTTTTTAGCCGCGCAATTTAATTTCATCCGCGCCATCATCTTGTTTATCGTGGCACTGGGTATTTTCAACACGATCTCAGTGGGCCTCTTAGAGCGTTCCGGAGAGGTCGGCGCCTTGCGTGCCA